>JAFLDU010000304.1 GCA_017309145.1 Zoogloea sp. | reverse complement strand
AGCATCACAGAAAAGTACAACGATCTGGTGGCCGAGTATTCCAAGCTGGCCAGCGCCATCGCCTCCATCAAGCGCGACATCGCGGCGGATCTCGCTGCAGAGGCGGCCGACTGCGCGTCGATCTTCGAAGAGCATGCCTTCGATGTGCTCGAGCGGCATGGGAGGGTGAAGGAATGAACGCCCACCATCCCCATGGAGCACCGCAGCCCACTCGGACCGCGCTGCCCTCCACCTGTCATCCGGCGGTTGTGGTCCGCGAGCCCCTGGCCATTGGTGACCGGGTTCGCACCCTCCATGCCGGCCGCACCGGCACGGTGATGAAGGTCTATCCAGACGGATCCGCCTGCATCACCTGGGACGACAAGCCGGCGCCGCTGTGTCTCGGACATGAGCGTGTGCCCCGTGCTTTGCTCATCGTCCTGAGCTCCACTGTCACCGAGAGCGAAGGGGGTGAGGCATGACCACGCTCACCCTCTATCGGCTTCTGAGACGCTTCACGGGCCCGGCCCGGGCCTTCCGCCTCACCTTTGCCAGGAGGATTGCGCAATGAATGCTGACATCACCTTCACCACAAGCGACAGGCTCTCCATCAGCGACTTGGAAGGCTGCCTGAGCTATTGCAGAGATTCCTTCTCGCAACTCGCCGCCCTACTGCTCTCCATCAAGGAGAAGGCGCCCAAGGGCTCCGACGCTGGCAAGTTGGCCGCGCTGGGCCGGTTGGTCGCCGGCGACATGGCGGACTTTGCAGACGCTGCTTTGACGCAAGTTCAGAAAGGTGGGGTGACGCAATGAGCGCCAGCGGGAGAGAACATTGGCAGGACTTCAGCGCCCCGGTAACCCTGACGGCCGATCAGGCAGGCGCGATCTACCGGGCAATCACCTGTGTAGCCACTACGCTGGGCCTCGCCGCGAATCACCTCACCCTGCTGTCTGGGGATAGGAAAGATCTGACCGTGCTGTCGGCCGACGAAATGGAGGCGCTGCTGGCCGGCGCCCTCCAGTTGGCAGCGATGGCTCAGGCTGAGCTGGAGGACCTGCACAACTGACTCCCATCGGGACGGCCAAGGCACACCATGGCCTCCCTCACCCCTCAATGCGTTGGAGGTGCCATGCAGACCGAACGCTACGGAACCCGGGATCAGGCGTACTCAGCCTGGCACCGGGCGCAGAGTACTCGCCGCTATGTCGGCATCGAGGAGGCCGTCAGGCTCTCCATGATCGATCTGGACGGCGCCCTGTACGTCGAGTACGACGACCGGGACCGGGAGCCCCTGGCGCTGATTGAGACGGCCAGAGACGTGGGGCAGAAGACCAAGGCCCGCACGGTGACGGCGCGGCTCGCCCAGCGCTCCGGGCT
Organism: Zoogloea sp.; assembly: GCA_017309145.1. Classification (GTDB taxonomy): domain Bacteria; phylum Pseudomonadota; class Gammaproteobacteria; order Burkholderiales; family Rhodocyclaceae; genus Zoogloea. The sequence goes on along the minus strand of JAFLDU010000304.1, from coordinate 3,915 downwards.
GCCGGCCTACGTGGTTCTGTATCAGGTGGGCCACGAAGCGAACCCGGCGGACCTGTCGCAGCCGGACATCCTGATGTTTCGTGTTCGGAGGATCTGGCCTCAACCGGAGGCGGCGTGGCGAATGCTCACGCCCCGGAGCTGGGCGGAGGCACTCCTGCAGATCAGGCGCTGGGCGTGTGCGAAGCTGGATGGGGTGGCGGCGAATGATCCGAGGTGGTAGAGCATCAAGCGCAGGTTCCACCGTGATTGAGTGGCTTTCCGTGCTTGGCCTGATGGTTTGAATCGTCGGGGCCGCACCACGGCATAGCTGAGCGCGCCAATATGGGCACTGCGGCGACGCGGTTTTGATGCCTGCGTGTTCATAATCGAGGAATGGACTCGCCAGCCCTCTTCAAGCACCAGGCGCTATACGACAGCCTTGCCCGGTACGATGCCACCGGCGCGATTCGGGCGTTACAGTCGTGGCTGCCCAGTGCCCGCTACGCCGACGTGGTGGATTGTCTCAACGGCTGTCCGTCAGCCTTGAGAGTTTCGCTCCAGTCTTTGCTCCGTGATCTGATCAGCGGATACCCCGCAGTGCGTTATGGGGTTCCGGTGCTGCTGCGTTACGCCCCGGTTTATGAGCGGGCGGGTGAGATCCTGCATGCACCGTTGCCGCTGATCTCGAACCGCAAGGGAGTCGCGTCCTGCCGGTGGATCGAGAGTGATGTGCTCGACATCAGCCCCTACATCCTCGATCCGGTCAGCCTGCACAAGGTCCGGGTGCTGCCGGACGCCCTCACGGTTGGTGTGCTGATGTTGAGGAGTACATCTGAGGAGGTGCCCGCCGAACCAGAGGGGCGCTGGTGGCAAGCGCTCCTCAACTCTCCCAGTGGTGGCGAGGTCAAGTTATTTCCGGGGCACGTTTGGCCGTGGATTGACGCGGTCGAGGTAGCCCTGGTGATGGGCGAGGTTGCCCAAACAGGCGAGCTGCCGCAGCGCTCGGTTGCGTTCCTGTCAGATGATCTCTATTGCTGGGCTATCGAAGCTGGGGGACGGTTTGGCAGGGCTGTGGCTTAGCGACGCGGCGCTCCCTGTAAAGTCACCGTCCGGCTGAAGCCCGTCCCCTGCGCGAAGCGTTTTGCAAGCAGGGGGTAAAATTGATGAGATGCGCCAAGCCCTCCTTGTCATTGCCGGCCTTCTTGCCGGTTGCAGTGCTCTTCACACCCCTCCAGCCACAGTTTCGGAGCGATCAGCCCCACAGGCGCCCGCAGCAGCTCAGCCTACGGCGCCAGCACTCGCCCCAGTCAACAGCAAGCACGAGGTCGGCCCCCGCAACTTCGCCAACGCCAAGAAGGTGCTGCCGGCCGTCTTCGCCGGTCTGGAGGAGGACATCTACTGCGGCTGCAGGTACATCGGCACCGTGGTGCATCTTTCCTCCTGTGATGCCAAGCCCAGAAAGAACGCGATCCGCGCGGGCCGCATCGAATGGGAGCATGTCGTGCCGGCCTGGGTGATCGGCCACCAGAGGCAGTGCTGGCAGGCCGGCGGCCGCAAGGACTGCACGGAGAATGATCCCGTGTTCCAGTTGGCCGAGGGCGACCTGAACAATCTGGTGCCGGCGATAGGGGAGATCAACGGGGATCGGAACAACTTCGCCTATGGTGTGCTGTCCCCCGAGCCGTCGCCGATGTATGGTTCCTGCTCCACGGTGGTGGACTTCAAGGCGAAGAGCGTTCAGCCCCGGCCAGAAGTGCGGGGCCGCCTGGCGCGCATCACCCTCTACATGTCCCAGACCTACAAGCTTGCCCTGAGCGCGAAGGACAAGAAGCTGATGTGTGCCTGGGCGAGGACCTACCCTGTCGACGACTGGGAGCGCACGCGGGATCAGCGCATCGTCCGGTGGCAGGGGAAGGGGAACCAGTTCGTGACGGACCCCGCAGCCCTCAAGAGTGCTTGCAGGTAGGTTGCGAAACGATCAGCCGAGGTAGCTATGCCCATTTCTCGAAAGCGGCGCTCTGCACCCCTGATGGTGCAGCCCTATGCGGCGGTGACGCCCTATCACACCAAGGACCAGAGCATCATCCGGGAACTGATGCATCCGGGGACTCACAGGAACAAGGCTCAGAGCTTGGCGGAGGCCATCATCCCCGGTGGGGCACGCACTCTATTGCATCGGCACCAGATCACCGAAGAGCTGTACCACGTCACCCGCGGAACTGGGGTCATGACGCTTGGTGACGAGTCATTCCGAGTGTCCGAGGGGGACACCGTCTGCATTCTGCCCGGGACACCGCATTGCATTGAGGCTGACGGTGGGCAGGATCTGCACATTCTCTGCTGCTGTAGCCCAGCCTACTCTCATGACGACACCGAAATTCTCGAGGGGGAGCCTGTCAGTGCCCCGGAGACGCGAGGGATCGCGGCAATGCGGAAGGCGTTGGGCCTGACGCAATCTGCCTTCTGGGGGCGCCTCGGGATATCGCAGAGTGCCGGCAGCCGCTACGAGACAGGGAGGGATGTGCCGTTCGCCACCATGGCACTGGTACGCCTGACCTACGATCCCGAAGACGAGGCCCGCTCCTTCATGGCTAGGCTTCGCGAGCCATGCCGGCATCTCGGCGAGGTTAAGCGCGAGGTGGTCAGTGCAGTGAGCAACGGACAAGGGGCCCAGGCACTGAGAGCCGCCCTCGGCTTGTCTCAGGCTGCGTTCTGGGATCTTCTCGGCATCTCCCAGTCGAGTGGCAGTAGATATGAGGCTGGTGAGGACATGCCCGACGGGGCGGTCACACTGCTACGACTTCTGTTCTTGAGCGAAGATGCCGCGATCAGTCTGTTCGCTGAACTGAGATCCTGACGAAGGCGCCGTACTCGGTCCGAACAGAGCTTCGCGCCAAGCAGGTGCGGATAACGCACTGGCGTCGCTTGCCAGTCAGATCCGCAACCTCGCGACGTTTCATGGTCTGTGTTGCGATCAATGATCTTGGCTGCGCATCTGAAGGCACTTTGACTGCCTATCGATTGCTGTATATGTTTACAGTATTTGGCGTTTCAAAGTCAGATGCACACCGACCATCTCCCCGGGCCTGAAGACTTCCCCGACTGCAGGCTGCCCAGTCTCGATGCACTAAAGCGCGCCTTTCCGCTTGGGCTCACTCCGATCTCTGCTGGCTTCCCGTCACCGGCCGAGGACTACGCAGACCGTAGCCTCGACATCAACGAGTACCTCGTCCGAAACCCGGTCAGCACCTTTTTCTTCCAGGTGCAGGGCGACTCCATGCAGGGCGCTGAGATCTTCGACGGGGATATCCTGGTGGTGGATCGCAGCATCACGCCGAGGCACGGGCACGTGGTGGTGGCCTTCCTCAACGGTGAGCGCCTGGTGAAGCGCTTTTTCCGTCGTGGTGGTCGTATTGCCCTGATCGCCGAGAATCCAGCCTATCCCGCCATCGACCTGCACGACGGGGCCGAGCTGGTGATCTGGGGTGTGGTGGTCGGCAAGTTCAAGCGGATCGGGGCCTGAGATGGCTGTCATCGCGCTTGTGGACTGCAACAACTTCTACGCGTCCTGCGAGAAGCTCTTCGATCCAACCCTGGCCGGCAAGCCCATCGTGGTCCTATCGAACAATGATGGGTGTGTTGTGGCCCGGTCGGCGGAGTCCAAGGCCCTTGGCGTGCCGATGGGCGCCCCCTGGTTTCAGCTTCAGGAAATGGCGCGAGCCCATGGCATCCTCGCCTTCTCCAGTAACTATGCGCTGTATGCGGACATGAGCAGCCGTGTGGTGCGTGTTCTGGCGGACTTCACCCCAGCCATGGAGATCTACAGCATCGATAAGAGTAAGTTGTATAGTGCGGACGCCTAAGCTATTGAGTTCTATCTATGGACATTGTTAAGCGTCCCAGGGGCGTTGAATGGCGACGCTAGAGCGCATTCAT
>JAFLDU010000032.1 GCA_017309145.1 Zoogloea sp. | reverse complement strand
ACGCGCACTTCGTCGTTGGACAGCTTGACCAGCGAGTGTGCCAGCGCTTCCTGGGAACCCTGCACGTCGGCCTTGATGATCAGCGGCAGGGTCTTGACCTCGCCCTCGCCCATCTGCTCGAACATGTTCTCCAGCTTGGCGGCCTGCTGCTTGGCCAGCTTGACGTCACGGAACTTGCCTTGACGGAACAGGGCGATTTCGCGGGCCTTGCGCTCGTCGGCAAGAGCCACCACCTCGTCGCCAGCCCCCGGCACCTCGGAGAGGCCCAGGATCTCGACGGGGATGGACGGCCCCGCTTCGTCGATGGGCTTGCCGTTCTCGTCGAGCATGGCGCGGACACGACCGAAAGTTGCACCGGCCAGAATCACGTCACCACGGCGCAGCGTACCGCTCTGGACCAGCAGGGTGGCCACCGGGCCACGGCCCTTGTCCAGACGCGCTTCGATGATCAGGCCCTTGGCCATGGATTCACGGGGCGCCTTCAGCTCCAGCACTTCCGCCTGCAGGAGGATGGACTCGAGCAGCTCGTCGATGCCGGTACCCGCCTTGGCAGACACTTCCACGAACATCGTGTCGCCGCCGTAGGCTTCCGGCACCACGCCTTCCGCGATCAGCTCCTGGCGGACGCGCTCGGGGTTGGCCCCCTGCTTGTCGATCTTGTTGACCGCAACGATCAGGGGCACTTCGGCCGCCTTGGCGTGGTGGATGGCTTCCTTGGTCTGGGGCATCACACCATCGTCCGCCGCCACCACCAGCACCACCAGGTCGGTGGCCTTGGCACCACGGGCCCGCATGGCCGTGAAGGCCTCGTGACCCGGGGTATCCAGGAAGGTGATCATGCCGCGATCCGTCTCCACATGGTAGGCGCCGATGTGCTGGGTGATGCCACCCGCTTCACCTGCGGCCACCTTGGCACGCCGGATGTAGTCCAGCAGCGAGGTCTTGCCGTGGTCCACGTGACCCATCACGGTGACGACCGGCGCGCGCGGCTCAAGGGCAAAGTCCTTGTGCTCGGCATTGTCCTCAAGGAAGGCATCCGGGTCGTCGAGCTTGGCCGCAACGGCCTTGTGGCCCATTTCCTCGACCAGGATCATGGCCGTATCCTGATCCAGCACCTGGTTGATGGTGACCATGGAGCCCATCTTCATCAGTGCCTTGATCACTTCGGTGGCCTTGACGGCCATCTTGTGAGCCAGATCGGCAACGGAGATGGTTTCCGGAACGTGCACTTCACGCACGATCGGCTCGGTCGGCGCAACGAAGGACGGCGCATCCTGATGACGACCGCCGCGACCGCCACTGCGGCCACCGCCACGCCAACCCGCCGCACCACCGGTCGTGTCGCCACGGGTCTTCAGGCCACCGCCACGACGCTTGGAGTCGCCCGGCGCATCCTTGGCGACGGCCTTCTTGACATCCTTGCGGACACTCTTGTCTTCCGTCTTGGCCGGCTTGTGCAGCGTGCCGCTCTTGGGCGCCGCTTCACTTTCGGTCTTGGCCTTCTCGGCCGCGGCAAGACGCGCTTTCTCGTCCTCGGCGCGCTGCAGCATGGCCGCGCGGGCACGCGCCTCGCGCTCCTGCTTTTCCTTCAGATCGGCAAGCTGACGCGCCTGCAGCTCAGCTGCACGCTGTGCCTCACGCTCCCGGGCAGCCTTTTCTTCAGCAGACAGGATGGAGCCGGTCACCACACGACGCACCGGAGCGGCGGGACGCTGCTCCACCTTCGGAGCGGCTGCCTCGACCACCGGAGCCGGAGCCGGTGCGGGGGCCGGAGCAGGCTCCGGCTCGACCACGGGTTCGGGCGCAGCTTCGACAACCGGCTCGGGTACGGGCTCGGGTTCGGGCTCCGGCGCGGGAGCCGGGGCAGGCTCAGGGGCAGCCTCGAGCACCGGCGCGACCTCGACTGCGACCGGAGCCTCGACGATCTCGGGCACCTCGACAGCTGCTGCTTCGAGCTCCGCATCGGACGCGACAACCGGCTCCGAAGCATCAGCGGCCGACAGCGCGGACTCGGGCACCAGCGCGTCGTCACGCTTGACGAAGACACGCTTCTTGCGGACCTCCACCTGGACCGTGCGGGCACGTCCGGTGGAGTCGGTTGCCTTGATCTCGCTGGTCTGCTTGCGCGTCAGGGTGATCTTGGACTTGGCGGCGGTGTCGCCGTGTGCACGCCGCAGGAAATCCAGCAGGCGAGTCTTGTCCTGCTCGGAGAGCAGATCGGTTTCCCGTGCCTTGTCAACGCCAGCCTTTTGCAACTGCTCGAGCAACACGGAGGCCGGCATTCGAAGTTCGCCGGCAAATTGTGTAACGGTTGTCTGTCCCATATTGAACCTCCGGGGTGTTACTCGAACCAGTGCGCGCGCGCCTTGGTAATCAGATTCTTGGCCCGCTCTTCGTCCAGCCCCGACATCTCCATCAGTTCATCGACTGCAAGATCAGCCAGCTCGTCACGGGAATGCACGCCGCCCTGGGCCAGCTTGGCGGCCAGGGGCTTGTCCATGCCTTCGAGGCCCAGCAGGTCCTCGGCGACGGTTTCCAGTTGCTCTTCAGTCACGATGGCTTCGGTAAGGAGCACGTTGCGGGCGCGGTTGCGCAGCTCGTTCACCGTTTCTTCGTCGAAGGATTCGATTTCCAGCATTTCGGCCAGAGGCACGTAGGCGATTTCCTCGAGGGACGAGAAGCCCTCGTCGATCAGGATGTCGGCCACTTCCTCGTCCACGTCCAGCTTCTCGATGAAGAGCTGGCGGACGCTGCTGTGCTCGGCCTCGGACTTGCGTTCCGACTCGGCTTCGGTCATCAGGTTGATGGACCAGCCGGTCAGCTCGGAAGCCAGTTTCACGTTTTGCCCGTTGCGGCCGATGGCGATGGCGAGATTGTTCTCGTCGACCACCACATCCATGGCATGCGCTTCCTCATCAACGACGATGGAGGACACTTCGGCCGGCTGCAGCGCACCGATCACGAACTGGGCGGGTTCCGGCGACCACAACACGATGTCGATGTTCTCGCCACCGATCTCGTTACGCACCGCCGTCACCCGGGAGCCACGCAAGCCCACGCAGGTACCGATCGGGTCGATGCGCGGATCATTCGACTTGACGCCGATCTTGGCACGCAGGCCGGGATCGCGGGCGCAGGCCTTGATCTCCAGCAGGCCATCGTCGATCTCGGGCACTTCAAGCTCGAACAGGCGCATCACGAACTCGGGCGCAGTCCGGGACAGCACCAACTGCGGACCACGGGCACCCCGGTCGATGCGCAGCAGATAGGCCTTGACGCGGTCGCCGACACGCAGATTCTCCTTGGGGATCATCTGATCGCGGGGCAGCACGGCCTCCAGACGACCGACCTCGATGATGGCATTGCCCCGCTCCATGCGCTTGATGCTGCCGGAGATGATGAATTCCTTGCGATCAAGGAAGTCATTGAGGATCTGCTCGCGCTCGGCGTCGCGCACCTTCTGCAGGATCACCTGCTTGGCGGCCTGGGCACCGATACGGCCGAAATCGATCGGCTCGAGACCTTCTTCGACGAAATCGCCGACCTGGATCTCGGGATATTCCTCTCGAGCATCGATCAGACCCATCTGGGCTTCATCGTTCTCGACATCTTCGTCGGGCAGCACCTGCCAGCGACGGAAGGATTCGTAATCGCCGGTTTCCCGGTCGATGGACACACGCACATCGGCTTCATCATTGATGCGCTTCTTGGTGGCCTGGGCCAGGGCGGACTCCAGCGCCGAGAAAACGATATCCTTCGAAACGTTCTTCTCGCGGGCCAGGGCGTCGACCAACAGCAAAATTTCGCGGCTCATACCTGCAAACCTCCAAATCCCTTAAAACCTGGGAACCAGGCGGGCCTTCTCGATTTCTTCAAACGGGATCTCCATCGATCCCTTTTCCGTCTCCAGGGTCACGACGCCTTCCTTCAGACCTTGCAGGACCCCGGCAAAATTGCGTTGATTGGCGATCGGCATGCGGAGGCGGACCTGAACATCCTGACCTGCGAAGCGCTCGAAATCGGCAGGCTTCTTGATCGGCCGATCAAGCCCCGGCGAAGACACCTCGAGGCGGTCGTAATCGACGTTTTCAACCTCGAAGATCCGCGTCAGCTGGTTACTGACCGTTGCGCAGTCGTCCACCGTGATGCCATCAGGCGAATCGATGAAGACCCGCATGAGCCGCCCACGGGGCGAAGTTTCGAAATCCACGAGTTCATACCCGAGGCCTTCCGCAGTCTGCTCGATCAGTTTCAGCAAATCCATTGACTACCCTGCAAATTCCTAGCCCACAAATGAAAAATGGGCGAAACGCCCATCCCTGTTTAATTCGACCGGATGTCGGTTCTCACGAGCCACACGGTTTCTCTCAACCGCGCAGTTCACTGTGCCCGAACCGATAAAACGGGCTGATTATAGCAGCCCGCCGAAGCGGGCGCAATTTGCCTATAACACAAACCCCTTAGAATCCGGGCTGGCGACGCGGCTGACGCGCCGGCCGCTTGGGCTTGCCCCCCTGAACGTCCGGCTTGGGAAGCCCTGCAAGTGAACACACTTGCTCCACCGGCATGTCCTCCCACATCCCCCGCTTGAGGCGCGACGGCAGCACTACCGGGCCATAGCGAACGCGCATTAGACGGCTGACGGTGAGCCCCAGGGCCTCGAACATGCGCCGCACCTCACGGTTGCGCCCTTCGGACAGGGTCACGCGATACCAGTGGTTCGCCCCCTCCCCCCCCGCATCCAGCAGGGTGTTGAAGCGTGCCGGACCATCGTCGAGTTCGATCCCCTTCAGCAAAGCCTCGCGCTGCGCCTCGTCGAGCTGACCAAGGATGCGCACTGCATACTCCCGATCGAGTTCGTAGCGGGGATGCATCAGTTTGTTGGCCAGATCGCCATCGTTCACGAAGAGCAGCAGGCCGGACGTATTGAAGTCCAGCCGGCCGACCGCAATCCAGCGCCCCTTGCGGAGATTGGGCAAACGATCGAACACGGTGGGGCGGCCATCCGGATCGTCCCGGGAAACGATCTCGCCCTCGGGCTTGTGGTAGAGGATCACACGGGGGATGCGCGGCGCGAAACGGATGGGCATGAGCTTGCCATTGACCCGCACGCGATCACCCGGCCCGACCTTCTGCCCCACATCGGCAGGTTCGCCATTGACCGAGATCCGACCGGCGACGATCCACTCCTCGATCTCGCGACGAGACCCGATGCCCGCCGCCGCCAGCACCTTGTGCAGGCGCTGCGGCTCGGTATAGGCGGCATCCGACGGTCTGCGGGGGCGCTCGCCTTCAAGCGGGGGCAGGAGTTCGCTACTGGCCAGCGGATAGCCACCATCCGGCCCGACGATGCCCTGGGGCTTGCGTGCACGCCAGCTCCCCTTGCCACCGCGCAGGTCGGACAGGCCTATGGCCGACGCATTGCTGCGCGGCTGACGCCCCTCCTCGCCGCCCCTGGCGGGACGCTCGGGACGGTTGCCGTCCGGTTCCTGCTGCCGGCCTCGCCCCTGGCGACCACCACGGGAGGCCGGAGCACCCGGGCGCCCCGACTCGGGGGCCGACCGGCCGGGCTTGGCCTTAAACGGCCGGTTCTTCGGTTTTTGGGAGGTCGACAAGATCCATGATCCTTTCGATTTCAGTCAACGGAGGCAGCTCGGTCAGGCTACGCAGCCCGAGATCCTCCAGGAATTTTCGCGTCGTGGCATAGAGGCCGGGCCGGCCGGGGGTATCCCGGTGCCCCACCACATCCACCCACCCCCTCGATTCGAGGGTCTTCAATACATTGGTCGAGACCATCACCCCGCGGATGTCCTCGATGTCGCCCCGGGTCACCGGCTGCCGGTAGGCGATGATGGCGAGCGTTTCGAGAACCGCCCGCGAATATTTGGGCGGCCGCTCTTCCTTCAGGCGGTCCAGGTAGACCTGATACTCGGGGCGGGTCTGGAACCGCCAGCCACCGGCGGTCTGGATCAACTCGACCCCCCTGCCCTGCCAGTCCTCCACCAGCTCGAACAACAGACGTCGCACCAGATCAGGGGGCGGCTCATCCACGAACAGGCGACGCAGCTCGCCCACGGGAACGGGCGCAGCCGCAGCCAGCAGGGCCGTTTCCAGCACCCGCTTGTAAAACTCAGGCGTCTCCTGCAGGTCCATCGGCACGCTTTACGTAGATTGGGGCAAAGGCCTCGTTCTGGGTCACAACAACAAGCCGCTCCTTGACCAGCTCGAGGGTGGCCAGAAAACTCACCACCAGGCTGGGGACGCCCAGCTCCGGATCGAAAAGCGACTCGAACACGACGAAGGCATCGTCACGCAGCTTGCGCAGGATCAGGGTCATGTGCTCACGCACCGACAGCTCCTCGCGCTGGATGGTGTGATGGCGCTTCAGGCGGGCCTGGCGGGCGATCTTCAGCCACGCCAGCTGCAGATCGTGCAGGCTGACTTCCGGCAGCCGCTGCACCACCTTCTCGGCGACAAACACGCCGACCCACTCGAAATCGCGCCCCACCCGGGGCAACTCATCCAGACGCATGGCCGCCAGCTTGACCTGCTCATACTCCAGCAGACGCCTCACCAGCTCGGCCCGGGGGTCCAGGTCTTCGGCCTCATCCTCCCGCGGCGGCCTCGGCAGCAACAGCCGGGACTTGATCTCCAGCAGCGTCGCCGCCATCAGGAGGTAATCTGCAGCCAGTTCGAGATTGTGGGCACGCATGGCCTCCACGTACTCGAGATACTGGGCCGTCAGCGGCACCATCGGAATATCAAGAACGTTGACGTTGGCCTTGCGGATCAGATAGAGCAGCAGATCAAGCGGCCCCTCGAACGCCTCGAGGATGACCTCCAGCGCATCCGGCGGGATGTACAGATCCTTCGGCAGATCAAAGATCGGCTGGCCGTACATCCGGCCCACCACCACCTCGACCGGCTCGGCGGGCGGCGCCAGATCGAGGGCGGCAGTCACCATTTCAAATTCAGCCGGCAGGTTAACATGCCGCCTCCCCGCCTCCAAGGCGAACCTCCGAGCCGCGGCTCCGACAGCCCATCAGCTGTAGCTCAAGCCCATGGCGTCGCGGACTTCGCGCATGGTTTCCTGGGCCAGCTTGCGTGCCTTGTCACAACCATCCGCCACGATGCTGCGCACCAGGGACGGATCGTCGAGATAGGGCTGGGCCCGCTCGCGCATGACCTCCTGCTCCTTCAACACCGCATCGATCACCGGCTGCTTGCACTCCAGACAGCCGATGCCGGCACTCTTGCACCCCTGGGTCACCCAGTTGCGCGTGCCTTCATCGGAGTAGATCACATGGAACTGCCACACCGGGCAGCGCTCCGGGTCACCGGCGTCGGTACGGCGCACCCGGGCCGGATCAGTCTGCATGGTGCGGATCTTCTTGGCGAGGGGCTCGGCCTCCTCGCGCAGGAAGATCGTGTTGCCATAGGACTTGGACATCTTCTGGCCGTCGAGACCCGGCATGCGTGAAGCTTCGGTGAGCAGCGCCCCCGGCTCCACCAGGATCATCTTGCCGCCGCCCTCGAGGTAGCCATACAGGCGCTCCCGGTCACCATGGGACAGGCTCTGGGCTTCCTCGAGCAGGGCCTTGCCGAGGGCCAAGCCCTCGTCGTCACCGTTCTGCTGGAAGCGGGTGCGAAACTCCTCGTACAGCCGGGCACGCTTGGAGCCGAGCTTCTTGATCGCCTCCTTGGCCTTCTCCTCGAAGCCCGGCTCGCGTCCATACATGTGGTTGAAACGCCGTGCCAGCTCGCGGGTGAACTCCACGTGAGGCAGCTGATCCTCACCCACCGGCACCTTGTCGGCGCGGTAGATCAGGATGTCGGCGCTCATCAGCAGCGGGTAACCCAGGAAACCGTAGGTGGACAAGTCCTTGCTGGCCAGTTTCTCCTGCTGATCCTTGTAGGTCGGCACCCGCTCGAGCCAGCCGAGCGGGGTCATCATCGACATCAGCAGGTGCAGCTCGGCGTGCTCGGGCACCCGCGACTGAATGAAGATGGTGGCCTGCGACGGATCGACCCCGGCGGCCAGCCAGTCCACCACCATGTCCCAGACGCTGTTCTCGATTCCCTTGGGGTTGTCGTAGTCGGTGGTCAGGGCATGCCAGTCGGCCACAAAGAAAAGGCAGGGGTACTCAGCCTGCAGCTTGACCCAGTTCTTGAGGACACCGTGGTAATGACCGAGATGGAGGCGCCCGGTGGGGCGCATGCCGGAGAGGACACGTTCAGCGAACATGGGTAATCAGAGTCCAATGAAGGTTGCGAGGGCGAAACGGAAAATGGCCACCAAGGGGCCAAGAATATCGCCAAGGATACCGGTGAACAGCAAAACCAGCAGGATCGGAAAGCCGTAGGGTTCGATCTGGGCGAACTTGTAGGCCGGACCGGAAGGCAGCAGGCTGACCGCGATGCGACCGCCGTCGAGCGGCGGCAGGGGAAACAGGTTGAGGAACAGCAGCACCGCATTGATCTGCATGCCCGCATCGGCCATCTTGGCCATCGGCAGCGCATAGACGTTCTCGGGCGACTGCAGCGCAAAACGGAACAGCACCGCCCAGCCGAAGGCCATCACCAGATTGGCGAACGGGCCGGCGGCTGCCACCCACAGCATGTCGGCCTTGGGATTGTGCAGACGCCGGAAATCCACCGGCACCGGCTTGGCCCAGCCAAAGAGCATCGGAGAACCGCCTAGAAGCGTGCTCACGGCAACGATCAAGCCCGGCACCACGACCGTCCCCATCGGGTCGATGTGACGCAAGGGGTTGAGACTGATCCGACCGGCCAGCTCAGCCGTGGGGTCGCCAAAATGGCGCGCCGCATAGCCGTGTGCCGCCTCATGAAGCGTGATGGCAAACAGCACGGGCAGTGCCCAGATGGTCAGGGTGACGATGAGTTCCTGCATGGTCTCGATCAGCAAAGGGGCGCGATTCTATCAGACACGGCCCGGTGCACCCCGAGACGCATGGCGGCCGGCCGGCGCATTCGGCTCACAGACCGAAGGGCGCCAGACTGCCCATGCCCTCGCGGACCAGCTCGGGCGAACCACCGGTCAGGTCGATCACCGTGGTCGCCTCACCGCGACAGGCCCCGGCCTCGATGACCAGATCCACTTCCTTCTCGAGACGGTCACGGATCTCTTCCGGGTCGGTCAGCGGATGCTCATCCCCCGGCAGCAACAGGGTCGAGCTGAGCAGCGGCTCGCCCAGTTCAGCCAGCAGGGCCGACACCAGGGGGTGATCCGGAATGCGCAGACCGATGGTCTTTCGCTTGGGGTGCAGCAGGCGCCGCGGCAGCTCCTTGGTCCCTTCGAGGATGAAGGTGTAGGGGCCGGGCGTCGTGGCCTTCAAGAGGCGGTACTGGCTGTTGTCCACCCGCGCATAGGTGGCGATGTCGGACAGGTCACGGCACAGCAGCGTGAAGTGATGCCGTTCATCCACCCCCCGGATGCGCCGGATGCGTGCCAGCAAGGGGTTGTCGCCGGTATGTCCGCCGAGGGCATAGGCCGAATCGGTGGGAAAAGCCACCAGGCCGCCATCGCGCATGATCTGCGCGGCCTGCTTGATGAGACGGGGCTGGGGTTGCTCCGGATGGAGGGAAAAGTACTGGGCCATGTGATCAGGAATACAGGAAGACTTAGTTCAGACGTGTCCACACCGGGGTGAGATCGGGCGGCAGGGGATCGGCCCGGCCGAGGTCGATGGGGCTGTCCTCGGGGCCATGAAAATCAGAAGCCCGCGACGCCATCAGGCCGAACTTGCGGGCAAGTCGTGCAAAGGCGAGCAACTGCCCGCCGTCGTGGGCACCGCAGGACACCTCGACCGCATCTCCGCCAAGCTCGCGGAAGCGCTCGAAGAGGATGTCCATCTCGGCATGGCTGAGCCGGTAACGTCCGGGATGGGCGATCACGGCCAGGCCACCGGCCCCCTTGATCCAGCCCAGCGCGTCTTCCAGCGTGGCCCAGACATGTTCGACATAGCCAGGTTTGCCGCGGGCCAGATAGTGCAGAAAGACATCATGCACGTTCCGCGAGGCGCCGATCTCGACCAGGAAGCGGGCAAAGTGGGCACGGCTGACCAGGGCCGGATTGCCGGCGTAGCGCAGGGCGCCCTCCATCGCGCCGCGGATGCCGATACGTTCCAGTTCGGCGGCGATCCGCGCGGCACGCCCGTCCCGCCCGCCGCGTACCTGGGCAAGCCCTTCGATCAGGGCCGTATTGGAGGGATCGATGCCCAGGCCGACGATGTGCAGGGTCTGGTCGAGCCAGGACACCGAAACCTCGACCCCCGGCACGAAGCGCAAGCCGAGCTCCGCTGCCGTGGCCGCAGCCTCCGGCAGGCCCAGCAACTCGTCATGGTCGGTCAGGGCGAGCAGATCGACCCCGTTGGCAACCGCGCGACGCACCACATCAGCGGGCGCCAGGGTGCCGTCGGAGGCCGTGGAATGACAATGCAGATCGGCGTTCAGAGCGTTCATGATTCCTTGGACAGCAGGAAAGTCTCGATGATCCGGGCCACTTCCCCCGGTTGGTCATGATGCAGGTTGTGACCGCAATCCGGCAGCAGACATTCCCGGAAATCCCGGAAACAAGCCTTCGCGTCTTCATGCGCCGCGTCCGTGATCCCCATCCGCCGACGCAGTGCATCCCCCTCGGGCGAGACCCACAGGACCGGCGCACTGACCCGCTGCCAGGCCGCCATCAGTTCCGCGCGCCGATACAGGACCGGATTGACGCGGCGGTGGGCCGGATCGCCCGCCAAGCGGATGCCGCCCTGACCATCCGGTTCTCCGAGGTGCATCGCCAGGAAGGCCGCCCGCTCAGGCGTCAACCGCGGGTTGTCCGCCTGCAACCGCGTCGCCAGCGCCGCCCGGTCGGGATAGCCCCGGAAGGCGGAACCGGAGGCCAGCTCACGCAACCACTTTTCGAGTCTCAGCGGCGCCTGCTCCGGCGTTGAATCCGCCAGCCCGAAGGCATCCAGCGCCACCAGTGCCGCCACGCGGGCCGGCCGCACCCCCGCATACTGGCAGGCCACGTTGCCACCCATGCTGTGCCCCACCAGCCGCGCCGGCGCATCCCCGGTGCAGGCCTGCAGGATGAAGTCCAGATCGGCCAGATAATCGGGAAACCAGTACGCATCGCCACGCCACTCGGTCTGCCCGAAGCCCCGCCAGTCCGGCGCAATCACATGCCAGGCGGACCGCAGGTGGTCGACGACGAACTGGAAGGAGGCCGAGACGTCCATCCAGCCATGCAACATGAAGACCACCGGCGCACCCGGCTCCCCCCATTCGCGGAGGTGATAACGCAGGCCGCGCACGGACAGGAAGCGACTTCTCGACGGGGTCATCCGTACAAGTGTAACAGACCCTTGCCCCGCCCCGCCTGCGATGGTAAGGTGCGCGCCGTCGTGTGGGAGAGCGTTCGCGTGAAGATCCATCCGCGAGCCGCCGAAGGCGCAACCCCCGGAACCGCTCAGGCAAAAGGACCGCCGACGAAACAACAATCTGGAGAGTGATGCCGCCCGCCCAAGGTGCGTCGGCCGCATCCACCGAAGGGGCACGCAGCCCTCCGCAAGGAGCCTGCAATCTCTCAGGTACAAAGGACAGATGGGGCCGAGGCGATTTCATGTCGCCTCGGCCCCTTTGCTTTTCTACACTTGAACGATTGCTGCGGAGAGCCCCATGGCCCAACAGACCCCCCTTTTCGCCACCCACGTCGCTGCTGGCGCCCGCATGGTGGATTTCGCCGGCTGGGACATGCCGGTCAACTATGGCTCCCAGATCGAGGAGCACCATGCCGTGCGCCGTGACGCCGGGATGTTCGACGTCTCCCACATGCTCGGCCTGGACCTGCAAGGTGCGGGCGCCAAGGCCTTCCTGCGCGGCCTGGTGGCCAACGACGTGGCCAAGCTGAGCGAGCCGGGCAAGGCCCTCTACTCGTGCATGCTCAACGAACAGGGCGGCGTCATCGACGACCTGATCATCTATTACCTGTCCGACACGTCCTATCGCATCGTCGTCAATGCCGGCACCGCCGACAAGGATGTGGCCTGGATGCAGGCCCGCCTGGCCGCCAGCGGCCTGAGCGCCTCCCTGGCCGTGCGCCGCGACCTGGCAATGATTGCCGTGCAGGGCCCCAACGCCCGCAGCAAGACCTGGGCCGCCCTGCCCGGCTCCGAAGCAGCCTCGGCCGGCCTCAAGGTGTTCCAGGCCACCGCCTGGGGCGACTTCTTCATCGCCCGCACCGGCTACACGGGCGAAGACGGTTTCGAACTGACCCTGCCGGTGGACCAGGCTGCCAGCACCTGGACCGCCCTCGTTGCCGCCGGCGTCAAGCCCTGCGGCCTGGGTGCCCGGGACACCCTGCGCCTGGAAGCCGGCATGGCCCTCTACGGCAATGACATGGACGAGAACGTCTCCCCCCTCGATGCTGGCCTGGCATGGACGGTGGACTTCAAGGACGCCAGCCGCGACTTTGTGGGCAAGGCTGCCCTCGTCGCCAACGGCGCCAGCCAGCAGGTGCTCGGCCTGATCCTGGAAGACAAGGGCATCCTGCGTTCCCACCAGCAGGTCTACACCGCGACCGGTGTGGGCGAGACCACCAGCGGCACCTTTTCGCCGACCCTGGAAAAGTCCATCGCCCTCGCCCGCCTGCCCCTCGGCGTGGCCGTCGGCGACGCCGTCGAGGTGGACATCCGCGGCAAGCGCCTCAAGGCCCGGGTCGTCAAACCGCCTTTCGCCCGTAACGGCAAGGCCATGATCTGAAATCAGAATCCCCTCTTCAACGACTTGAACAAGGACACACCATGAGCAACCCCACCGATCTGCGCTACACCGCCTCCCACGAATGGGTTCGTGTCGAGGCTGACGGCACTCTCACCATCGGCATCACCGACCACGCCCAGGAAGCCCTCGGCGATGTGGTCTTCCTCGAGCTGCCGGAAGCCGGCCGCGTGGTGGCCCAGGAAGAAGCCATCGCCGTGATCGAGTCCGTCAAGGCCGCCTCCGACATCTACGCCCCTGTGGCCGGCGAGATCATCGCCTCGAACGAGGCCGCCGTAGACGCACCCGAGTCGGTCAATGCCGACGCCTACGCGGCCTGGCTGTTCAAACTGAAGCCCGCCAACGCAGCCGATGTCGATGCCCTGCTCGACGCCGCCGGCTACGAAGCCACCCTGGGCTGATCCCCACGCACTGCCGCGGGCGCACCCCCTCAGGTGCGCCCCACCCCGCTCTTGCCCCGCAGTAAACCAACCCGAGTTTTTCCCATGTCGAAGACCCTCCTCTCCGCCCCGCTCGCCGCACTCGAACAGGGCGACGACTTCATCCGCCGCCATCTGGGCCCCTGTTCCAGCGAGCTGCCGGGCATGCTGGCCGCGGTCGGCGTCGATTCCCTCGAGACCCTGATCGGCCAGACCGTACCCGCCGGCATCCGCCTGCCTGCCGACCTGGCCCTTGGCGAGCCGACTGCCGAGCATGTGGCGCTGGCCCGCCTCAAGGCCATCGCCGGCAAGAATGTCTTGAAGAAGTCCCTGATCGGCATGGGCTACTACGACACCATCACGCCCAAGGTCATCCTGCGCAACGTGATGGAAAACCCGGGCTGGTACACCGCCTACACCCCCTACCAGGCCGAGATCGCCCAGGGCCGCCTGGAAGCCCTGCTCAACTTCCAGCAGATGGTGATCGACCTGACCGGCCTCGAGCTGGCCAATGCCTCCCTGCTGGATGAGGCCACCGCAGCCGCCGAAGCCATGGCCATGGCCCGCCGCATCTCCAAGGTCAAGGGTCAGGGCTTCTTCGTGGACGAAGCCGTGTTCCCCCAGACCCTCGACGTGATGCGCACCCGCGCCGGCCACTTCGGCTTCGAGCTGATCGTCGGCCCCGCTGCCGATGCGGCCCGGCACGACGTGTTCGGCGCCCTGCTGCAATACCCCAACGAACGTGGCGAAGTCACCGACCTCTCGGCAAGCATTGCCGGCCTCAAGGCCAAGGGCGCGGTGGTGGCCGTGGCCTCCGACCTGATGGCCCTGGTGCTGCTCAAGTCCCCGGGCGAGCTGGGCGCCGACATCGCCCTCGGCTCGGCCCAGCGCTTCGGCGTGCCCCTGGGGTTCGGCGGGCCCCACGCCGCCTTCTTCGCCACCCGTGAGAACCATGTCCGTTCCATGCCCGGGCGCATCATCGGCGTGTCCAAGGACGCCCGCGGCAAGACCGCCTTGCGCATGAGCCTGCAGACCCGCGAGCAGCACATCCGCCGCGAGAAGGCCAACTCGAACATCTGTACCTCGCAGGTGCTGCTGGCCAACATGGCGGGCATGTACGCGGTCTGGCACGGCCCCGAGGGCCTGCGCACCATCGCCGCGCGCATCCACCGCCTGACCGCCACCCTGGCCGAAGGCCTCAAGCAGGCCGGCTTCACGCTGGCTGCCGAGGTGTTCTTCGACACCCTGCAGATCGACACCGGGAACCAGACCGCCACGATCTACGCCGCGGCCCAGGCGGCGGGCTACAACCTCCGCCATATCGATGGCAAGGGCCTTGGCCTCTCCCTCGACGAGAAGAGCACGGCCGCCGATGTTGCCGCCCTGCTCCAGGTCTTCGGCGTGAGCGCCGACGTCACAGCCCTGGATGCCATCGTCGCAGCCCGTGGCGGCAACCTGCCCGAGGCCTTGCTGCGCACGGACGCGATTCTCAGCCACCCGGTGTTCAATACCCACCACACCGAGCATGAGATGCTGCGCTACCTGAAGCGCCTGCAGAACCGCGACCTGGCGCTGGACCACTCGATGATCTCCCTGGGCTCCTGCACCATGAAGCTCAACGCCACCAGCGAGATGATCCCGGTCACCTGGCCCGAGTTCGCCGACATCCACCCCTTCGCGCCGGCCGAGCAGACCACCGGCTACATCGAGATGATCGAAGGCCTCGCCGCCCAACTGCGCGAGATCACCGGCTTCGACGCCATCTGCATGCAGCCCAACTCCGGCGCCCAGGGCGAGTACGCCGGCCTGGTGGCGATCCTGCGCTACCACGCCTCCCGCGGCGATCATCACCGCAAGGTCTGCCTGATTCCAAAGTCCGCCCACGGCACCAACCCCGCCACCGCACAGATGTGCGGCATGGATGTGGTGGTGGTCAATTGCGACGACAACGGCAACGTGGATCTGGCCGACCTCAAGGCCAAGGCGGAGCAGCACGCCGACAAGCTGGCCGCGCTGATGATCACCTACCCGTCCACCCACGGCGTGTTCGAGGAGGCCATCCGCGAGATCTGCGCCACCGTGCATCAGTACGGCGGCCAGGTTTACATGGATGGCGCCAACATGAATGCCCAGGTCGGCCTCACCTCGCCCGCCACCATCGGCGCCGACGTGAGCCACATGAACCTGCACAAGACCTTCTGTATCCCCCACGGCGGCGGCGGACCGGGCATGGGCCCGATCGGCCTCAAGGCCCACCTGGCGCCCTTCATGGCCGACCACGTGGTGGCCCCCACCGGACGTGAGGATCGCCCCAACGCCGGCCAGGGCGCGGTCTCCGCGGCCCAGTTCGGCTCCGCCAGCATCCTGCCGATCTCCTGGATGTACATCACCATGATGGGTGGCCGCGGCCTCAAGCGCGCCACCGAGGTGGCCATTCTCAACGCCAACTACGTGGCCAGCCGCCTCAAGGGTCACTACCCGGTGCTGTACACCGGCAGCCAGGGCCGCGTCGCCCACGAGTGCATCCTCGACATCCGCCCGATCAAGGCGGCCACCGGCATCTCCGAGGTGGATATCGCCAAGCGTCTGATGGACTACGGCTTCCACGCGCCGACCATGTCCTTCCCGGTGGCCGGCACGATCATGGTCGAGCCCACCGAATCGGAAGACAAGGGCGAGCTGGACCGCTTCATCGAGGCCATGGTGAGCATCCGCAACGAGATCCGCGCCATCGAAGAAGGCCGCCTGCCGGCGGAGGACAATCCGCTGAAGAACGCCCCCCACACCCAGGCAGACTTCCTCGGCGACTGGAATCGCCCCTACTCCCGCACCGAGGCGGTCTTCCCGCTGGCCTGGGTGGGCGAGAACAAGTTCTGGCCGAGCGTGAACCGCATCGACGACGTGTACGGTGATCGCAACCTGTTCTGTGCCTGCGTCCCGATGGACGAGCTGGCCTGATGGGAATGTGGCGCGATCCCCAACGGGGTCGCGCCCGCTCAGCGGGCCAGCAAGGCCTTCAGGTGATTGACGGGGATAGCATAGGAAATGCCGGAAGGGTTGGTCATCGCGTTCTCCCGCATCCCCTTCACCAGGACCATGTTCAAGACCCCGAGGACATGTCCATTTTGCGTATCGTAGACAGGGCTACCGCTGTTGCCGGGATAGGACACGATATCAAGCTGCAGTACATTGAATCGTGATCCGGCAGACAAGCGCCGAATCGTCGCCGAATCCAGCTTTCCAGCCGAGTCCAGCGGCTGCCCTGCAGGAGGAATCGAGGCGATGATGCCCCTGTGCGTCACAGGGACGAGGCCCAGGGAGGCGCCGAGCGGAAAGCCCGTCATGGCGATGTCCTGTCCATCGCGCGCCGTATCCGAGTCGGCCAACTCGAGTGCAGGGAGTGGCTCCCCGGAAATCCACAGCAGGGCCAGATCATGATCCCTGTCACGCAGATCTCGCTCCACACCCCGCACGTTGGCGCGCGCCACTCCTGGCAAGACAACGACAATGCGCTCATTGGGGTCGCGCTGCTCCGGAACTGCTTCCACTACGTGTGCATTGGTCGCCACTTGGCGCCCATCACCGACAACAAAGCCGGTACCAAGAAAACGGAACTGGGGGCTGCGCGTGGGCAGAAAGGTACCCACTGCCACGACCGATCGCTTGACCAGCGCCACGCTGTCGGTCAGATCTGCCAGGACCGGCAAGGGCGCAATAAACCCCAGCCCCAGAGCTGCGATTAGAGCGCGCCTCAAGCCATTGAGGGACGCGCTCACCGGCCTGCGGTCCGGATGGACTGCACCACTGGAGAGGCTGCCACCACGCTGGCGTCGAAGGGGTGGTCCTTGCGCTGGAAGAACTCCATGATCCGCCGCACATAATTCTGGGTCTCCCGGTAGGGAGGAACCCCCCGATAACGATCCACCGCGCCCTCACCGGCGTTGTAGCCCGCCACGGCAAGGGCCACATTGCCCTGATAATAAGCCAGCAGCCACCGCAAATAGGCTAACCCGCCCTTGATGTTCTGGACTGGATCGTAGCTGTCCCTGACATTGAAGCGTGACGCCGTTTCAGGGATCAGCTGCATCACCCCCATGGCGTTCTTGGGAGAAGTCGCGTTCGGATCAAAGTTCGATTCGGTTGTGGCAACGGCCAAGGCAAGGCGCGGCTCGATGGAGAAGCGTGGCGCCAGGGTGGTGATGAGCTGAACCAGCTTGCGCTTCTGCTCGGGCAGCGAGGCCAGATACTTCTGGGTGTCCCAGGTCTCCCGCGCCGAGAAGACCCAGCCTGCGGCACGGGATTGCAGGCAGTCAGGCGCGGCTCCGCTGTAGGCGCCAACGAACCGGCGCGCCTTCTCCGCCTCGCCATGCCCCATGAACAAGGCCATTTCGAAGAGGGTTGCCGCATAGGCATCATCCCGCTGCACGCCCCGGCCGTTGGCATACATCCAGCCGAGGTTGTACATGGCCTCGGCGCTGCCGGCACGAGCTGCATCGCAATACAGATCAGCGGCGAGCTCCAGGTCACGCGGAACGCCCTCCCCGTGCTCGTAGGCCAGTGCCTGCTCAACGAGTTGGGTCAGCTCCATACGCGACTCTTCCCGGCCCGCGACGGCTGGCCCTACCCCCAGGGCCAGGACGGCAAGCAGGACGGCAAAAAGTGCACGCATCCGCATGAAGCGCTCCGCAACCTCGATCAGAGGCGCCAAACCCGCGCGCCGGACGCTTCTATGGCCGCCTGATCGTAGAAGCTCTTGACGTCGGTGAAGACACCGCCCGGCAACAGCTTCTCGCAGATCCGGGGCACGCCCATGTCGGAATACTCCTGGTGGGCCACAGCCGCGACCACCGCCGCTGACTGCGGCAAGGCCTCCCAGGCAGTAAGGCTCACGCCATACTCATGCTCGGCTTCTGCGGACTCGGCCACCGGATCGTGGACATGCACGACGCAGCCAAAACTCTGCAGCTCACGGATCACATCAATGACCTTGCTATTGCGCAGATCAGGGCAGTTCTCCTTGAAGGTCAGGCCCAGCACGATCACGTCGGCCCCCTTGATGTTATGCCCGGCGCTGATCATCTCCTTGACGGTCTGCTCGGCCACATACTTGCCCATGCTGTCATTGATGCGACGCCCCGCCAGAATGACCTGCGGGTGGTAGCCCAGCATGTCGGCCTTGTGGGTCAGGTAGTACGGATCGACACCGATGCAGTGCCCGCCGACCAGGCCCGGGCGGAAAGGCAGGAAGTTCCACTTGGTCCCCGCGGCCTTGAGCACTTCCAGGGTATCGATGCCGATCTTGTGGAAGATCACCGACAGTTCGTTCATCAGCGCGATGTTGAGGTCGCGCTGGGTGTTCTCGATGACCTTGGCCGCCTCGGCAACCTTGATCGAGCTGGCCGGATAGACACCCGCCGTAATCACCGAGCCGTAGACCTCGGCAACCGTTTTAAGGGTCTCGGGGGTATCGCCGGAGACCACCTTGACGATCTTCGTCACGGTGCGCTCCTTGTCGCCCGGGTTGATCCGCTCGGGGGAGTAGCCGACGTTGAAATCTTGCTTCCACTTCAGACCGGAGAACTTCTCCAGGATGGGGATGCACACTTCCTCGGTGGCACCGGGATACACCGTCGATTCATAGACGACGATGGCACCTCGCTTCAGGTGCTTGCCTACGCTCTCGGACGACTTCACCAGCGGGGTGAAATCCGGTTGATGAGCCTCATCCACCGGGGTCGGTACAGCGACGATGATGAAATCGGCTTCGGAGATGATGCGGGGATCGGTGCTGCAGGTCAGGTGCACGGCGGCCTTGAGATCCTCCGTGCTGACTTCGCCGGTCGGATCCACATGGCGCCCATAGGCGGCAACTTTGTCCTCGGAGAGGTCGAAGCCGACTGTCTTCATCTTCTTGCCGAATTCAACAGCGAGGGGCAAGCCCACGTATCCGAGGCCGATGACTGCAATGGTGGTCATGAACTGTTCCTGAAGAAAAATAACTTTGATTGATCGCGTCAGAGAGAGCTGAGCAGCTGCTCCATCTCTTTACGCAACGGAGTGTTTTCCGGCGCGGACTTCAAGCCGGCCTCAATTGTCTTGCGGGCACCTTCCTTGTCGCCGGTCTTGACCAGAGCCTTCGCGAGATTCAGGCGCAACTGCGGCTGATTCGGCCCCAGGCTGACCGCCTTCTTGAGATTCTCGAGCCCTTTCGCGGTCTCACCCGCTTCCAGCTGGAGGACGCCCAGCGTATCGAGTACAACCGAGCTGTTCGGCGCCAGGGCCACCGCCTGCTGCGCAACGGAGATGGCACTCTTGTCATTGAGCTTGCCCAACGCCCAGGCCAGGTTGTTGAGCACCATCGGGTTCTTGGGTGCGATCTCGAGCATCTGGCGATATTGCTGAACCGCAGACTCGTACTTCTTCTCGGTGAGCGCACGTTCGGCCAGGTAGGTTCGTACGTTCAGGTCCTTCGGATTGGCACGCAACCAGTCTGCAACCAGCTTTGCCGCCTCCTGGGTCTGACCCGCGGCAAGGCGCGCGTTGTGGAGCCGGACCAGCGGCTGGATGCTCTTATCACGCTTGTAGGCCTCCTCGAAGGCGGCCACAGCCTCGATCGGTTTCTTGAGCGTGGTCTGCACCTCTCCCTCGAGCATGTAGCCGACCGGCGAATCCTTGCGCTGGCGCTGCACCTCCCGGACCTGGGCAATCGCAGCATCACCCCGATTGGTGGTGGCCAGCACGGCGATCAGGCGCTGCTGCGCATCAAGGGCATCGGGCTTGATCGCCAGCGCCTTGCGCAGGTTTTGCTCTGCGGAGGACAGATCCTTCCCGGCCGTGTAGATGTCCGCCAGCGCAATCAGCGGGGTAATCGAGTTGGGGATACGCGTCGCGAGCTTGCTGTAGGTGCTCTGAGCCTGCTGCATCTCGCCTGCCGCAACCTGAGCACGACCCAGCAGGTCAAGAACGGAAGGGTCATCAGGCGCCGCTGCCGCAGCCTCCTGAGACAAGGTCAGGGCACGCTTCGTTTCACCCGACTGGGCCAGCATGCGGACCAGCGCCATGCGCAAGGGCAAGGCCCCCGGGTTCGCCGCGACGCCCTTCTCGACCAAGGCCTGGATATCCTTCACCTGCGTGCCCGTCATGGCCAGAAACTCGGCGTACTGCAGGAAACCTTGCGGATTGTTCGGGTTCTTTTCGATGAAGGTATCGAAGCGCTTGCGGGCACTGTCGAGTTGCTTGGCCTGAATGTCGAGACGTGCAAGATTGCTGACCGCCGGCAGGAAATCGGCCTTCAGCTCAAGCGCCTTCTCGAAGGCCTGGCGGGCACCCGCCGTATCCTTCGTAGCCAGCAGCACACCACCCTTCATGTTGAAGGTGATCGGGTCCTGTGGCTTCTTCTTCTCCAGCACCTGCACGGCGGCCATAGCCTTTGCCGTCTCGTTGCGGCGCAGGTGCGCCATGATCAGGGTGATGTCCGCCTGGATGTTGTCAGAGTCGAGCGCCGACGCGGCCTCGAGATCCTGGAAGGCCTGCTCGGACTCACCCCCGGCCAGGCGGGTGAGGCCCAGGCGGGTACGGTAGCCGGCATTCTTGGGGTCACTCTTGGCGGCGCGGCTGAAAAACTCCTCGGAACGCTTGAAGTCACCGTTCATGGCATAGACCTGCCCCGCCAGGCTCA
This sequence comes from Zoogloea sp., assembly GCA_017309145.1. Taxonomy (GTDB): domain Bacteria; phylum Pseudomonadota; class Gammaproteobacteria; order Burkholderiales; family Rhodocyclaceae; genus Zoogloea. Next base: position 6,052 of record JAFLDU010000032.1, on the reverse strand, counting down.
GCACCGAGACGTCTTCACCAGCGTCCTTGAGCAGGGGCTGCAGGCTTTCAATTGCCCGCCCGGTGTCACGCAGGCCCAGGTAGGACGACACCAGCAGGCGGCGTGCATAGACCTGGTTGGGGACCTTGGCCAGCACCTTGTTGATGTTTTCCTGGGCCTGTACGAAGTCGTTGCGCTGAAGCTGCAGCGACGCGGCCATCATCAGCGATGGAACATGTTCGGGCGCAACGCGCAGGACCTGGAGGATGGCATCGTAGGCCTCCTTGGTCTTGCCCCGCCTGAAGTCCACAAAGGCCTGCAGGTAGAGAGCCAGCGGGTGATTCCCGAGGGCCTTGCGCATCGCCGCGATCTTGGCCTGCGCTTCGTCGAGCTTGTTCAGGCGGATCTGCAGCGTAACCACGCTCTGGTAGGCCGCGATGTCGGTCGGACGTTCCGCGATGAGGGCCTCGAACGCAGCGATGGCCTCCTGGGGGCGCCCCTTGAGCAACAGCAGGTCACCGCGCAGGCCATGCGCCTCGGGCAGTTTGGGATCAGCCTTGAGGACATCATCGATGTCGGCAAGCGCGCCATCGATGTCCTTGTCGACGGCCTTCAGGCGCGCCAGACCGACCCGCGCAGGCGGGAAGTGCTCTGACACCTTCAGGGCAGCCTGAAACTCATCCTGAGCCGCCTGGCGCTTGCCCTGAACCAGCTGGGCAAACCCTCTGGAGGCCAGAAGAGACGCCTTGGCTTCCGAGGTGAGCAGCTTCTCTGTCGAAAGCTCGACGATGACACGCTGGCCCTGACCGGAATTCAAGAGCGCCTGGGCCAGTGCGGGAACTACCAGGTCCGGTTTGAAACCCGCATCGCTGGCCCTCATCAACTCCTTCTCAGCGCTGGCGTAGTCACCCTGATCCATATAGACCTTGCCCAGGAGGTATCTGGCTTCAGCAAGATTGGGATCCTTTTGCAGGGCATTCTTCAGCTGGATGGAGGCAGCATTCCGATCTTCCTTGGCCATGTAATCCTTGGCCGAGGCAATCATGGACTCAGGATTATCGCTACAGGCTGCCAGCAGGAAGGCACATAAGGCGCTGACTGCGGTATTTCGCAGCCTGTTACGTTGGGTCTGGGAACGCATCTGCATGGATCCTTGAATCACGTTGAAATTTCTTTCTTCAGTCCGAAGCGGTTCATCAAATCGTAGAGGGTCGGTCGGCTGATGCCGAGCACCTCGGCAGCCCGTGCGACGTTGCCATTGACCCGTGCCATGACCCTCACCACGGCCTTGCGCTCAGCCTCCTCCCGGACGACGCGCAGGTTCAGCGCCTCTAGGGCTTCGGTCTCGCCTTCCGCCCCCACCCCGACGTCTTCGGCGGTAATGCAGTTTCCGTCCGCCATGATGACCGAGCGCTTGATGGCGTTCTCCAGCTCACGGATGTTCCCGGGCCAGCGATGGGTCTCGATGGCCTGTACGGCGTCATCGGTCAGTGACAGCGAACCCCGCCCGTGGAGGGCCGCAAATCGCTGAACGAACGCATGGGCGAGGAGTACCGCATCGCCATCCCGATCCCGAAGGGCGGGAATATCCACCACAATCTCGGCAAGCCGGTAATAGAGGTCCTCACGGAAACGCCCGGCCTGGATCAGGCCCTTCACGTCCTGGTGAGTGGCACAGACGATCCGCACATCAACGGGGATCTCCTCACGACCACCAATCCGCTCGATGACGCGCTCCTGCAGGAAGCGCAACAACTTGGCCTGCAGCGGCATCGGCAGATCGCCGATTTCATCGAGAAAGAGCGTTCCCTTGTTGGCAACCTCGATCTTCCCGAGAGTCTGCTTCACAGCCCCCGTGAAGGCCCCCTTCTCGTAACCAAAGAGTTCGCTTTCGAGCAGGTTCTCCGGGATGGCCGCGCAGTTGATGGCAACGAAGCGCTCATTCCGGCGCGGCGACAACTCGTGAAGTCCACGGGCCAGAACTTCCTTGCCGGTACCACTTTCGCCAAGCAGCATTACCGTGACATTGGCTGAGGCGACCCGCTCGATCAGGCGGCAGACCTTGAGCATCCCTGCATCCCGCGTGATCACACCGGAAAGCGCGCTTCCCTGCTGAATCTTCAGGCGACGATTGTCCTGCTGCAGGTCATACATGCGCAGCGCCCGGTCCAGGGTCAGGGCCAGCAACTCGGGCTCGAAGGGCTTGGCGAAGAAATCGTAGGCCCCCATCCCAACCGCACGCACTGCGTTCTCGCGATCGTGCTGGCCGGTGAGCACAACCACCTTGGTGTCTGGAGCCAGGGCCAGGATCTCACCCAGCAGGCGGAAGCCTTCGGTCACATCGTCAGGCGCCGGCGGCAGGCCCAGGTCCATAGTCACTACGGCGGGCTCGTGACGGCGCAACTGGGCAATGGCCTCTTCACGGTCGTTCGCCACAACGGTCTCGAACTGATCGAAGGCCCAGCGCATCTGCTTCTGCAATGCGGGGTCATCCTCGACGATCAGCAATGTCCTGCGTTTTTCAGTCATATTCCTAGTTTGCCACCGCTTCGTTACCGCTGCTCCTGACGGTCTCGGCAATGGGCAGGCGAATATCAAAGCAGGACCCGGATCCGACCTCGCTCTGCACCGTAAGGCTGCCTCCCAGCTCCCGCACATACTGCTGCGATTCGTAGGCTCCTATACCCATGCCGCTCGCCTTGGTTGTCTGGAAAGGCTTGAACAAATGCTCCCGGACGAATGCTGCAGACATGCCTGAGCCCGTATCACGGACCCTCACACAGGCCTGCATACCCTCCTGGGATACTTCGACTGACACACTACCATGCTCCGAAGTTGCGTCGAGGGCATTTTGCACGATATGCCCGAGGATACGCTCAAGTCGTTCCGCATGGGCAAGCACGGCAAGCTCAGGCGCACCATCCACAAAGTTCAGCCGGGGATGAAACATCCGTTTGGACTGAACGATGTGCTCGACCAGACTCTTGAGTGCCACCGGCTTGCGCTGATTGATCGGAGTCTTCTCCATCAACTGGGCCATCAAACCGCGCATGCGCTCTTCCACGTGGCGCACCGTATCCAGCATGTCGGCCTGGAACTCGGGATTGTCCTTGTGGCGCTCGGCGTTACGCAGCATCAGGGACATCTGCGCCACGAGATTCTTCAGGTCGTGCACCACGAAGGCGGACATCCGGTTGAAGGCATCGAACTTGCGCGCCTCGATCAGGGCCTCGGTCGCCTGCATTCTCGCAAAATAGCTGGCCGCCTGACGGCCGGCCGTCTTGAGCAGGTCGAGCACCTCCCAGTTGACGTCCACAGGTGTGCGCGGGGTCAGGAGCACCACAAATCCCACCAAGACGCCCGATGAGATGAGGGGAACGATCAGCCACATGTCAGGAATCTCGGCCGCCCAGCCAGGCACGCCCCCCTCCCCGCCATGAAAGGCACCGTTCCGCACCTGCACCAGATCAACGACCCACTCCCGCTCTTTGAGAAAGCGGCAAAACTCGGAGCCCTCCTGTTCGACAACGCCACTGTGGGGCATATTGAGGCGAGCCTGCTGGCTGAAACAACCATCCTCCCCACGTAGCCAAACACCGCCACCGGGGCTTTCCACCAGGTCGGACAGTGCCTTGACCACCGACTCCCCCAGGGTCGAGCCGTCTCCCGCGACCGACAAGGCCTGGGTCACACCGAGCCACTCTGTCCGGTAGTCATACCGGTAGGCAAAGAAGTGCTTGACCAGCAGTACACGCAAGCGAGCCCGGAAGGCACCGGAAAAGGCCAGCACCCCCAGCAGCAGGACGCCGCCGCAAAGCAGCACCAGCTGCATCGCTTCGCCCCACTCGCCACCGAAGTAGCGCATGTAGTAGCCCGCTCCGGCGATCAGTAACAGGTACAGGCCTGATGCGGCAAGGGCCGTGGAGTGAAAGACCACCTGACGGGACACCGAAATCCGGAAGGTCCACTCCGGATTCCGGGACGCCGAAATCGCCACCAGCGGAATGGTGAGGGCGTGCACGAAGCCACGGACACTCCAGACCACCGGATCGAGGCGGGAGAACATCAAGGCATCCGCGAACATGTAAACGTCGAACGCAAACAGGCCGCAAAGCGCCAGTGCGACGGGCTTGCCGCCCCAACGGGAGCGCTCCGGGATGGAGCGATAGAAAAACTCGAGCAGGACCAGGCCATAGACTGCGGTGAGCAGCGAGGTGCCGGCCCAGGTTCGAAGCGGCGTGCCGTAGACGGGAAGACCGAGAGAGAGGCACAAGACCCCGAAGGCGGCCAACGAGATCACCGCCATCATCACCAGACGCGGCCACTGGGGCAAGGCCGCACGCTCTTCCTGAATCACGGGCTGGCGCAGCAAGGCGACCAGGAAAACGAACCATCCACCCATTCGCAGGACGTCGAGCAGATTGGCCAGTTGAAAGAGCCAGGCCCACCCGACGACCGCGAAAGCCCAGTTCACAGCCGCCCACGCGGCACTGACCGCCACAGCAACGATCAGTAGGCCACCGCGGGAGCCCTGCTTCCAGGCCAGCCCCAGATAGATGCCAAACAAGGCGTGGGCAACCGCGGCAACGGCGTAGCTCCACACGGGGACTTGCGAAAAGGTGAATTCCATCGGGCCTCGGTCAGCAAACGAAGACGCTCCCAACCGGGTCGGGAGCGTCCAGCATCACTTCAAGATATGAAGAGCCCCGGGTCAGTGCGCCCCATCACCGGTCAGCACAACCCGAACGGTCTCGAAGAGCACCACGGTATCAAGGAAGAGCGTGTGGTTCTTGACGTAATACAGGTCGTATTGCAGCTTGTTGATCGCATCATCCACCGAAGAACCGTATTGGTAGCGGACCTGGGCCCAGCCGGTCACGCCAGGCTTCACACAGTGCCGGACGGCATAGAACGGAATGTCGCGGGTCAGCTGATCCACAAAGAAAGGGCGCTCCGGGCGGGGCCCCACGAGGCTCATGTCGCCCTTCAGCACATTGAACAGCTGAGGCAGCTCGTCGATACGGACCTTGCGGATGAAGCGGCCAACTCGGGTCACCCGGTCATCGTTGGCTGCAGCCCAGCGGGGCTTGCCGTCCCGCTCGGCATCACGACGCATGCTCCGGAACTTGGTCACCTTGAACAGGCGCCCCCCCAGACCGACGCGCTCCTGACGATAGAAGACCGGGGCGCCGTCCTCGATGGCGATCATGATCGCAGCCAGGATCATGACCGGCGTGGCAAGCACTAGAAGCAGCAGCGAAACCACGATGTCGAACACACGCTTGACCAAGGTACGCCCCCAGCCTTGGCGAAAACCCTCGCCGTAGATGAGCCAGCTGGCGCGCAGCGAATCGATCCGCACCTGACCACGCACCCGCTCGAAGAAACTCGACAGATCGAGGACCTTGATGCCAGCCATCTTGCAGTCCAGCAGTTCGCGCAAGGGGATCACCCCGCCGCGCCGCTCCTTGAGGGCGACGATGATTTCATTGACACGCAGGTGATTCGCCGCAGCAAGCAGATTGCCATCGAAATGAACGATGCGCTTCGGATCGACACGTACATCCTCGCCAGGACCGGCCGGGTAAAAACCCACCACCTGGAGGCTGCTGTTCGCCGGATGCGTGAGCGCATGCTCCACCGCCACGGCATCCGCGCCGGTGCCAATCACCATGATACGTTTAACCAACACTCCCGCTCCCACACGCCTGACGGCAAATCCACGAACAGCTACGACGAACCCGAGAAGCACCACCACGTTGATTTCCACCGCGTCATGGGCAAACTCACCCCACGGAAGCACCTGGAAGATACCGTAGGCAACGGGAATGCTGAGCGCGATGGACATACCCACCCGCATCAGCGTATCGCGGAAGTTACCACCAAATCCTGCCCGGTAGAGGCCGAGCGCACCATTGAGGAGCATCATCGTGACCGCAAAAGCCATCGCCGACGGCACCACTGCGGCCACCAGATCCGCATCATGCGTGGCAACGGCAAGATCATCCAGGAACTCGAGGGGACTTTCCGCGGCGCCGGCTGGAACGTCATCAAGCTGATCTGGGGAACCCAG
>JAFLDU010000005.1 GCA_017309145.1 Zoogloea sp. | reverse complement strand
GCACGTAGCGCTCCTGGGATTCGTTGGACCAGATCTCGCGCGGGCTCATACCCGGCTCCTCGATATGCACCTCGCGGAGCTCGAAACGCGCGCCCAGTTCGGCAGAGTCGGCCAGCTCGGGGAAGGCATTGGACAAACCACCGGCCCCCACGTCATGGATGGACAGGATGGGGTTGGCTTCGCCCTTCTGCCAGCAGGCATCGATGACCTCCTGGCAGCGGCGCTGGATCTCGGGGTTGCCACGCTGCACGGAGGCGAAGTCCAGGTCGGCGGTATTGGTGCCGGTCGCCATCGACGAAGCAGCGCCGCCGCCCAGGCCGATCAGCATGCCGGGGCCGCCCAGCTGGATCAGCAGAGTGCCGGGGCCGAACTTGACCTTGAAGGACTGCTGGTCCTGGATACAGCCCAGACCACCGGCGATCATGATGGGCTTGTGATAGCCCCGCACCTCGTCCTGCACGCTCTGCTGGAAGGTGCGGAAATAGCCGGTCAGGTTGGGGCGGCCGAATTCGTTGTTGAAGGCGGCGCCACCCAGGGGGCCCTCGATCATGATGTCGAGCGCCGAGGCGATCCGCTCAGGCTTGCCGTAGGCCTGCTCCCAGGGCTGCTCGAAGCCGGGGATCTCCAGGTTGGATACGGAGAAGCCGGTGAGGCCCGCCTTGGGCTTGGAGCCGCGGCCGGTCGCACCCTCATCGCGGATCTCGCCGCCGGAGCCGGTGGAGGCGCCCGGGAAGGGGGAGATGGCGGTGGGGTGATTGTGGGTCTCGACCTTGGCCAGGATGTGGGTCAGCTCCTCGTTGTACGTCCAGGCGCCATCGGCATCCGGGTAGAGCTTGGCAACGGTCGCCCCCTCGATCACCGAGGCGTTGTCGGAGTAAGCGACCACCGTACCTTCCGGGTGGGCCTTGTGGGTCTCGCGGATCATCCCGAACAGGGTCTTGTCCATCGGCCGGCCGTCGATCACCCAGTCGGCGTTGAAGATCTTGTGGCGGCAGTGCTCGGAGTTCGCCTGGGCGAACATCATCAGTTCCACGTCGGTGGGGTTGCGCCCCATGCGGGTGAAGTTGTCCACCAGGTAGTCGATCTCGTCCTCGGACAAGGCCAGGCCCAGCTCGCTGTTGGCCACCACCAGGGCATCACGCCCCTGCTCGATGATGGCCACGGTGGTGAGGGGCTGCGGCTCGTAGTGGTGGAACAGGGCATGGGCCGCGTCCACGTTGTCCAGCACCGATTCGGTCATGCGGTCGTGGATGGCCGGCAACACCGCCTCGCGGTCGCGGGCATCGAGGCCGCCGCGCAGGTCGAAGCTGAGGGCGGTGCCCCGCTCGATCCGCACGATCTTGTCGAAACCGCACTGGCGCGCGATGTCGGTGGCCTTCGACGACCAGGGCGAGATGGTGCCCAGGCGCGGCGTCACCAGAAGCATGCTGCCGGCGGGCGCAGCGCCCTCGGCATGGGCACCCAGCAGATCCACCAGCCGTGCCAGTTCATCGGCCGTGAGCGGCGCGGTGATCTCGGCAAAATACCAGTGTTCGGCAGCCAGGCCCTTCAGGCGCGGCAACACGGTTTTGACGGACTCGGTAAGGCGGGCAAGGCGGGAAGCGGAGACCGCGGGCGCACCGCGCAGCTTGAGGATTTCGGACATGGCAGGGATGGGCACGAAGGAATGACCAGCCCCCCGACGGCTGGCGAACCGCAGGCGGGGCATCTGGAAAGCGCAGAATTATACCCGAGGAGGCGGGCTCCTCCGACCCTCCCTTTTTCACGCGCACCGAGGCCACCCATTACGGGCGCAAGCACAGGCTGATGTCATCATGCGTGTGCGATAATTCACAGCTTATTGCATTTGCGGATCATGTCATCATGTCCTCCCGCCGTGCTCGCCCACAGCCCTATCACCGCTCGCTGCTCCTGCTGGCACTCACGCTGGCATTCTGCATTGCCGAGGCCTGCATCCTCTTCCTGGCCTACCGCCAGACGCTCGAATACCGCCAGCTCTCGGCCCAGCTCGGACTGGTCCAGCAGGCATCGGTTCTTGTCCAGCCCTTTTCCGGCCCCTCGACAGCCCCCCCGTCGAGCCTCCAGGGCAGCGTCGGCGACGCCAACCAGCGCTGGCTGACCGACGTGCTCAACGGCCTGCTGGCCGGCGGCCCTCCATTGCACAGCCTCGAGAACATCGCCACCCCCATCGGCCCGGTGGAGGATCAAGCGGCGCGGCGCATCCTCACCGACCTCAACACCCGCTGGGGCGCGCTCACCGGCCACGCCGCGGTACCCGGCAGCGGAGCGGACGACACCGCCGACAATGAAGTCGAACGCAGCGGCCAACTGGTCGCCGCGCTCTCGGCCATGGCCTCCGGGCTGGGACAGCTGGCCCAGCACCTGGCCCGTGAGCGCGATGAAGCCATGCATCAGGCCGACCTCTTCGCTGTCCTGGCGGTGGCCACCGGCATCCTGGCCAGCGCGGTTGTCGGCGCCCTGCTCCTGCTGCAACGCCGCCGCTCTGAACGCTCCGGCCGCCTGATGCGTTCGATGATGAACCAGATCGGTGCCGGGGTCTGCATCCTCGGCAGCACCGACAAGATCGCCGACGCCAACCGGGCCGCCTGCCGTATGCTCGGCCGCCCCCGCAAGGCGCTGCGCGGTCGCCGCCTGGACGAGATCCTGAGCTTCAGCGACGGCGTATGGGTCGGCGAACGGCCCGATGGGCTGCCACTCGCCATCGAGCGGATCCCCGGCGTCATCGAAGGCTACAAGGGCCCCCTGCGGATCATGACCCTGCTCGACGTGACGGCCCGCCACCTCACCAACGAATGCCTGCAACACCTGGCCAACCATGACCCCCTGACGGGCCTGCCCAATCGTGGCTTCCTGGCGCCCCACTTCGAGAAGGAACTGCGCCGCTGCGAGGAAGGCAGGTCCATGCTGGGCGTCGCGGTGCTCGACCTGGACGGCTTCAAGCCCATCAACGACACCTATGGCCACGCCATCGGCGATGCGCTGCTGGTGCAGATTGCCCAACGCCTCGGCGCGGCCCTGCGCAACGGCGACGTGATCGCCCGCATCGGTGGCGATGAGTTCGCCGGCGTCTTCCCGAACATCACCAACCGGGACACCCTCAACTTCCTGGGCGAGCGCCTGCTGGGCATCTTTGCCCACCCCTTCCACATCCAGGATCACCTCATCACGATCGGTGGCAGCATCGGGCTCGCGCTGGCCCCTGAAGACGGCATGGACCAGGACAGCCTGCTCAAGGCGGCCGATGCCGCCATGTACCAGGCCAAGCACGATGGCCGGCCGACCCTGCGCCTCGCCAGCGTCGCCGGCACCAACGTGGCGGCCTGAGCGGCCTCACGATCAGGGCGGGTTCGGCCGAGGCCGCCCTGATCGGGTAATATAGCAAGCTCTGTTGCCGCCACACTTCCGCACGCCCCTTGCATTCCTTTCCCAACGACGATCCGGACGCCCTCCCGCAGCCCGTCGCCGAGGCCTTCCCGGTCCGCTGGGCGGCGGTGCCTCCTGCGGTGCTGCTCCTGCTCGCCGCCATGGTCTTCCTGAGCGGCGCCAACCAGGCCATGTTCCTGGATGCCAATCAACTCCTGGCCCGTGCAGGCTCGCCGGCCGCCTGGTCCGCCATCACCCTCAGCGGTTCAGTGCTCGGCGCCATGGCCCTGCTCGCCCCCAGCCTCAAGACCCGTCCGCGCCTGCTCGCCTCGGCTTTCCTGGCCGCACCGCTGGCTATCGTGTTCAGCGAAGGCGGCAAGCAGGCCTTCGATGTGATGCGACCGGCCGGCGTGCTCGCCACCGAGAGCTTCAACCTCATCGGCCAGAAGCTTTACGTACATAGCTTCCCCTCCGGCCATGCCACCACCGCCGGCCTCGTGGCCGCAGCCATCGTGCTGGTCTGGCCCGATCCGGCCGGCCGCCTGCGCGCGGCCCTGGTCGCTTTGCCGGCCGCCGTATTGATCATCCTGTCACGCCTCGCCGTGGGCGCCCACTGGCCCCTCGACCTGCTGGTCGGTGCGGCCGGCGGCTGGGCCTGCGGCGCCTTCGGGGTATGGCTGTCGAGCCGCCTGCGCTTCTGGGAACGCCCGGGCGGCGTGCGCGTGATGGCGACCATCGTGCTCGCCACCAGCCTGTCCCTGCTCTTCATCAAGCTCGGTTACCCGGACGCTCGCCTCTACCAGATCGGGCTGGGTGCCTGGGGCATCGGCGGGGCCGCCGCCGCCCTGATGCGTGACCGGGAGATGCCCTCATGACCCTGAAACGCCTTCTCGCCGTCGCCGTCTCCCTGGCCCTGCTCGGCTGGCTGCTCGCCGACGGGCGCTGGCGCAGTATCGGAGAACTCCTCGGGCGTCTCGATGCCCCTACCCTCGGGCTGGCCGTGGCGGGCTTCGCCCTGTCCTACTGCCTGCGTGCCCTGCGGGTCTTCGATGAGTTCCGCGTGCAGGCCGGGGGGCGTTTCGGCGCCTGCCTGCGCATCGTGCTGGTGCACAACGCCATGGTCAATGTGCTGCCCTTCCGCGGCGGCGAAGCTGCCTTCCCCGTCCTGCTGCGCCAGACCTTCGGCATTCCCCTGCCCCGCGCGGTGGCCTCGCTGTTCTGGTTCCGCCTGCAGGACGCCTTTGTGGTGATGGCCCTGGCCGCACTCGTGTGGCCCGGCCTGCCCTCCCCGCTCAAGGCCGTCGCGGTGCTCGGCGTGATCGGGCTGGCCTGGTGGCTGCCCCGCTGGGCACGCGCTCCTCACGACTGGGCCGACGGCAAGCCATTCACCGCCAAGCTGGCCAAGGTCCGCGACGCTTTCGCCGAAAGCACCCGCCACGCCCGCTTCGGCTGGCTGTGGACCATCGCCAATTGGAGCGTGAAGTTCGCCGCCCAAGCCTGGCTGCTGTCCGCCCTGCTGCCCGCCACGCTGGCCATCGGCGCCACCGGCGCACTCGGCGCAGAGCTCGCCGCCATCCTGCCCCTGCAGGGCGTGGCCGGCTTCGGCACCTATGAAGCCGGCGCCGCCGCCGCCCTGCTGCCGGGAGGGATCACCCTCGAGAGCGGGCTGCAGGCCGCCCTCGCCCTCCACCTGTTCGTGATCGCCTGTGCGGTCAGCTCCGGCGCCATCGCCTGGCTGTTTCCCGTGGCACGCAGCGACCAGGCCCGCGAAAGGCTTTGACAATGCCCAGGACCGGGCTCCACCCGGCCAGCCCCCCGTGGGGGCACAAGAAAACTCGGGGCGGCCCGGCGTTTTCTTGAGGAGCCGACATACAATCCGCCTCGTCCAGCGCCGACGGGGCGACCACCTCGATATTCAGCACACAGATCATCATGACCGACTCCACCAAGCTCTCTCCGCTCCCGCCGGCCCAGCCCGACATCCCGGCCGACCTGCCGCCCCACCGCCTGTCGGTGGTCGTCCCCCTCTACAACGAGGAAGACAACGTGGACCCGCTGCTCGAGCGCATCCACCTGGCCCTCGGCCCCTACCCGCATCCCTGGGAAGTCGTCATCGTCGACGACGGCAGTGCCGACAACACCGTGCCCAATCTGGAAAAGGCCGCCAAGCGCTACGGCCCGCACGTACGCATCGTCGCCCTGATGCGCAACTTCAAGCAGACCGCCGCGATGCAGGCCGGGCTGGACGCTGCCCGTGGCGACGTCATCGTGACCATGGACGGTGACCTGCAGAACGACCCCATCGACATTCCGCGGATGGTCGGCCGCCTGCTGCGTGAAGACCTCGACCTGGTCGCAGGCTGGCGCAAGAACCGCAAGGACGGCATGATCCTGCGCAAGATCCCGTCCAAGATCGCCAACCGCCTGATCGCCCGCATCACCGGCGTGCATCTGCAGGACTACGGCTGCTCCCTCAAGGCCTTCCGCGCCACCGCCATCAAGAACGTGCGCCTGTACGGCGAGATGCACCGCTTCATCCCCGCCTGGCTGGCCACCGTGACCACCCCGCGCAAGATCGCCCAGGAAGAGGTAACCCACCACGCGCGCATGTTCGGCGAGTCCAAGTACGGCATCTCGCGCACCTTCCGGGTCATCCTCGACCTGATCTTCGTGTACTTCTTCATGCGCTTCCGCACCCGCCCGGGCCACTTCTTCGGTGGCATCGGCATGGGTCTGGGGGCGCTCGGGGTGCTCATCCTCGGCTACCTGACCGCGCTGAAGATCATCACCGGCGCTTCCATCGGCACCCGACCGATGTTCTTCGGCGGCTTCTTCTTCGTCATTGCCGGCATTCAGATGGTGACCACCGGCGTGCTGGCCGAACTGCTCACCCGGGTCTATTTCGAGTCGGGCCAGAGCCAGGCCTACGTGGCTCGCGACGTCCCAGCCCTGGGTGACGGCGAAGGCTGGCAAGACAAGCCCCAGCGCTGAGGCCTTCCGTGTCCGGGTTTCTCTCCGCCGGTGGTCAGCCCGCCGGCAACCGCCTCGCCGGCAGCCTCCTCGGCCGCCTGATCCTCGCCCTGCCGCTGCTGGCCTTCCTGCTGCGCCTGGGTGGGGCGCCGCTGTTCGACGTGGACGAAGGCGCCTTCTCCGAAGCCACCCGCGAGATGTTCGAGCGGGGCGACTTCCTGTTCACCTACCTCAACGGGGCACCACGCTTCGACAAGCCGATCCTGGTGTACTGGTTCCAGTGCATCGGCTACCTGATCTTCGGCCCCACCGAGTGGGCCTTCCGCCTGCCAAGCGCGACGGCCGCCATCGTGTGGAGCTACGCCACCTGGTTCTTTGCCCGCCAGCGCATCGGTGAGGATGCGGCCCTGGTGGCCCTGGCCGTGGCGGCCACCGCCCTCGGTCCCTTCGCCATCGGTCGCGCCGCCACCGCCGACGGACTGCTCAACTGCCTGCTCGCCCTGACCCTCTTCGACGTCTGGCGCCACCTGGAGAGCGGCGCCCGGGCGCCCCTGCTGCGGGCCTTCGTATGGATCGGCCTGGGCGCCCTCACCAAGGGGCCGGTGGCCCTGATCGTGCCCGGCACGGTCAGCCTGATCTACTGCGCCAGCCGCGGTGAATGGAAGACCTGGCTGCGCACCGTCTTCAACCCGCTCGGCCTGCTGATCCTCGTCCTGATCGTCGCTCCCTGGTATGCCTACGCCTTGATGCGCCACGGCCAGGACTTCATCGACGGCTTCATCATGCGCCACAACGTGCAGCGCTTCTCCGGTTCGCTGGAAGGGCACGGCGGCAGTGCCTTCTACTATCTGGTCGCGGTGCCCCTGCTGCTGCTGCCGTGGAGCGGGCTGTTCTTCTCCGCCCTCGGCCGGCTGCGCAGCCAATGGTCCGACCCGCTGATGCGCTTCCTGTGGATCTGGTTCGCCTTCGTGCTGGGCTTCTTCTCCCTGTCCGGCACCAAGCTGCCCCACTACGTACTGTATGGCTGCACTCCGCTGTTCATCCTGATCGGCCTGAAGGCAACGGGCAGTGACGGCCCCCGCAGGGTCTGGCCGCAGCTGATCGCCCCCGGCCTGCTCTTCCTGCTCTTCCCCCTGCTGCCAAACCTCTTCGACGTGCTGTCGCGCAGCACCCTCGGTGACGGCTTCTACCGGGCCCAGCTCGGACGCGCCCTCGAAGTGGCCGACGCCACCTACATCGCCGCCACAGTGGGTGGGCTGGTGATCTGGGCCGCCATCATCTTCTTCCCCCGTCTGGGCGCCGTACCCAAGCTGCTGGTCACCGCCGCCCTGCAGGTCGTACTGCTGGCTGGGGTGGTGGTGCCCTACGCCGGCGAACTGGCCCAGGGGCCGGTCAAGGCAGCCGGTCTCAAGGCCCATGAACTTGGCGAGCCCGTCGTGTTCTGGCGCTTCACCACCGCCCCCAGCTTCAGCGTGTATCGCCAGGGGGTCACCGTGAAGGGCGACCCGATGCCCGGCCAGCTGGCCCTCACCCGCATCGACCGCCTGCCCGCCGATGCGCCGGTGGAGCGCCTGTTCACCCAGGGTGGCGTAGTCCTGGTGCGGATGAAGCAGCCATGACGGCACGCCGCGACTACCTGGGCCCGCTGGCGCTCATCGCCGCGCTGCTCACCGTATATCGACTTTGGGTGATCGGCCACCTCGGCATCGATCTGTATGTAGACGAGGCTTACTACTGGGGCTGGTCCCAGCACCTGGACTGGGGCTACTACTCCAAGCCGCCGGTCATCGCGGCCCTCATCGCCGCCAGCACAGCCCTGCTCGGCAACGGCCTGATCGCCATCAAGCTGCCGTCCCTGCTGATCTACCCGGCCACCGCCTTCGCCCTGTATGCCTTGGGCCGGCGCATGTTCTCCGAGCAGGTCGGCTTCTGGGCCGGGCTGGCCTTCCTGTCCATGCCCCTGGTGTCGGCCCTCGGCCTGTTCGTCTCCACCGACGCACCGCTGCTGCTGTGCTGGACCCTCGCGCTGATCTGCCTGCTGCGTGCCCTCGAAAAGGAAGGCTGGCGCGACTGGCTGGCCTGCGGCGCCGTCATCGGCATCGGGCTGATGTCCAAGTACACCATGGCCGCCTTCCTGCCGTCGGCCCTGCTGCTCATCGCCCTGGATCCGCAGCACCGGCGCTGGCTGGCCCGGCCGCAGCCTTGGGTGGCGGTAGCGCTGGCCTTCGCCCTCCTCGGGCCGAACCTCTACTGGAACTGGACCCACGACTTCCCCACCTTCCGCCACACCGCCGAAATCACCCGGGTCGGCCATGGCGAACGCGGCCTGCACCCGGCCCAGCTGGGCGAGTTCATCGGTGCCCAATGGCTCTCCATCGGCCCCGTGCTCGGCATCCTGCTCGGCTGGGCCCTGCTGCGCAGCCGCAGCCTGTGGGCCCAGCCGGCACAGCGCACGCTATTGATCTTCATCCTCCCCCTGCTGGCCCTGGTGAGCCTGCAGGCCCTCACCGGCCGTGCCAACGGCAACTGGGCGGCCCCCATCTTCGTCGCCGCCTGCGTGCTGATCCCGGCGGTCTTCCTGACCGGGCGACGTCGCTGGCTGATCGCCGGGGTGGCCTTCAACCTGCTGGCCTCGACCCTCGCCTACCACTGGCCGGACATCGCCCGCGGCACCGGCGTGGCCCTGACCGCCAAGAATGATCCCTTCAAGCGGGCCCGGGGCTGGATCAACCTGGCCGACGGCGTCCGCCCACTGCTCGAGAGCCACCCCGGCAGCGTCCTGGTCACCGAGGACCGGGAGTTGATGGCCCACCTGATCTACCGGCTCAACCCAAGCGAGTACGCCACCTGGCACCCATCAGGCACCCCGATCAGCCACTACGACCTGGTCACCACCCTGGCCGACAAGAAAGGACGCGACGTGCTCTTCGTCAGCCGCAAGGCCGAGATCCCCGACATCCGCGCCCGCTTTACCCGCAGCGAAGCCCTCGGCAAGGTGGTCGTTCCCATCCACAAGGACTTCCGGCGGGAGGTGTACGTCTTTCTGCTGAAGGATTTCCAGGGCTACTGAGCCTTAATTCAGTTAGCCCGCGGCGTAACGACGTTCCGGTGCTGCGGATCGTAGGGGCGGCTTCAGCCGCCCGCAGGTGCCAGATCGAAGTCCGCGGGCGGCTGAAGCCGCTCCTACGCGGGATGTCCGATAGGCACCAGCCGCCGCGGGAACCCGTAATCGCCCCAAAGCGCCTGATACATTCATTTGCCATTCTGCCGTGTGGCCTCCGGACGGCCTCCTATAATCGTCGGCACCCTTTCTGCCTGACGCCGACGATGAAACCCAGCCCGCACAGCCCCTCTTCCACCCTGCCCTGGCTGCTCGCCGCCCTGCTTGGCAACCTGCAGCCGGCCTTTGCCGCATCCGCCGCCGCAGCAGTGGAATCGCCGCCAGCCCAGGCCGCCGCTCAGGTGGCGCCCATCACCCAGGTGACTCTCTACCCGGACAGTGCCGTGGTGGAGCGTACTGTCCGGGTGAAGGCCGGCCAGTCGCGCATCGAGATTCCGGGCTTGCCGGCCAACTTCAGCATGCAGGCCTTGCAGATCGACAGCGACGCGAACCTCCGCCTCGGCGACACCACCGCCCTGGACAGCAGCCGCCATGCCCCGCTCACGGCCGAAGAAGCGCGGCTCGATGGGGAGGTGAAGCGGCTCAGAGCACGCATTGACACCATCGAGATCGACAGGAAGGCGGCGGAGCTTGAGCTCAAGTATCTGGACAGCCTGGCCTCGCCCGGCGAAAGCCAACGCGCCGGGCAGCCGGCCACCACCCTGCAGACCCTGCGCCAGGGCAGCATCCAGGCCCAGCGGCGGATCCTCGACGCAGAGGCCGAGAAAGCCCGCCTGCAGCCGATGCTGGACAGCCTCACTCAGGACTTGCAGCGCATCCGGCCCGCTGTAGGCCAGGTCCGGACCCTGCAGATCAGGGTGGAGGCTCCCCGTGACGGCGTGCTGCGCCTGCGCTACCCCCTCGCCGATGCGGGCTGGCGCCCCGCCTACCGGGCGACACTCAGCGCAGACGGAAGCGGGGTCAGCCTGGAGCGGACAGCCCAGCTCGCGCAGCGGACCGGCGAGGACTGGTCTCGGGTCAGAGTGAGCCTGATCACCGGACGGACCCGCAGCGCGGTGACGGGCCCCGAGCCTCAGCCCTGGAATCTCCAGCTGCGCCCCGAATACCGCGCCGAGATGGCTCGCGCTGCAGCCTACCCGGCGGCGGCTCCGGCTCCGGTGCCGACAAGCCTGCGTGCCAAGGAGCCGACGCCCGAGCCGCTCTTCGAGGTGGCCGCCAGCCACGGCGAGTACAGCACGGAATACACGCTGTCCGAGCCCCTCAGCCTTCCCGCCGACGGGCGGCCGATGAACGTATCCCTCGAAACCCTGCGCATCCCCGTGCAGTTGCAGGTGCAGGTTTCACCGCGGCAGGACAAGACCGCCTGGCTGGTTGCCAGCGGCACCCTGCCGGAGGGCGTGTGGCCCGCCGGCGAGATGCAGCTCTACCGTGACGGCAGCCATGTGGGATCGAGCAGCTGGAACCCGGCCTGGCAGAACGGCCTCAAGCTGCCTTTCGGCCGGGATGAGCAGATCCGGGTGAGCGTACGCCCGGTGACGGCGCGCAACGCCAGCAGTGGCCTGATTGGGCAACGCGCCGAGCGTCAGCTCGAGGATGTATTCACCGTGACGAGCCGCCACAAGTCGCCGGTAAGGCTGAGGGTCCTGGAGGCCAGCCCGGTTGTCCAGGACGAGCAGATCGAGCTGAGCAGCCAGTTCACACCCCCGGTCAGCCACCAGGACTGGGACGGACGGCGCGGTGTCGTGGCCTGGGAGCAGGAACTCAAGGCGGGCGCCAGCCAGGACTTCTCGGTGTCCTACCGGATCCGCTGGCCCAAGGAGCGCCAGATCATCGGCCTGCCCTGAGCCCCGCCGGCTCGCGCATCAGGACAGATCCGGCCCGGGCAGCGCCGATGGAGGAAGATCATCCAGCTGAGCCGATTCGATGCGCTGGAAATGGGCGCTGATCTTGCGCGACGAGGTCTGCACCTCGGCCACGTCTTCGCCGGCCTGGCGGATGTGGGTGGCAAGGCGCTGCATGCGTTCGTCGAAGCGGGCGAAGTCCTTGGAGAGCTTGCCCAGGGCGTCCTTGATCACGTGGATCTGCTTGCGCGTCTCGACGTCCTTGATCACCGCCCGGGCGGTGTTGAGCACCGCCATCAGGGTGGTAGGCGAAACGATCCACACCCGGCGACTCATGGCATAGGCCACCACCTCCGGGTGATAGGCGTGGATCTCGGCGAACACCGCCTCGGCGGGGATGAACATCACCGCGCCGTCGCTGGTCACCTCGGGCAGGATGTACTTGCTGGCGATGGCCTCCACATGGCGCTTCACGTCATTGCGGAAGGAAGCCTGGGCGCCCCTGCGCTCCAGGTCGCTGACACCGGCGGCAAACATGCGGTGGTAGTTCTCCAGCGGGAACTTCGAATCCACCACCACCATCCCGGTCGGCTCGGGCAGGCGCAGCACGCAGTCGGCGCGGGTGCCGTTGGGGAGGGTGAACTGGAAGTCGAAGGCCTCCGGCGGCAGGGCATTGCGCACCACGGCCTCCAGCTGCACCTCGCCAAAGGCGCCCCGGGCGCGCTTGTCACCAAGCAGCTCCTGGAGGCTCACCACATTGGTGGTCAGGTCGCCGATCTTCTTCTGCGCCTCGTCGATGGTGGCAAGGCGCGCCATCACGCTGGCGAAGGTTTCGTTGGTCTTGCGGAAGCCCTCGTCGAGACGCTGATTGACATGGCCGGTGATGGCCTCGAGACGTTCCCCCACCGTGCGGTTCATCCCCTCGATGTGGGTCGCCAGCTGATCCGAGGCCGCCTTGAGGCCGCTCTGCAGCAGCTCGCGGTCGGCCCGGGCGTGCTCTGAGAGGGTCTTGAGGGTCTCGGCCAGCATCTCGCTGCGCAACTTCTCCTGGGCTGCCGCCAGGGTGCTGGCCAGCTCGGACAGGCGCAGCGCGCTCTCTTCCTGTTGCTTGCCGAACTGCCCGATGAGGGCCAGGTGGAACTGCTGCAGACCATGCCGGGAGGCGGCTTCACCGGCCTCCATGCGCTCGCGCAGGCGGTCGGTCTCGCCGGCCACCATGTCCATGATGCGGTCGGCGTTGGTGGTGGCGGAGGCCTGCAGCTCGCGCACGAACTGGAGCTGCTGATGGCCGAAGAGACTGTCGAGGCGGCT
Source organism: Zoogloea sp. (assembly GCA_017309145.1). Taxonomy (GTDB): domain Bacteria; phylum Pseudomonadota; class Gammaproteobacteria; order Burkholderiales; family Rhodocyclaceae; genus Zoogloea. Next base: position 32,763 of record JAFLDU010000005.1, on the reverse strand, counting down.
GCCCAGGTCTTCGTACAGCTCATCCCCCATGCGGTCGAGACGACGCACCCGCAGGATGAGATGGACGACTGCGGCGAGCGTGAGCAGCAGCACGCCGAACAGCCAGGGGAACAGGGTGGCGAGGGTGGATGCGGTCTCTGGAGTCATGCCCCGAGTATAACGCCCGCCTGTAAATCAGTTCAGTGCCCGCAGGCTGGCCAGGGGCGGCTGGGCCAGCAGATGGCGGGTGCCATACCAACCCGCCAGGGTCACCACCGCGACGCCGGCCAGCGCTCCCGCCAGCACCGGCAGCAGATCAGGCACATATGGCAGCTTGAAGACGAAATGCCCGAGCGCCCAGCCGATCCCGCTGGCCCCCACCCCGGCCAGACCGCCGGCAACCAGGCCGAGCACGGCGAACTCGGCCAGCAGGGCAGCACGCAACTGGGCGTTGCGGGCTCCCAGGGTACGCAGGATCGCCATCTCCTTCTCGCGCTCATCGTGGGTGGACTGCAGGGCGCCGAACAGCACGATCACGCCGGCCACCACGGCAAAACCAAAGACGAACTGCACGGCGGCGATGAGTTGATCGACCATGCCCTGGATCTGGGAGATCACCGCCGCCACGTCGATCACGGTGAAATTGGGGAAGGCCGCCACCAGCCGGTTGGCAAAATCCATCTGTGTGGCGGGCAGGTAGAAGCTGGTGATGTAGCTCGCCGGGAAGCTCTCGAGCATGCCCGGCCCGGCAATGACGAAGAAGTTCACCCGCATGGAGTCCCAGTCGAGCTTGCGCAGGCTGGTGATGCGCGCTTCGCTGCGGGTGCCGGCGATCTCGAAGCTCAGCACGTCCCCCATCTTCAGTCCCAGCGTCTGGGCCAGGCCCTGCTCCACCGAAAACTGGGGCGTGCTCGCCTGGCCATGCCAGAACCCTTCCACCACGCTGTTGCCATCCGGCAGGCGGGTATCGAAGGAGAGGTTGAAGTCCCGGTCCACCAGACGCCTGGCGCGGTCCTCGGTGTAGTCGTCGGGGCCCACGGGCCGCCCGTTGACTGCCACCAGTCGGCCGCGGATCATCGGCTGCAGGTTGGGCGCGGGCCGGCCCTCGGCGCGGAAGAACGTGCGCACCGGCTCGAGCTGCTCCGGCTGGATGTTGATGACGAAGCGGTTCGGCGCGTCGTTGGGCGTGGCCTGCTTCCAGTTGGCCAGCAGGTCGCCGCGCACCAGGGTGAGTAGCAGCAGCGCGGTGATGCCCATGCCCAGCGCCAGGATCTGCACCAGGCTCGCCACCGGTCGCCGCTTGAGGGAGGCGATGCCGTAGCGCCAGCCGCTGCCCGCCACCCCGCGAACCCGCCCGAGGGCGGCGAGGGCCGCCCAGCCGACCAGGCCATACACCGCGAAGGCCAGCGCAAAACCACCGACCACCGCGGCACCCAGCAGCCAGTCCCGGGCGATCGCCACCAGCAGACCGGCCAGCACCAGGGCGCCAGCGGCCCAGGCCAGGCCTTCACGGGCCGCCATGCCGTCCCACTCGCGCCGCAGCACGCGCAGGGTCGGCACCCGCCCCAGGCGGATCAGCGGCGGCAGGGCAAAGCCCAGCAACAACAGCAGGGACACCCCCAGGCCATGCAGCACCGGCCAGCCACCCGGTGCCGGCAGCGGAAAGCCGACCAGGCTGCCGAGCAGGGCATTGAGTCCGAACTGCACGGCAAAGCCGATCAGGCAGCCGATCGCCCCGGCCCCGAGGCCGAGCAGCGCGAACTCACCCAGGAAGAGGCCCATCAGGCGCGACTGGCTGGCCCCCACGCAGCGCATCACGGCGCACCCGTCGAGGTGGCGCTCGACGAAGCGCCGCGTCGCCAGGCCCACCGCCACCGCCGCCAGCACCACGGCCAGCATGGCTGCGAAGCGCAGGAAGCGCTCGGTACGGTCGAGAATGCTGCGCACTTCGGGGCGCGCGTTATCCACGTTCTCCAGGGACTCGCCGCGCTTCAGGCGCGGCCGCGCCCAGGCATCAAAGGCCGCCACGGCGCCGGCCTCACCGGCCACATGCAGGCGCTCCACCACCCGGCTGCCAGGCTGGATCAAGCCGGTGGCAGGCAGGTCCGCCACATTGACGATGAGCCGCGGCAGCAGGCTGAAGAAATTGGCTCCCCGGTCCGACTCGAAGCTCAGCACCGCCGCCATGCGGAAGGTGGAGGCACCGAGGCCGATGCGATCACCCACTTTGGCGCCGAGTGCACTGGCCAAGCGTTCATCCAGCCACAACTCGCCCGGGGCCGGAATGCCCGGCGCCACCGCATCGGGCTGGTTGAGCCCTGGGGCGATGCGGATCGCGCCACGCAGGGGATGCCCCGCCTCCACCGCCTTGACCCCAGCCAGCTGGGCGCTCTCTCCATGGCTGGCCATGCTGGTGAAGGTGGTGGAGACCACGCTCTGCAGGCCGCGGGCACGGGCTTCCTGGCGATAGGCCGGGTCGAGGGCGTGGTCGGACACCAGGACCAGATCCCCCCCCAGCAACTGGTTGGCTTCCCGCCCGAGAGCCTGGGCCACCCGGTCGGTGAAGAAGCCGACGCTGGTCAGGCTGGCCACGGCGATGATCAGGGCGACGAGCAGGAGGCCGAGCTCGCCCGCCCGCAGGTCGCGACGCAGCATGCGCCAGGAGAGCGCCAGGGCGGCGCGAAGGGACAGTGCGTTGGAATTCATGGGCTCTCAGGCAACGGGCGCGCAAAAAGATTCCGGCCACAGCCGGAATCTTCTTGTAACAGTCCGCCATGGCAGGCGGATGACGTGACGGAACGCCTCAGGCCGGGGCCAGCCAGCGCTCCACCAGGCGCACCCAGTAGGCCACGCCAAATGGGATGGCCTCGTCGTTGAAGTCGTAGCGGGGGTTGTGCAGGGTGCAGCCGCCCTCCCCCGGCCCATTGCCGAGCCAGATGTAGCAGCCGGGCTTCTCCTGCAGGAAGAAGGAGAAGTCCTCCGCCCCCATGCTCGGCTTGATGTCCACAGCCACCTGGTCCTGGCCGCACACCTCGCCGGCCACACGGGCGCAGAATTCGGCCTCCGGCACGGTGTTGATGGTCGGGGGGTAACCGCGGCGGTACTCGAAGTGTACGTTGGCACCGAAGGCCGCCCCTACGCCGGCGCAGACCCGCTGCATGGCATCCTCGACCTGTTGCTGGATCTCCGGGCGGAAGGCCCGCACGGTGCCGCAGATGCGCGCCACGTCGGGGATCACGTTGTAGGCGTCGCCGGCATGGAACTGGGTGATCGACAACACCGCCGCGTCCTGTGGATCACGGTTGCGGCTGATCACCGACTGCAGGGCCTGCACCAGCGCCGCGCCGGCCAGCACCGGGTCGATGCCCTGGTGGGGCATCGCGGCATGGGCGCCATGGCCCTTGATCTCGATGTCGAAGCGGTCGGCGCAGGCCATCACCGGCCCGCGATGCACGGCGATCTGCCCGACCGGCAGACCCGGCCAGTTGTGCAGGCCGAAGATCGCCTCCATGGGGAAGCGCTGGAAGAGTCCGTCGGCGATCATCGCCGGTGCCCCGCCCTCGCCCTCCTCGGCCGGCTGGAAGACGAAATACACGGTGCCATCGAAGTCCGGCTGGCGGGCCAGGCGGGCCGCCGCGCCGAGGAGCATGGCGGTATGGCCGTCGTGCCCGCAGGCATGCATGCGGCCCGGGTGCTTCGAGTGGTGGTTGAACTCGTTCTTCTCCTGGATCGGCAGCGCATCCATGTCGGCGCGCAGGCCGATGGCGCGGGCGCTGCTGCCGGCGCGGAGCACGCCGACCACGCCGGTCTTGCCGATGCCGGTGTGGGTCTCGATGCCCAATGCCCGCAGGCGCTCGGCCACCAGGGCGGCGGTGCGGTGCTCTTCGAAGGCAAGCTCAGGATGGGCGTGGATGTCCCGGCGGATCGCGGTAGTCTCCGCATGGTCGGCCCGCAGAGTGTCGATAAGGTGCATGATGCGTCCCGATGAGCGGCCCATGGCCGTGATGGGAAATGATAGCAGCGGCGGGGCGTGTGGCTCCATCGCACCAGACTCCGGACTACGCATGAAACTGTTTTACGCCGACCACTTCGTGTTGCCCCTGCCCGAGGGGCATCGCTTCCCGATGGAGAAGTACTCGCGCCTGCGGGCCCGCCTGATGGACTCCGGGCTGTTCTGTGCGGAGGACTTCCATGTACCCGCCGCCGCCAGCGACACCGAGATCCTGCGCGCCCACGACGCGGCCTACCTGCAGCGCATGGTGCGCGGCAGCCTGGACAAGGAGGAGATCCGGCGCATCGGCTTTCCGTGGTCCGAGGCCATGGTGGAGCGCTCGCGCCGTTCTGCCGGCGCCACCCTGGCGGCCTGCCGGGCGGCCCTCGAAGATGGCTGCGCGGCCAACCTGGCCGGCGGCACCCACCATGCCTTCCGCGACCACGGCGAAGGCTTCTGCGTGTTCAACGATGCGGCCATCGCGGCGCTGGCGATGCGCGCCGAGGGACGCGTGGAGCGGGTCGCCATCATCGACTGCGACGTGCACCAGGGCAACGGCACGGCCTCCATCCTGGCCAATCGCCCGGAGTGCTTCACCTTCAGCATCCACGGCGCCCGCAACTACCCTTTCGACAAGGAGGCCAGCGACCTGGACGTGGAGCTGCCCGACGGTACCGGCGACGACACCTACCTGACCGCCCTGCAGGCCGCCCTGGGGGTGGTGTTCGCCCGGGGCCGCCCCGATCTGGTGATCTACCTGGCGGGTGCCGACCCCTATGAAGATGACCGCCTGGGCCGCCTCAAGCTGAGCAAGCAGGGCCTGGCCGAACGCGACCAGCTGGTCTTCGACAAGGTGCAGAAGCGCGGCCTGCCGATCGCCCTGGCGATGGCCGGCGGCTACGCCCGGCAGATCGACGATACGGTGGAGATCCACACCAATACGGTGTGTAGCGCGGCCCGCCACTTCCGTAAACGTCAATCCGCCTCGCTATAATCGAACGAAACCCCCACAGAGGACTCCCCGATGCGTTTCGAAGGCTCCGACAACTACGTCGCCACCCCCGACCTGATGCTGGCGGTGAACGCCGCCATCCGCCTGCAGCGCCCCCTGCTGATCAAGGGCGAGCCCGGCACCGGCAAGACCATGCTGGCCGAAGAGGTCGCCGCGGCCCTGGGCATGCCCCTGCTGCAGTGGCACATCAAATCCACCACCAAGGCCCAGCAGGGCCTGTATGAATACGATGCGGTGTCGCGCCTGCGGGATTCCCAGCTCGGCGACGACCGGGTCAAGGACATCTCCCACTACATCGTCAAAGGGCCGCTGTGGCAGGCCTTCGAGGCCGACCAGCCCACCGTGGTGCTGATCGACGAGATCGACAAGGCCGACATCGAGTTCCCCAATGACCTGCTGCGCGAACTCGACCGCATGGAGTTCTATGTGTATGAGACGCGGGAGCTGGTCAAGGCCAGGCACCGCCCCATCGTCTTCATCACCTCCAACAACGAGAAGGAGCTGCCCGACGCCTTCCTGCGCCGCTGCTTCTTCCACTACATCAAATTCCCCGACCGGGACACCATGCACAAGATCGTGGATGTGCACTTCCCGGGCATCAAGCAGGCCATGCTCAAGGAGGCCCTGGAGGTCTTCTTCGGCCTGCGCGATGTGCCTGGCCTGAAGAAGAAGCCCTCCACGTCGGAGCTGATCGACTGGCTCAAGCTGCTGGTGGCCGAGGAGATCCCCGTCGAGGCCCTGCGCTCCCCCGACCAGAAGGCCAGCATCCCGCCGCTCCACGGCGCCCTGCTGAAGAACGAGCAGGACATGCACCTCTTCGAGCGCCTGGTCTTCATGGCCCAGCGCAATCGCTGAAATGCCCCTGCCAACGCCCGCGGGCGAATGAATTCGCCCCTACATCCATCCTCCCGGACAGAGTCATGCTGATCGACTTTTTTCTGCACCTCAAAGCACGCAAGCTGCCGGTGTCCACCAAGGAGTTCCTGACCCTGCTGGAGGCCCTGCAATCCGGCCTGGCCGGCCACAGCATGGAAGATTTCTACTTTCTGGCGCGGGCCAGCCTGGTCAAGGACGAATCCCAGTTCGACCGTTTCGACCAGGCCTTCGGCGAGTACTTCAAGGGCATCGAGGCGATTCCAGGCCTCGAGGTGGATCTGCCCGAAGCGTGGCTGAAGGCGATGATGCAGAAGCACCTCAGCCCCGAAGAGAAGGCCAGGCTCGAGAAGCTGGGCTGGGACACGCTGATGGAGGAGTTCAAGAAGCGCCTGCAGGAACAGAAAGGGCGCCATCAGGGTGGCTCCAAGTGGGTTGGCACCGGCGGCACCTCCCCCTTCGGGAACAGCGGCTTCCATCCGGAAGGCATCCGGGTCGGCGGCGAGTCCGCCGGCAACCGCACGGCCGTCAAGGTATGGGACCAGCGGGAGTACCGCAACCTCGACGACTCAGTGGAACTGGGCACCCGCAACATCAAGGTGGCACTGCGCCGCCTGCGCCGCTTTGCCCGCCAGGGTGCCCCCGACGAACTGGACCTGGACGGCACCATCAGCGCCACCGCCCGCAATGCGGGCTATCTGGACCTGCTGATGCGGCCGGAGCGCCACAACGCGGTGAAGGTGCTGATCTTCTTCGATGTGGGCGGCTCCATGGACGACCACGTGAAGGTCTGCGAAGAACTCTTCTCGGCCTGCCGCACCGAGTTCAAGCACATGGAGTACTTCTATTTCCACAATTGCGTGTACGACTACGTGTGGCGTGACAGCCACCGCCGCCATTCGGAACGCACCCCGACCCTGGACGTGATCCACAAGTACGGGCCGGAATACAAGCTGATCTTCGTGGGTGATGCCACCATGAGCCCCTACGAGATCCTGCAGCCCAACGGCTCGATCGAGTACAGCAACACCGAGGCCGGTGCCGTGTGGCTGCGCCGCCTGATCGACGCCTACCCGGCCACTGCATGGCTCAATCCAGAACCGGAGCGGACCTGGGACTACCGCCAGTCCATCGGGATCATCCGCCAGATCGTCGGGGAGCACATGTTCCCCCTGACCCTCGACGGCCTGACCCGGGCCATCACCCACCTGTCACGCAAGCACTGACGGCCCGGCCACCGTGGCGTCGATCAGGGCGCCCGGTAATTCTCCTGGGTCATGATGTCGATGCCGCATTGCAGGTTCTCGATCCAGTCGAGGAAGCGGTTGACCATGGCCTTGCCCTCGAAGCGGCAGCCGTGCTGAGGCACGATCATCTCCACATCGAGTTCGCGCACCATGTTTACCCAGTAGCGGCAGATCTTGTTGGAGATCATGTAGCGGCGGTGGAAGCCGGCCATGGTGATGACGTGGTCGTCGAAATCCTTGACCGGCATCGCCGCCTGCTCATGGCTCACCAGCGAGGCGCCCATGTCGCCGGAGAACAGGATCTTGGCCACCGGGTCATAGAACTGGAAGTTGCCTTCGGAGTGCATGAAATGCGCCGGCAGGGCCTTGATCTTGCTGTCGCCCAGGGCGATGTTCATGCCCTCGTCGGGAATCCCGAGGATGCGGCTGGTGTAGTCCTTGCCCGTGGTGAAGTGCGGGATGAAGCGGGTCCACAGGCGCGAGATCATCACCTTGCAATGGGTCGTGACCATCCACTTGTTGAGGGATGCGATGATGTCCGGGTCGGCGTGGGTGGCAAAGATGAAATCCAGCCCCCGCGACGGAAAGAAGCGCTGCATCGACATGAGCAGGCCGTTGTAGGTCATGTTGCCGCCCGGGTCGATGAGGGCCCCGTGCTCGCCATCGACGATCAGGAACTGGTTGCATTGCACCGCGTGGTCGGCCTCCTCGTCCACCAGATCGTAGAAGGCCAGACAGGCATGCGTGCCATTATTGAAGAGTTCGACAGCCATGGGAGTGTCACGGGAATGAAAAACGGACCGCTACTTTAGCCGACTCGTGAAATGGCGAATACATGACAACCAATGTCCTTGATCGTGGTCAACGGATTACGTCGTCAGTCACCCCTGTTTGCGGTATCTTGCAAACCTCGCTGAACATCCCCTCCTGGAGCCACTGTTGAAATTCCAACGTCCGCTGCTGTCCCTCGTGTCGTCCTGCCTGCTGTTGCTGAGTCATCAGGCCTCCGCGCTGGGGCTTGGCAACGATCCACGCGGTACCGACCCCCGCGGCATGGCCATCGGCCCTGGCGCTCAGCAGCGGCCGGGAGCCGCCCTGCCCTTCGGCGGCATCAACCCGGCAGGGCAAGGCGGGGTACGCCCGGAAAACCTCAAGGGGCCGAGCGGCACAGTCTGCAATTCGCAAGGGATGGGTAACGGCACCACCCGCCGTGATCCGTCCGGCAAGGTTCAGCTGTTCAATGACACGCGCGCCCTGCGCAGCCGCAGCGGCAACGTGTATGGCAATTGCAATGACTCGGCCAGCACCATCCGGCCACGCCTGCCGGGCACCACATCGAGTGCGGCCAGCGGCCGGCCGGTCGGCAAGAACAAGACCAAGTCCGCGTTCAACAGCCAGACCAACACCCTGAAGGCGGCCTCGGACGGTTACGTGGACCGCTCCGCCACCAGCTCGATGATGCCCAAGAAGCGCGCCTCTCTGTACGACCCGACCACCGGGGGCCTGCGTCAGCCCAAGGTGATGGACCCTTACCAGATCTACCAGCGCTGACCCCCTGGCCTGCAATGACAAAAGGGGCGCCGGATGGCGCCCCTTTTGCATGATTCAGCTGACCTTCAGTGATCAGGCGCCGTTCATGGCCAGCATCAGCTGGTTGATCCGCTTCACGAAGCTCGCCGGATCGTCCAAGGTGCCGCCTTCGGCCAGCAGGGCCTGGTCAAACAGCACCGCGGCCCAGTCGGCAAACTGCGCGTCCTCATACTTGAGGCGCAGCACCACCGGGTGGGTCGGGTTGATCTCGAGGATGGGCTTGGACAAGGGTGCGTTCTGCCCGGCGGCCTTCATCAGGCGGGCCAGGTTCATGCCCATGTCGTGCTCATCGGCCACCAGGCAGGCGGGCGAGTCGGTCAGGCGATGGGTGACGCGCACTTCCTTGACACGCCCCTCCAGGCTGGCCTTCATCTTGTCGAGCAGATCCTTCAGCTCACCGGTCTCCTTCTCGACCGCAGCCTTCTCGGCTTCGTCCTCGAGGGCCCCCAGGTCAAGGCCGCCCTTCGCCACGGAGGCCAGCTGCTTGCCGTCGAACTCGGTGAGGTGGCCCACCACCCATTCATCCACGCGGTTAGACAACAGCAGCACCTCGATGCCCTTCTTGCGGAAGATCTCGAGGTGCGGGCTGTTCTTGGCCGCATTGAAGGTGTCGGCGGTGACGAAGTAGATCTTGTCCTGGCCTTCCTTCATGCGCCCGATGTAGTCGGCCAAGGAGACGATTTCCTCGGCGGTATCGGCGTGGGTGGAGGCGAAGCGCAGCAGGCCGGCGATCTTTTCCTTGTTGGAGTGATCCTCGCCCACGCCTTCCTTCAGGACCTGGCCGAATTCCTTCCAGAAGGTGGCGTACTTCTCCTTGTTGTTCTCGGCCAGATCCTCGAGCAGGCCCAGGACCTTCTTGGTGCAGCCGGCACGCAGGGTGTCGATGTCCTTGGACTCCTGCAGGATCTCGCGGGACACGTTGAGGGGGAGGTCATTGGAGTCCACCACCCCACGCACGAAACGCAGGTACAGGGGCATCAGCTTCTCGGCGTCGTCCATGATGAAGACGCGGCGCACGTAAAGCTTGACCCCGTGGCGGGCCTGGCGATCCCACAGGTCGAAGGGAGCATGGCCCGGCACGTAGAGGAGCTGGGTGTATTCGTGGCGCCCTTCCACCTTGGAGTGGGTCCACGCCAGCGGCTCTTCGTAGTCGTGGGCGACGTGCTTGTAGAACTCGGTGTATTCCTCGTCGCTGATGTCGGACTTGGCGCGGGCCCACAGGGCGTTGGCCTTGTTGACCGTCTCGAGCTCGTCGGTGACCACCTGCTCCTTCTTCTCCTCGTCCCACTTCTCCTTCTTCATCACGATGGGCTGCAGGATGTGGTCGGAGTACTTTTGGATGATGCTGCGGAGTTTCCAGCTGGACAGCAGGTCGTCCTGGTCCTCGCGCAGGTGCAGGGTGATCTCAGTGCCCCGGTCGGCCTTCTCGATCGGCTCGACGGTGTATTCGCCAGCGGTGTCGCCGGTCATCGAGCATTCCCAGCGCACGGCATCGGAGGCGGCCAGGCCGGCACGACGGGTGCGCACGATGACCTTGTCGGCGACGATGAAGGCGGAATAGAAGCCGACCCCGAACTGGCCGATCAGGTGGGCGTCCTTCTTCTGGTCGCCGGTCAGCTTGCCGAAGAACTCCTTGGTGCCAGACTTGGCGATGGTACCCAGATTGGTCACCACCTCGTCGCGGCTCATGCCGATGCCGTTGTCGGAAATCGTCAGCGTGCGCTGGGCCTTGTCCAGTTCCACCCGGATCCTGAGCTCGCTGTCGTTCTCGAACAGCCCGGCGTTCTCCAGGGCTTCGAAACGCAGCTTGTCACAGGCATCGGAAGCGTTGGATACCAGCTCGCGCAGGAAGATCTCCCGGTTCGAATACAGCGAGTGGATCATGAGGTGCAGCAACTGCTTCACTTCCGCCTGGAAGTTCATGGTTTGCGCGGACGACATTTTCTCGACAGTCATAAAGCTTGCTCCAAGAGGACCGTTAACGACCCACATATGGGTCCGTCCCCACCACTTTCAAGCCCCCAAAGGTCAATGCCCGCTTCCAACTGATGGAACGCTCCCGATTGTCTGCTCCACCCCCGGCGTCGCCGCCCACATCGGGCGACAGTGGCGAGCCCAGTCCGCGCCAGGCCGCATCGTCACTGCGTCGCCTGAGGGTGGCCGTATGGGCCGCCTTCGCGATGCTCGTCAGCATCATCGTCTTCGTATCCCTGTCCTTGATCCGCTATGACCGTGAGGAGGCCTTGCAGCGCGCCGAATCCGAGCTGCTGAGCCTGACCCGCGTGCTGGAAGAACACGTGGCCCGCAGCTTCGGTGAGACCGAAGCCGCCCTCTCGGAGATTGCGGCACGGATCTCCCAGCAAGAGGGGATCGAGAATCTGGGCGAGGCAGAAATCCGCGCCCTGCTCCGCCAGCGTGCCGCCAAGTTACCCGAAGCGGAGTTCCTGTTTGTGGAGCGTGAGGACGGCAGCCTGGCGGCCGACTCCTCCCCGACCGACCGGTCAGGCGTGGATCCCGACCAGGGAGCCCTGGGCAAGCCAACCATGCCCCATCAGCTCAGTGAAGGCGTGGAGATCGGCGTCCCGCTGAAGAGCCCCCTGTCGGGCCACTGGGTCACCCCGCTGACCCGCCAGATCTTCGACACGTCGGGAAAATACCTGGGCACTGTCGGGGCTGCGATCAGCCATCCCTATTTCGAAGGCGTGTACAAGGAGCTCCAGCTGGCGCAGAAGGATACGATCATGATCCTCCATGCCAACAAGACGAGCCTGTTGATCCATCACCCACCGGCAGACGAGCTGATCGGACGCAGTGTCGCCGACTCTCCGGCCATCGACCTGGATGACCAGCAGCGTAGCCGCATCGTCACGGCTCCCCTGCCCGGCGACGCCGACGAACGGATCACCGCCTATCGCAGGCTCGCGGACCGACCGCTGATCGTCAGCACCAGCCGGCCGGTTGCCGATGCCCTGATGGACTATCACGCACACCGGGAACGGATCATCACCGCGGCGGGCGTCATGACGACCCTGCTCGCCGCCCTGGCCTTGCTGCTGCACCAGGACACCCGACGGCGCGACGCCGATCGCCAGGTTCTGGCCGAGCTCAACGCCTCGCTGGAGGAGCGGGTGCACCGACGTACCGAGGAGCTGGAGCACTCCAACCGGGAGCTCCTGAATTTCAGCTATTCGGTGTCCCACGACCTGCGAGCCCCACTCAGGGCCATCAACGGCTTCTCCCACGCACTGGAAGAAGACTATGGCCAGCAGCTCGACGAGACCGGCCGCGAATACCTCTCCCGCCTGCGCAAGGCCAGCCTGCGGATGGGGGAGCTGATCGACGAACTGCAGAAGCTCGCCAGCGTGTCCCGCCACACCCTGCGTGTCGAGCCGACCGACGTCAGCGCCATCGCCCGGGACATCCTTGACGACCTGGCTGCGGTGAGTGCCGGGCGGCATGTGCAGGCCCACGTGGAAGCCGGCCTGACGGCCGATGCCGACCCGACCCTGATCCGCAACGCGCTGGAAAACCTGCTGGGCAATGCGTGGAAGTTCACCCGCGACAGTCACCCGCCGATCATCCACGTAGGGGGGCGCCCCCATGGAGCGGAAAAGCTGTTCTACGTGACAGACAACGGTATCGGCTTCGACATGGAGCACGCCAACAAGCTGTTCCAGCCTTTCCAGCAACTCCACAAGCGGGAGGGCTTCGAGGGCTCGGGGATCGGTCTGGCCAGCGTGCGGCGCATCATCGAGCGCCATGGCGGCACCGTATGGGCGGAGTCATCGCCCGGAGCCGGCACGACAATGTTCTTCACCCTGCCGCGCAGTCCGGCCCTGGTACGCCGGCCGCGGGAGAAGATGCAAGGCTGAATCCCGGCATCGCATGACCCGGTTGCGGGCCCCGATACCTAGATGTAGCGGATCTCGACGACCTCGATCTCGCGCATGCCTGCCGGACTGGCGAAGCGCACCACATCTCCCTCGCGGGCCTTCAGCAGGGCTCGGGACAGGGGCGCGATCCAGCTGATCCGCCCCTCGGAAGCATTGGCCTCATCCACCCCGACAATCTGGTAAGTCTGCTCCTCGCCCCCCTCGGCCTCGCACATCACCGTCACGGTTGCGCCGAAGAACACCTGCTCGGTGTTCTCCTGCTCGGAAGGGGTTACCACCGTGGCGCTCTCCAGGCGTTTGATCAAGAAGCGGATGCGGCGATCAATCTCGCGCAGGCGCTTCTTGCCATAGATGTAGTCACCGTTCTCGGAGCGGTCGCCATTCGACGCGGCCCACCGCACCGTCTCGACCAGACGGGGGCGCTCATCCTTGACCAACTGGTCGAGCTCAGCCTTCAGGGTCTCGAAACCCCGACGGGTCATGTAGTTGCGTGTGCCCGGCGGAAGACTCGGCGCACCGGGCGACGCCCCCTCTTCCTCGTCCTGGTCGTTTTCCTTGACGAATGCCTTGTTCAACTGACAACTCCGGATCACCCAAAAGGAGGCGCATGGTAGGACTGCCACGGCCATGCTGGCAAGCCGGGCAGCCTGGGCATGCGCTCAGTGATACACGGCGGGCTGGGTCATCAGCGATCCATATGCGTCGAGCCAGGCGCCAAAATCATCGATTTCCGTCGCCGAGTTGGCCATCTCCCGCAATTCGGTACGGAAGCGATGCGCAGCCTCGTCGCGGAAAAGCACCCCCTTGCCGAGACGCTTGTCGATGACCTCGACCGCATCGACACTCGGATAGTCCACCACGTAAAGAACCGGGTTGTTCAGCACCACGTTCATGACAGGCCTCCTGATCACTGGGTTGTGCCCCAATGGGCATCGATGCTACCGAAGATGGGAGCCCATCCGGGTACTTCAAGTTCCCCGTGACGTTGTATTTCCTATCCACCACGCCTAAGATTCAACGAAACCAGCCTCCGCTCCATGCCATGAACGACTGCAACGAACTCGATGCCGACGTCACCAGCCTTGCCTCCCGCCTGGCAGCACTGACGACCGAGCACAGGGATCTCGACGCAGTCATCGCCCAGGTCTCGATCGCCCCGCCTCCCGGAGACGACCTGCTATTGCGGCGCCTCAAGAAGCGCAAGCTGGTCCTGAAAGACCGCATCTCCCTGATCGAGCGGCTGCTCGACCCGGATGTGCCCGCCTGACGCCCCTCAACCCACCCTGACGATCCCGACTGCATGCCCATCCACCGAAACGCCGGGGCCGACACGCTCGCCCTGCACGCCGGACAGACGCCTGATCCCGTCCACCACTCACGCGCAACACCGATCCACTTCACCACCAGCTACGTCTTCGAAAGTGGTGACCACGCCGCAGCCCTGTTCAACCAGGAGCGGGCCGGACACGTGTACTCGCGCATCTCCAACCCGACCAACGCAGTGCTGGAGGAACGCATCGCCGCCCTGGACGGCGGGGTTGGCGCCATCGCCTGCGCCAGCGGCCAGGCGGCTCTGACCCTGGCCATCACCACCCTGATGGGCAGCGGCGGCCACATCGTCGCATCCCGCTCGCTGTACGGCGGCTCCCACAACCTGCTGGGCTACACCCTGCCCCGCTTCGGCATCGAGACCACCTTCGTGCCGGCCGGCGATGCGGACGCCTGGCGGGCGGCCATCCGCCCCAACACCCGTCTGCTGTTCGGCGAATCCATCGGCAACCCGGGGCTGGAGGTGCTGGACATCCCGACCCTGGCCCAGATCGCCCGTGATGCACGCCTGCCGCTGATGGTGGATGCCACCCTGGTCACGCCCATCCTGCAATCCCCCATCGACCTGGGCGCCAACATCGTCATGCACTCCGCCACCAAGTACCTGGGCGGTCACGGCGTCGCCATCGGCGGCCTGCTGGTGGACGGGGGCCATTTCGACTGGGAAGCCAGCGAGGGGCGTTTCCCGACCCTCACCGAGCCCTACGAGGGCTTTCACGGCATGGACTTCGCCGAGGAGTCCCCCATCGCCGCCTTCCTGCTGCGCGCCCGCCGCGAAGGCCTGCGCGACTTCGGTGCCTGCCTGTCGCCGATGAACGCCTTCCAGATCCTGCAGGGCATGGAGACCCTCGGCCTGCGCATGGAGCGCCATGTCGCCAACGCCCGCACCCTGGTCGAGCATTTGGTGAAGCACCCCTTTGTCGAGTCCGTGTCGTGGCCCGAACTTGACACCCACCCGGACAAGGCCCTGGCGGCGCGCCTGCTGCCCAAGGGCTGCGGCGGCGTCTTCAGCTTCAGCCTGAAGGGCGGACGCAAGGCCGGCAGCGCCTTCATCGAAGGCCTCCGGCTGTTCTCCCATCTGGCCAATGTGGGTGATGCCAAGTCCCTGGCGATCCATCCGGCCAGCACCACCCACTTCCGGATGTCCGCCGAGAGCCTCCTTGCCGCCGGTATCACGGAAGGCACCATCCGCCTGTCCACCGGCCTCGAAACCGCCACCGACCTGATCGAAGATCTGGATCGGGGCCTGTACGCCGCCCAGAAAGCCTGCGCCTGAACGACCCACGATGAAACTCACCGTCTCCGGCAAGTCCGTTTATTGCTACACCGGCGGCCGCGCCCATCAGCCCGGCCGGCCCACCCTCGTCCTCATCCACGGCGCCGGCCATGACCACAGCGTGTGGACCTTGCAGAGCCGCTACTTCGCCACCCATGGCTGGAATGTGCTGGTCCCCGACCTGCCCGGCCACGGCCAGTCCGAAGGCCCGCAGCGGGAGTCCATCGGTGAGTTGGCCGACTGGGTTGCCGCCCTCCTCGAGGCTGCAGGAACCGGTCCGACCCTGCTCGCCGGCCACAGCATGGGGTCCTTGATTGCCCTTGAAACCGCGGCCCGCTCCCCCGACAAGGTTTCCCTGCTCGCCCTGATCGGCTCGGTCGCCCCGATGCCGGTGGCGCCGCCCCTGCTCGAGGCCACCCTCGCCAACCGCGACAAGGCCCACGCCATGATCAACCAGTGGTCCTACGCGCCTCGCAGCCAGCTCGGCAGCAGCAGCATTCCAGGGATGAACCTCACGGCCATGAACGAGCGCCTGATGCAGCGCCAGGGCCACGGGGTATTGCACCGTGACATGTCTGCCTGCAACGCCTACGCCGGCGGCTTCGACGCCGCTGCGCGGGTCCGCTGCCCGACCCTGCTGCTCAGCGCGGCGCAGGATCGCATGACGCCCCCCAAGGCCATCGCGCCGCTGGCCGGGGCCTTCAGCCAGGACACGCCCGTGCGCAAGCTCGTCATTCCCGACGCAGGCCATGCAATGATGGCCGAAGCGCCCGCGGCCGTGCTCGAAGGGCTGTGGAACTTTGCCGGCGCTTTCGCATCCTCCCTCCAGGAGCGTCCATGACCTGACCTATAGCCTTACCCGGGCCCGTCCATCGTTGCTGCACGATGGACCGCCCCAGGCGCTCCCAGCCATTTACATCCAAAAAACGATAACGGAGACAACTCATGGCTCAGCACCAATCCCCATCGGACGACCAGGCCGGCGCCGGCCTGCCCTTCCCGAGCATCCGCAGCATCGGCTTCAGTGCCCCCCTGCGCTGGATGGCCCGAGGCCTCTCCGACCTCAAGGCCTGCCCCGTGGCCAGCCTGTTCTACGGCTTCTGCTTCACCGGCATGGGGCTGCTCGTGACCTTCGTCTTCGAGCATGCCTATCAATACACCTCGGCGGTCACCACAGGCTTCCTGCTCCTGGCGCCCTTCTTTGCGATGGGCCTGTACGAGCTGTCGCGGCGACGGGAAAGAGGCGAGGTCTGCGCGCTGGCACCCACCCTCACCGTGTGGCGACGCAATGCCGGCAACATCGCGGTCTTTGCCGCGGTGCTGACGGTCATCTTCCTGATCTGGGCCCGCGCCTCACTGGTGGTCTTCGCCATGTTCTACACCCAGGAGCTGCCCAACCTCACGGGCTTTCTGACCCAGGTCCTGGCCCTCGAAAACCTGGAGTTCCTGATCGTCTACTTCTCGGTCGGACTGGTCTTTGCGCTGCTGGTCTTCGCGGTGAGCGTGGTCTCCATCCCCCTGATGCTGGATCGCAACCAGGACGCCATCACCTCGATGCTGGCCAGCATCCGCGCCCTCGCCGAAAACCCGCTGCCCCTGTTGTTCTGGGCCGCGCTGATCGTCGGCACCACACTGCTGGGCTTCCTCAGCTTCCACATCGGACTGGCCGTGCTGATGCCGATCATCGGGCATGCCACCTGGCACGCCTACCGGGATCTGGTCGAGCCGCTGCCCTGACCGGTCGGGCGCTTGCCGCGGGCAAGCGCCGCCACCGCAGCCAGCACGATTCCCCCACCCAGCACCTGGAGCGGGCCCACCGGCTCGCCCAGCACCAGGGCCGCCAGCACGAAGGTCACCACCGGCTCCAGGGTGGACAGGGTCGCCGCGTCGGCCGCGCCAAGACGCCGCAAGCCCGCGAAGAAGCCCACCATGGCAACGATCGTGGACACCAGGGCAATCGCCAGGACCGCGGCCCAGGCGGTTGGCGTAGTCGGCAGCGCGGGCACCTGCAGCAGCATCCGTGCTCCGAAGACAGCAGCTGCCGCCAGCATCACCACGGTGGCAGCCGCCAATGGATCCTCCTCGCGCAGCACCCTGCCCCCCACCAGGATATAGACCGAGTAGATCAATGCCGCGGCCAGTCCAAAGCCTATTCCCAACGGACTACCCTCGATGCCGGAGCCCAGGATCAGTGCCGTCCCGCACAGGGCGGCCAGCACGGCGCCAAGCCGCAAGGGAGTCAGACGCTCTCCAAGGAAGAGCACGCTCAGTACGGTGACGATGAACGGATAGAGGTATAGCAGCAGCGCCACCAGCCCCGCCGATGCGTGGCCCAGGGCCGAAAAGAAACAGAAGGACTGGCCTACGTAGCCGACGGCACCCATCAGGATCAGTACCCACAGGTTTCTCCCGGTGGGCCACGACCTGCCGGACATCATCATGAAGGCGGCCAGCAGACCGCCGGCCACCGTGAAGCGCAGGAAGAGCATGGTGGGCACATCCACGCCTTCGGCCAGGGCCAGGCGCGCAAAGATGGCCATCGCACCGAAGGAGGCTGCGGACACAGCCACAAGGCCGGCGCCCAGCGCACGAGATCGATCCATGACGACAATCAGCAAGGCAAAGGGGCTCGATGCTGCCGCCCGCCTCCCGCCAGGTCAAGCCATGGCGCGCATTCATCTGTCCTGCAGCCCTGCAGGACCGGCAAGGCCCTACCCGGCGCTTGCATCCGCCAGCCATTCGGCGAGAATGACGCCGTTCCGCACCTTGCGTGCCATCAGACTTCAAGGAGCCAGGCCATGAGCCTCCGTCCTGCCGCCCTCTTCACCTCCCTCACCTCCCTGGTGCTCGCCCTGACGGCCGTCTCCGCATCCGCCGCAGAACCTCCCGGCCCGCCCACCGCCGACATTTCCGTGGAGGCCTCGCGCAGCAGCCCCAACGACCTGTTCCGGGCCGAAGTCTATGCGGAGGCCACCGATGCCAGCCCCGGCGAGCTGGCCCGCCGGGTCAATCTCACGGTGACGCAGGCGATCCAGACCGCCCGGGCCTACCCCGCCGTGAAAGTCCGCTCGGCCGGCAGCGCGACCTACCCGGTATATGGCAAGAGTGGCCGGACCATTGACGCCTGGCGCATGCGTTCCAGCCTCGCCCTGGAGAGCAGCGACTCGGCGGTGCTGTCGGAATTGCTCGGCAAGCTCCAGCAGAACATGGCCGTCACAGGGCTCAATGCGAGCCCTGCTCCCGCCACCCTGAAGAAATCCACCGACGAGGCCATCGTCGAAGCACTCGGTGCCTTTGAGGCACGGGCCCGGCTGGTGGCCGGCACCCTGGGCAAGAAGTGGAAGATCCGCCAGATCTCGGTGCACACCGGCGGCATCCAGCCCAAGCCGATGATCGCCTATGCCCGCACCGCGCCGATGATGAGCGCCGATGGCGGAGCCCCGGCCCCCATCGAGGCCGGCGACAGCCCGGTGACGGTGAATGTCAGTGGCCAGATCGAGCTGCTCGAATGATTGCCCTGATCCAGCGTGTCCTCGAAGCCCGCGTCACCGTGGCGGACCGGACGGTCGGCGAGATAGGCCCCGGCCTGCTCGCCCTGGTTGCCGTGGAGCGGAACGACGGGCCGGCCAACGCGGCCCGCATGGTGGAACGCCTGCTCGGCTACCGGGTCTTTGCCGATCAGGATGGCCGCATGAACCGCTCGCTGGCGGACACCGGCGGCGGGCTGCTGCTGGTCTCCCAGTTCACCCTGGCGGCCGACACGGCCAAGGGCACCCGGCCGAGCTTCACGCCGGCCGCTGCGCCCGACGTGGCGGAACGCCTCTTCAATGAATTCGTCGCCCTCGCGCGCCGGCAACACGGCCAGGTGGCCACCGGCGAGTTTGGCGCGGAAATGACGGTCTCACTGGTCAATCATGGTCCGGTCACCTTTCGCCTTACGGCCTGAAGCCGCGGCGGCCGCGCTGCTGGTCGCTATGCTGCTGGCCGGCTGCGGCCAGAGCCCGAAACGCCCGGACAGCCCCCCGCCCCCATCAACCCAGGCTCACCGCCCGCCGGCAGGTGGCTGGTTCGCCTTGCCCAGCGAAGACCATGGTCAGGAGATGGTGATGTTTGCGCTCGGGCTGCTCGACACCGGCTACCGTTTCGGCGGCAAGAACCCGGACGCCGGCCTGGATTGCAGCGGCATGGTGAGCTACATCGTGGAGCAGGTCAGTGGGCGTCGCCTGCCCCACAACGCCGCGGGAATCGCCGAGCGCACCCGCCCGATTGCGACCCAGGCCCTGCGCCCGGGCGATCTGGTGTTCTTCAACACTCTTGGCCGCCCCTACTCCCACATGGGCATCTACATGGGCGACGGCAAGTTCATCCATGCCCCCAGCAGCAAGGGCAAGGTCCGCATGGATCGGCTGGACAGCCGCTACTTCGCCGATCGCTTCGAGGGCGCACGCACCCTGCTGCCGGAAGGCTGAGCCCCTGGCCCACGCTGCAGCGGGGGCCAGGGCATGGGATTGCCTGGTATCAGGCGCCTTCCTTCAGCCAGCGGGCGGCATCCAGCGCGTAGTAGGTGAGGATGCCGTCGGCACCGGCCCGCTTGAAGCCCACCAGCGACTCCAGCACGCAGGCCTGCTCGTTGAGCCAGCCATTGGCCACCGCCGCCTTGAGCATGGCGTACTCACCGCTCACCTGATACACATAGGTCGGTACCTTCAGCTCGGTCTTCACCCGGCGCACGATGTCCAGGTAGGGCATGCCGGGCTTCACCATGAACATGTCGGCACCTTCGGAAATGTCGAGGGCCACCTCACGGATGGCTTCATCGGAATTTGCCGGGTCCATCTGGTAGGTGTACTTGTTGCCCTTGCCCAGATTGCCAGCCGATCCGACCGCATCACGGAAAGGACCATAAAAGGCCGACGCGTATTTGGCCGAGTAGGCCAGGATGCGCGTATGGATCTGCTGCGCGGCGTCCAGTTCGGCGCGGATGCGGGCGACGCGGCCATCCATCATGTCGGACGGCGCCACCACATCGGCGCCCGCCTGTGCGTGACACAGGGCCTGGCGGGCCAGCACCTCGAGGGTCTCGTCGTTGAGCACATAGCCCGAGGCATCGATCAGGCCATCCTGGCCATGGCTGGTATAGGGATCGAGGGCCACGTCGGTGATCACGCCCAACTCGGGGAAGTGCTGCTTGAGAGCCTTCACCACGCGGGGCACCAGGCCGTCCGGGTTGTAGGCCTCTTCGGCCCCCAGCGACTTGCGGTCACTGTCGATCACCGGGAACAGGGCCAGGGCCGGCACGCCGAGGGCCACGGCTTGCGCGGCCACTTCAAGCAGCTTGTCGAGGGACATCCGGCTGACGCCGGGCATCGACGGCACGGGCTGGACGATGCCCTCGCCCTCAAGGACGAAGACAGGATAGATCAGGTCGTCTGCCGATAGCCGATGCTCACGCATCAGGCGGCGGGAAAAATCATCGCGGCGCATCCGACGCATGCGGGTGGCAGGGAAAACGGAATGGACTGGACTCATGGAGATCTCGCGAACTTACATTCGGATACGAATCGGGGCAGGAACTTTCCCGCCACCCGATGAACAAAGGAACAGATGGTGCTGAACCGTCTCCCGCTATACCTCCCTGAGCGGGTGCCTTGAGCAAGCAAGGCATTTTTCTGCCCCCGGCTCCCCTCGCCGGGGGTTTTTTCTTTGCGGCGCCGACCTGAGGGCGTCCGTTCAAGGTGTTCCGAATTCTAAGCCCTCGCGGGGCGGGTGGGATTTGATCCAGGAAAAAAGAAACCGCCCGTAGGCGGCTCTGCCAAAAGGCGGGTTGTCTGCCTTGAAGCTGGACAACCCATGTCCCGCGACGGTCGTCGCAGGTAACTCCGGGTCACTGCTTCCCGGGCGCCTCTCCGGGCGAGGGCGGCGACCAGGTCACGAGATGGGCGAGGCAGTTATCCATCACACCTGCCCAGTACTCGAACCACCAGGACATTCCGACCATGACGCTCTCCTTTTACTGTCTTTTGACTTTATGACCGCCTGAGGGACACCCCACCCGGGAAGTCCGTGCTGCCGGCTCTCTGAGGGATGTACCAAGCATGCGCCCAAAGCACGCTGCGGCACCTGGAACTATGCCGCATGGTGCATTGCATCAATGTAAATTCATTGACAGGCTGACCTGAGCAGATCCCCTCATCACTGCCATGAAAAAAGGGGCCAACTGGCCCCTTCCTTCATGCATCGAGCACGCAGGCTCAGAACTGGTCTTCGGCCAGCGCCAGGGCACCACTCGCGCCATTGACGACCGCGTAGGCCAGGCCCGGCGCTTGGGACAACACGTGATCGGCATAGAAGCGGGCCGTCACGATCTTGGCCTGATAGAACGACGCGTCCCCACTGCCCTCCGCCAGACGGCGGCTTGCCACCAGGGCGGCACGCCCCATCTGCCAGCCACCGGCGACGATGCCCAGCAGCTTGAGGAACGGCACCGAGCCAACCGAGGCCGCCTTGATGTCGTTGCCGTAAGTGGCCACGATGTAGGCCACAGCCTCTTCGAGGGCCGTCACGGCGGACGACAGCGATTTGCGGATGGCGGCGAACTCTTCGCCCGCGGCTTCGGCCAGTTGGGCCTCGACCTTGCGCATCTCGACGATCACGGCCTTCACGGTCACTCCGCTCTCACGGGCGATCTTGCGACCGATGAGGTCGTTGGCCTGGATGGCAGTGGTACCTTCGTAGATGGCGGTGATCCGCGCATCACGGAAGTGCTGGGCCGCGCCGGTCTCCTCGATGAAGCCCATGCCGCCGTGGATCTGCACGCCGGTGGAGGTGATATCGATGGAAGCCTCGGTGAGCCAGCCCTTCACGACCGGGATCATCAGATCCACAAAAGCCTGATTGCTGGCGCGCACAGCCTCGTCCGGATGATTGTGGGCCATGTCGGTGGCCGCCCCTACGACGTAGGCCAGGGCACGCTGGGCCTCGACCTGCGACTTCATGCTCATCAGCATGCGGCGGACGTCGGCATGATGGATGATGCTGACCTTCGGTCCGCCGCGGATACCCGCCTCGGTACCCTGCACGCGGTCCTTGGCGTAGGCCAGGGCCTGCTGGTAGGCCCGGTCGGACAGCGCCAGGCCTTCCATGCCCACGGCAAAGCGGGCCTCGTTCATCATCACGAACATGTATTCGAGACCACGGTTCGCCTCGCCGACGAGGGTACCGATGGCGCCGCCGTTGTCGCCAAAGGCCAGCACGGCCGTCGGGCTGGCGTGAATGCCCAGCTTGTGCTCGATGGAGACGCAATGCACGTCATTGCGGACCCCCGGCGTGCCGTCGGCGTTGAGCAGGAACTTCGGCACCACGAACAGGGAGATGCCCTTCACCCCTTCCGGTGCATCGGGCAGGCGGGCCAGCACCAGATGCACGATGTTGTCGGTCATGTCGTGCTCACCGTAGGTGATGAAGATCTTCTGGCCGAAGATCTTGTAGGTGCCATCACCCTGGGGCACGGCACGGGTGCGCACCGCAGCCAGGTCGGAGCCGGCCTGGGGCTCCGTCAGATTCATCGTGCCGGTCCACTCGCCGCTGATCATCTTCGGCAGGTAGGCCGCCTTCTGCTCGTCGGTGCCGCACAGCTTGATCGCCTCGATGGCACCGTTGGTCAGCATGGGGCACAGGGAGAAGGCCATGTTGGCGGCCTGCCACATCTCCATCACCACGGTGGAGACCAGCTTGGGCAGCCCCTGGCCACCATATTCCGGCTCGCAGGCCAGGGCGGTCCAGCCCGCTTCGGCGAACTGCGTGTAGGCATCCTTCCAGCCGGAGGCGGTACGGACCTCGCCGTTATCCCAGCGGGCGCCTTCCTGGTCACCCGTCCAGTTCAGCGGTGCCAGCACGCCGCTGGCAAACTTGTTGGCTTCCTCGATGATGGCATCCACCACGTCGGGGGTTGCGTCCTCACAGCCCGGCAGGGCCGACACGGCTTCCAGGCCGGCAAGCTCGCGCAGGACGAATTGCATGTCGCGGATCGGTGCGTTGTAGCTGCTCATTGTTTTTTCTCCACTATGTTGTTGTAGGTGTTACGACCTCTGGGACCGCGGGGCCGGCTTACTTGTTCAGATAGCTGCGGTCATCGAAACTGGCGACCCATTCCGGGCGGTAAACCACCATCAGGGTCAAGGCCATGCCCGACAGCCAGGCTTCGGCAAAGCCCAGCAGCAGGAAGAACGGCAGGTATTCGGACAACAGCTTGTCCGCCGGGTAAGCACCGGCGGCGTACAAACTGAGGGATGCGACAAAGCCCTGCACGAGGACCACCACCGCAGCCCCCAGAAAGGCATTGACGAAGATGTAAACGAAGAAATGACGCGGCAACCAGCGCTCGACCGCGCGGAAGAAGAGCCTGCCGGCAGTGACCGGCACGATGGCCATCATCAGCAGGTTCATCGGATAGGCGGCCCACTCGGCGCTACCGTTGAGGGTCACGCCGGCCAGGGCCAGGGCCAGCACGACGAGAGCCAACTGCGGACCAAAGATGAGGGTGGTGGCCATTGCCCCCAGCAGATGGAGATTGAGCCCGGGATAGACTCCGGCGTTCATGCTCCACAGCAGGGTCAGGACAACCGCGGCCCCCAGCAGGGCGTTGAGCTGATGCCCGTCGAGCAGGTGCGACCACGGGGCCGTCCGGAAGATCCACGCCCCGACCCCCAACCCGCAGAGCACGGCAAAACCGTGCCAGCCTGCGGAAAAGAGGTCGGGCGCGAAGTTCATTCAGCCAACCCTGCGGTCTCGGGGTGCTGCCTCAGATGGCCGAGGTGAGCTGCGGCACGGCTTCGAAGAGGTCGGCCACCAGGCCGTAGTCGGCCACCTGGAAGATCGGCGCTTCCGGATCCTTGTTGATCGCCACGATCACCTTGGAGTCCTTCATGCCGGCCAGATGCTGGATTGCGCCGGAGATGCCGACCGCCAGGTAAAGCTGGGGGGCAACGATCTTGCCGGTCTGACCAACCTGGTAGTCGTTGGGCACATAGCCTGCATCCACCGCAGCACGGGAAGCCCCCAGAGCGGCACCAAGCTTGTCGGCCAGCGGCTCGAGAACCTTGTTGTAGTTCTCGCTGCTGCCCAGGCCACGACCACCGGAGACGATGATCTTGGCAGCCCCTAGCTCCGGACGGGCAGACTTGGTCAGCTCGCGGCCGGTCAACCGGGAGAGGCCGGAGTCAGCCACCGCGGCCACCTGCTCGACGGCGGCAGAGCCACCCTCGCCTGCCGCCTCGAAGGCGGTGGTGCGCACGGTGATGACCTTCACCGGATCGGCGGACTTGACCGTGGCCAGCGCGTTACCGGCGTAGATCGGGCGTACGAAGGTGTCGGCGGACTCGACCGCCACGATCTCGGAGATCTGGGCCACATCCAGCAGCGCCGCCACGCGGGGCAGCACGTTCTTGCCGAAGGTGGAGGCCGGGGCCAGCACGTGGCTGATCGCACCACCACCTGCCTTGACGACTTCCAGCACCTGGTTGGCCAGGTTCTCGGCGGACTGGTCGGCGAAGACGGCGGAGTCGGCCAACAGGACCTTGTTCACACCCGCCACGCGGGAGGCGGCCTCGGCGGCGGCACCCGCGCCGGAGCCGGCGACCAGGATGACCACGTCACCGCCCAGCTTGGCGGCGGCGGTGACGGTATTGAGGGTGGCGCCCTTCAGGGACGCATTGTCGTGCTCGGCAACAACCAGGATCGTCATTACAGCACCTTCGCTTCGTTCTTGAGTTTTTCAACCAGCTGAGCCACGTCAGCCACCATGACACCCGCGCTGCGCTTGGGCGGCTCGACCACCTTGAGGGTGGTCAGGCGCGGGGACACGTCGACGCCCAGATCCGCCGGCTTGACGGTCTCGAGGGGCTTCTTCTTGGCCTTCATGATGTTGGGCAGGGTGGCGTAGCGCGGCTCATTGAGGCGCAGGTCGGTGGTCACCACCGCCGGCAGGGCGATCTCGAGGGTTTCGAGGCCGCCGTCGATCTCGCGGGTCACCGTGGCCTTGCCGGCACTCACCGCCACCTTGGAGGCGAAGGTGGCCTGGGGCCAGCCCATCAGCGCAGACAGCATCTGGCCGGTCTGGTTGGCATCATCGTCGATGGCCTGCTTGCCGCAGATCACCACCTGGGGCTGCTCCTTGTCGCACAAGGCCTTGAGCAGCTTGGCGACGGCCAGGGGTTGGAGCTCGACATCGGTCTCGACCAGGATGCCACGGTCGGCGCCGATGGCCATGGCGGTGCGCAGGGTTTCCTGGCAGGCACCGACACCGCAGGACACCGCCACCACTTCAGTGGCGACACCGGCTTCTTTCAGGCGAACGGCCTCTTCGACAGCGATCTCGTCGAAGGGATTCATGGACATCTTGACGTTGGCAATATCCACGCCGGTGCCATCGCTCTTGACGCGCACCTTGACGTTGTAATCGACCACACGTTTAACGGGAACCAGGATCTTCAATGCTGCGCTCCTTAAATGGGAATTTCTCCACTGATCTTCTCGGCCTGCGGAATTCCGGTCCCTGGACAGGGATCTTCCCACACGCCTTTTCTTGGACTGCCGGCCAGACGCGCATTATGCGCGCAGCACGTGCCGGAACAGCAGACGCCAGCTTCTCACAGGCATCTTGCTTTGTCACTTTCCGTACGGTAGCGTATGGACTCGAAACCGTCAATACTACGCCGAATGGAAAAGACACCCCGCCTGCAACTCGACCGCGCGGCCTGGATTCAGGGCGCCCTCGACATCCTCGCCGAAGAAGGCGTCACCGGTGTGCGCGTCGAAGTCCTGGCCAAGCGCCTGCATGTCACCAAGGGCAGCTTCTACTGGCATTTCAAGGATCGCCAGGACCTGCTGTCAGGCGTGCTCGAAACCTGGAAGGAAGGCCGCATCCGCGACATCGTGAAGCAGACCCGGCGCGAACCCGGCGGCGAGGTGGCGCAGATCTTCCACGTGATCGACGTGTACAGCGCCAGCCGCAACCGCAAGGGCATCCTGATCGAGCTTGCCATGCGCGAGTGGGCACGGCGTGACACCGCCGCCGCCGCCATCGTCGAGGAGGTCGACGCCTGGCGCCTGCGCTGCGCCCGCGACCTTTTCCTGGCCTGTGGCGTGCCGATGCACGAAGCGTCCACCCGCAGCATGCTGCTGTATGCCTACGTCTTCGGCGTCTCGATGATGAACTGCGAGAAATTCGATGGCGACGTGGCCCGCATGAAGGACGACATCCGCGCCCTCATCGCCCGCAGCCAGACGCCGGTGCCCTCGCCCTCCTGATCCGTGCCAACCCGGGAATCGCGGCGACAGCATTGGCGCCGGTCACTGCGATCACCTCATCGACCTCCATCCCCCTCAGTTCGGCCAGCACCTCGGCCATGCGACGAAGGTTTGCCGGATCGTTACGCTGCGCGGCGCCCCAGGCCGGCGCGATGTCCGGTGCATCGGTCTCCAGCACGATGGCCGACAGGGGCAGTGTGGCTGCCAGCTCCCGGATGCGCCTTGAGCCGGAATAAGTCATCGCCCCACCAAACCCGAGCTTGCAGCCCAGACCGATGAACGCCTCGGCCTGCTGCCGACTGCCGTTGAAGGCATGGGCGATCCCACCCGGCGGACGATGGCGGCGCAGGGCCTTCAGGACCCGGTCCTGGGCCCGACGCACATGCAGGACCACCGGCAGCCCGAAAGCCACCGCCAGTCTCAGCTGGGCGTCGAGAAAGCGCTCCTGGCGCGGTAGGTCGCCGTCCGGCACAAAGCCGTCGAGACCGATCTCACCCACCGCCACGGCCGTCCCGTCCGCCAGCCGTTCGCGCAGGCGATCCACGTCCTCTTCACCGGCCTGCCCCACATACAGCGGATGGATGCCGTAGGCGTGGACGCAATCCGGATGGGCCGCGGACAGGCTGGCCACGGCATCAAAATTATCCACCGCCACGGCCGGCACCAGGAAGCCGTCCACCCCCTGGGCACGAGCCGCGTCGATGACCGCCTGGCGGTCGGCATCGAACTCGGCGGCGTCCAGGTGGCAGTGGGTATCGATCAGCAAGTCAGCGGCTCACTTGCCCGTCCACACCGGCTTACGCTTGGCCATGAAGGCGTCGATGCCTTCCGCGGCGTCCTCGCACATCATGTTGCAGGCCATCACCTCGGCGGCATGCTGGTAGGCTGCATCCAGCCCCATTTCGAGCTGGCTGTAGAACATCTGCTTGCCCATGGCGATGGCCGCCGGCGACTTGGCGCAGATCGACGCGGTGAGGCGGGCGACTTCCTCGTCCAGGCTCTCGAGCGGGACCACCCGGTTCACCAGCCCACGCCGCCGGGCTTCCTGCGCATCGATGAAGTCGCCGGTGACCAGCATCTCGAAGGCTTCCTTGCGGCCCATGTTGCGTGACAAGCCCACGCTCGGCGTAGCGCAGAAGAGGCCCACATTGATGCCCGACACGGCAAAACGCGCCACGTCCGACGCCACCGCCAGATCACACATGGAGACCAGCTGACAGCCCGCCGCGGTGGCGATGCCGTGAATGCGGGCGATCACCGGCTGCGGCATGGTGACGATCTGCATCATCACCTTGCCGCACAGGCGGAACAAGGCCTGCTGGAAGGCCTTGGTGTAGTTGCCGCGCATCTCCTTGAGATCATGGCCGGCACAGAAGGCCTTGCCCGCGCCCGCCAGCACCACCACGCGCACCGCTTTGTCGGCGGCGATGCCCACCAACTCGGCAAGCAAGGCTTCCAGCATGGGCTGGGACAGCGCATTGAACTGCCCGGGGCGGTTCAGGGTCAGGGTGCACACGCCCTCGACATCGCTACGCAGCAACATCGGCTCTTGTTGGGTTTCTGGTACAGCGCTCATGCTTCTCTCCTCCTTGATTGGACGCCGGCACGTGCCTGCCGGTCATGGCTTCAAACTCAGGTCGCGCAGAGGGCACCCGACTTGTGGGGCATCCCCTGAGGGGATTCCTGCTGACTCAATCCGTTCAACCAGCCCGTCAGCTCACGCCCCAGGGCACGGCTGGCAGCCTGCAGGGCGGCAACACCGCCTGCCGCATCCGGCGTCGCCGCCGGCAGGCTGATCGAGAAAGCCCGGCTGGCGAGCACCTGCTCTCCGCGCTGCGTCAGCAGGCTGGCCCGGGCCTCGATGACGCCGCGGCTGAGCGTGTCCGTCTCGAACACCTGGGCGAATTCATCCAGCTCGATGCGCAATCGGCAGCTCCCCTGCCCCGCCCCCAGGGTACGCCGCAGGGCCAACTCCACCAGCTGCGCTGGCGGCGCGGCCCAACGGCTCTCCGAGTAGGCCTGGCGGCGCGTCGGCTGGATCTGCAGCAGGCGGTAGCCCATCGCCGTGCCCGCCAGCCACGGCGCCGGCTGCACATCGACGCTGCGCAGCAGCGCTGTGCCAGCCGGCGTCGCGACGGCTTCGAGCACTCCCAGATCATGCACCGCCTGGGCGGCCGGACGGGACGGCACCGTGCAGCCGCCGAGCAACAGGGCCAGAAAGGCGGTATTGACGAAATGGACAAGGCGCATGGGCAGCATATTCTCCGGACAGACTAGCGGACAGGGAGCTTGAAACCCGCCTCGCCAGGACCGGGCTGTGGGGTCTCGCGGCCGAGGAGGATCATCTGGGGAGAACGCTCGACTTCGTCGAGCAGGCCAGACAGTTGTCGGGATGTGGTGGTCAGCTCCTGCACCAGGCTGTTGATGCGCGGCAGGGTCGACGCCGACAGCCCTTCCCCGACGCTGCCCGTCAATGTCTCCAGGCGCGCACTGGCGCTTTCAAGGCGGACCAGCAGCTTACGCCCCTCGACCGCCATGGGCGCCGCCTCCGCGCTGGCACGCTCGAGGTTTGCCAAGGTCCGGCTGATGCGCTCCAGATTGTCCTTGTCCAGGAAACGGCGCAGATCGGCCACCAGCCGGGGCGTCTCCTGCAGGGTCTGGTCCAGCCCGCGGCTGGACGACTCCAGGCGGGCCAGGGTGTTCTCGATGCGGGAGAGATTCTCTGGCCGTGTCAGGGTGGCCAGCCGCTCCGACATGATCCGCAACTGGCGCAGGGTCTGCAGCGCCCCGCTGGTCAGCTCCTCGATGACGCTGGGGGCCAGCGGAATGCGGGGCGTCTCACCGACGATGGGGGCTGCCCCATCGCCTGGGTCGTCCAGCGCGATGAAAGCCAGGCCGGTGACCCCCTGGGTCGCCAGGCGTGCCCGGGTGGCCTGGGTGATGGGCAGGTCGGTGCGGATCCGCACGAACACCAGCACCTTGCGCGGATCCTCGGGATCGAGGTCGATCCGTGCCACCCGCCCGGCCACGATGCCCCGGTAGCGGACGGTCGCCTGGGGATTGAGCCCATTGACACTGCCCGATGTGACCAGCACCAGCTCGCGCGTCGCCTCCCGCTTGTCGGAGAACCACCACAGGGCCAGTACCACCGCCGCACTCAGGAGGATGGCAAACAAGCCGGTGGCGATGGCATGGGCACGGTTCTCCATCAGCGGGGCTCTCCTGCCCTGGCCAACGCGGCACGGCTGCGCTCGCTGTGGAAGAAACGCTGGATGAAGGGGTCCTGCACGGTCATGATCTCTTCCAGGGGGCCAGCGGCAAGTATACGTCCTTCCGACAGCACGGCCACCCGGCTGGCCAGGGCCGCCAGGGTGTCCAGGTCATGGGTCACCAGCACCACGGTAAGCCCCAGGCTGCGATGCAGGGAGCGGATCAGATCCACGAAGCCCGCGCTGCGGTCCGGATCAAGCCCCGCAGTAGGCTCGTCGAGCAGCAGCAGCTCGGGCTCCAGCGCCAGGGCGCGGGCCAGGGCCACGCGCTTGACCATGCCGCCGGAAAGCTCGGCGGGCATCCGCGCCGCCACCTCGGGCTCCAGCTCCACCATCGCCATCTTGAGCAGGACCAGATCGCGGATCAGCGCTTCGTCGGTGATCCCGAATTCGCGCAAGGGAAAAGCGATATTGGCAAACACGGTCAAGGCAGAAAACAGCGCACCCTGCTGGAACAGCATGCCGAAGCGGCGCCGGCGCGCCAGACGGTCATCCCGCCCACCGGCCTTGAGGGGTTCGCCAAACAGACGCACCTCGCCCTCCGCCGGCTGGAGCAGACCGACAATCTGCCGCAGCAGCGTCGTCTTGCCGCTGCCCGACCCCCCCACCAGCGCCACCACCTCTCCAGCCGACACGGCCAGATCAAGCTTCCGGTGGATCCAGGTCTTGCCGAAGACGGTGGACACGCCTCTGAGCTCCACCGGGAGGATGGGCGACATCATCATGCGGGGGCACTCACCGGAAAGGCAGCCCGATGGAGCGGGTGGCCACTGCGAAGATCGCATCGACAATGATCACGACGGTGATCGACGCCACCACCGAGGCAGTCGTGTTGGCTGACAGACTCTCGGTATTGGGGCGCACCCGCAGGCCGAAGTAGCAGGCCACCAGGGCGATCAGCAAACCGAAGACCGCGCCCTTCACCAAGCCGATCACCAGGTTGGCAGCGGGCACCGCTCGCGGCAGTGCATTGAGGAAGTAATCGAAGCTCAGGTCCAGCTGCAGATTGGCCGACACCATGCCACCGAAGATCGCCACCGCCGAGCCCCACAGGGTCAGCAGCGGCATGGCCAGGGTGAGGGCCACCACCTTGGGCACGACGAGGCGGACGTAGCGCGAGATGCCCATCACGGCCAGCGCGTCGATCTCCTCGGTGACCCGCATCACACCGAGCTGGGCCGTCATCGCCGAGCCCGACCGGCCGGCCACCAGGACCGACACCAGCACCGGCCCCAGCTCTCGGATGATGCCCAGACCCAGGATGTTCACGATGAAGGCATCCGCCCCGAAGGCGCGCAGCTGCAAGGCCGACAGGTAGGACATGACCACCCCGATCAGAAAGCCGACCAGCGCGGTCACGGGCATCGCCCGCACCCCCACCTTGTAGAAGTTGGCCGAGATCTCGAACAAGGGCCAGCGCTTGGAGTCACCGACAAGCCCCCACAGATCGATCAGGATCTGGCCGATCAGGGCCACGAAACCGATGACGTGATGGCCGATGTCGATGACGATGCGGCCGACCTGGGCCGTCCCATCCAGCAAGCGGTAAGGGGGCTCGGTGGCACAGGTGAGCACCGGGATCGCCTCAACCCGCGCGAAGACGGCCTCCAGCGCGGGCGGCAGGTCGAGATGCGCCGGCCGACGACGCCCCCAGACCCGCCACAGCAGCAAGGCCCCGTAACTATCGAGCCTCGACACCTCAGCCAAGCTCCAGGCCGCCTCCGCCGGAACCGCCTCCAGCTCACCGCGCAACTGGCGCGGATCGGCCGTCAGCGCTGCGAGAGTCCAGTCACCCGACAGGTGCGCCCGGCTGTCATCAGCCTTCACATCCAGACGCAGAGCCGGTACAGCGCTGACCGGAGACATTGCGGGCCGGGCTAGACCTTACCCGCCGGATTGCGGGTCACCGCGCGCTCCACCCGCAGCTTGAGGGGCATGCCGATGGATTGCCACTGGCGCTCCTCCTCGTCGAGTGCCGCCGCGGTGAGCGGCAGGTTGCGCAACCACTCGGCGTCGGCCACCAGCACGTAGCCACGGCCCTCGTGCTTCAGGCGCAGGGGCGGCACGCCGCGCCCGTCCCGCGCCCGGTGTACCACCGCGGCCAGGCGCAGACACAGGATCAGGCGCCACTCCGGACTGTTCGGATCAAGCGCGCTCACCCGCGCCAGCTTGCCCCGATGCGCCAGCACCATGCGCGCCAGACGCCCTTGGTCCATGCGCGAGAAACCCGGCATGTCGGCATTGCCAAGAATATAGGCGCTGTGCTTGTGGTAGCTGGAATGGGCGACCGACACGCCGATCTCGTGCAACTTGGCGGCCCACTCGAGGAAACGCGCATCCACGTTGTCCCCGTCCGCCGAAGCGGGATCGAGCTGCTGCAGGAAACCACGGGCGGTTTCGGTCACTTGGTGGGCGTGCGCCAGATCCACGCCATAGCGGCTCATGAAGGCCGTCACCGTCGCATCGCGCAGGTCATGGTGGTGGTAGCGGCCCAGCAGGTCGTAGAGCACACCAAGGCGCAGAGCACCTTCCGAGAAGGTCATGCGCTCCAGACCGAACTCCTCGAAGACGGCCCACATGATGGCGAAGCCCCCCGGCAGAACCGGCAGGCGGTCTGGACGGAGCCCCTCCAGCTGCAAGGCATTCACGTTGCCGGCCCGCAGCATCAGGGCCCGCAGCTTCTCCATACCCGTCCGGGTGATGCCGCCGTCGGAGAGGCCGTTCAGCTCGAGGATGTCCACCAGGGCCTTGGCGGACCCGCTGGAGCCGACCGCCTCCTCCCAGCCAATCTCCCGGTAGGCGTGGGAGATCGTCTGGATCTCCTTCTGCGCGGCCAGCTCGGCATCGCGCAGCCCGCGCTTGTCTACCCGGCCATCCGGAAAATGGCGCAGCGAGAAGCTCACGCAGCCCATGTACAGCGACTCCAGGGCAATCGGCTGGAAGCTCTTGCCGATCACGAACTCGGTGGACCCACCCCCGATGTCCACCACCAGCTGC
>JAFLDU010000303.1 GCA_017309145.1 Zoogloea sp. | reverse complement strand
GCACCGCGCCGCAGACGCCCGCCGGACTTGCCGAAGGCGCCGGGCAGGGTGGGCAGGAGGGCGCACCGGACCGGAAGCCCGCCGGCCCCGGCCCCGCCGAGCTGTGGGCGGCCTCCGGGAAGATCCAGTACAACGTGATCCGCGGGGAGCAGAACTTCGTCATCGGCCGCACCACCCATGCGTGGACCCACGACCAGGAGAGTTACTCGATGGAGACCGTCATCGAGACCTCCGGCCTGATCGGCTTGCTCAAACCCTTCCGCATGGTCCAGCGCAGCGAGGGGCGGATCGGCCCGCATGGCCTGCAGCCCGAGCAGTTCACCGTCGAGCGGGATGGCAAGCTCAAGGAGCGCGCCGATTTCGACTGGTCCACCGCGCGGGTCGTGCTGGTGGCCGGCGAGCGCCGTCGGGAGTTTTCGCTGGCCGAGGGCGACCAGGACGTGCTGTCGCTGATGCACCACCTGTCCCTCCAGCCGGAGGGGCCGATGCGGGCCGAACTGCTGGTGGTGACCGGCAAGAGTGCGGTGCGCTCGGTCATCGAGAACCTCGGCATCGAGGAGATCGAGGTGCCCGCCGGCCGCGTTTCCGCCTACCATCTCGGCAGTTCGGGGCATCGCGGCGAGCTCAAGATCGACATCTGGCTCGCTCGTGACTACGCCAACCTGCCGGTCCGCCTCAAGATCACCGACAAGAGCGGCGATGTGCTCGACCAGGTGGCCACCGGCGTGGACCTCGGCCAGCGTGCCGCACCCAGATAAAATTCATTGCTTCATGCCGGCGCCCCAGGCGGCCGGCGGTTTTTTCAGTATCGGAATTCCATGACCATCACACCCGCCCAGATCCAGTCCGCCAGCCAGGCCCTCCGCTCGGTGCTGCGCTTCGATTACCCCGCCGACTCGGTGCTGTCCCGCTACTTCCGGGACATGCACGAGATCGGAGCGCGGGACCGGGCCTTCGTGGCCGAGGCCGTGTATGGCGTGGTGCGTCGCAAACGCACCCTCGAGCGCCTGTGCGGCCCCCAGGCCTCCACCCGCCAGCTCATCCTGGCCTGGCTGGCGCGCGTCGAGGGCACCACCCTGCGCCAGCTCGGCGAAGGGCTGCATGGCCGCGACATCGACTACTTCACCGAGATCAAGGGGCGCGATGCCGGCGAGATGAGCCTGGCCGAAGCCGCCGACCTGCCTGACTGGCTGGCCGAGCGCCTGCTCGCCAGCATGCCGGCAGAGGACGTGATCGCCCTGGCCCAGAGCCTCAACCGGCCGGCCCCGCTGGACCTGCGGGTGAACACCCTCAAGCTCGAGCGCGACGCGCTGGTGGCACGCCTGCAGGCCGACGGCATCGCCTGTGCTCCGGGGCGCCTGTCGCCCGCCGCGGTGCGTCTCGAAGGCAAGCCGGCGCTGCAGAAGCACTCCTTGTTCCTGGACGGCAGCTTCGAAGTGCAGGACGAGGGCAGCCAGCTCCTCGGCTATCTGCTGCAACCCAAGCGCGGTGAGATGGTGGCCGACTTCTGCGCCGGCGCCGGCGGCAAGACCCTGCTGCTCGGCGCTCTGATGCGCAACACCGGTCGCCTGTACGCCTTCGACGTGTCGGACAAGCGCCTCGCCAAGCTCAAGCCGCGGATGGCCCGCTCCGGCTTGTCCAACGTGCATCCGGTGGTGATCGCCAGCGAGAACGATCCCCGGGTCAAGCGCCTCGCCGGCAAGCTCGACCGGGTGCTGGTGGATGCGCCCTGCAGCGGCCTCGGCACCCTGCGCCGCAACCCCGACCTGAAGTGGCGCCAGAGCCCCGAGGCCCTGGCCGAGCTCACCGTCAAGCAGGCCGCCATCCTGGCCAGCGCCGCGCGCCTGGTGAAGCCGGGCGGGCGCCTGGTGTATGCCACCTGCAGCCTGCTGCCGGAGGAGAACGAAGCCATCGTGGCCGCCTTCCTGGCCGGCAACGACAGTTTTGCGCCGCTCAATGCCCAGGATGTGCTGGCCAAGCAGGGCATCAACATCGAATGCGGCGAACAGCTCCACCTCAGCCCCCGCAGCCACGACACCGACGGTTTCTTCGCCGCCGTCCTCGAGCGCAAGGCTTGATGACGGGCGGGCGCGGGACCGGCTGGCGTGGTCTGCTGGCCGGCCTGGCGCTGAGCATTGCCGTACCGGCCGCGGCGCTGAGCCCGGAGCCTTCGCACCAGGTCGCCGCCCGCGGCACCATCGAGGTGGTCTTCTCGCCGTGGGCCGACGGCGAGGCCGCCTTGCTCAAGGCCATCGACGACGCGCGGGAACTCATCCTCGTGCAAGCCTATCTGTTCACCAGCAAACCCCTGGCCCGTGGGCTGGTTGCGGCACATCGCCGCGGCGTGCGGGTGGAGGTCATCGTCGATGCAGAGAGCAATCGCCAGGCAAGCTCCGGCGTGGTGCCCGAACTGCTCGCCGCGGGAATCCCTGTGTATGCCGACGACCAGCACAACATCGCCCACAACAAGGTCATGATCTTCGACCCGGCCTCGTCCCGCGCTGCGGTGGCTACCGGGTCCTACAACTTCACCCGCTCGGCGCGGGTGCGCAATGCGGAGAATCTGCTGATCCTGCGTGGCAACCCGCCACTGGCGCGGGCCTATCACGCCAACTGGCGACGCCATCGGGCCGAGGCCCGGCGCATCGCCAGTCTTGCGGATCTCCCCGGACGGAAGAGGAAATAGGATGGAAGAGAACCAGATCGCACACCTGCTGATTGACTTGTGGGACGACATGCAGCAACCCGCCATCCTCTGGCAGGTTGGCGTACTGGCCGTGTGCCTGCTGCTCGCCGGGTTGATCTCGCGGCAGATCCGCACGGTCCTGCGTCGCCGCCGGGAGGCCAATCCCGAGTTGCTGCGCGGCGCAGGTGAGGAAGGCCTGCGCCGGGTCATCTTCCCGCTGTCGGCGCTCGGCCTGGTGGTGGTGGCCCGCGCCGGTCTCAGCCAATGGCATCACGTCAATCTGCTCAAGCTCGCGGTGCCCCTGCTGATGGCCATGGCAGCCATCCGCCTCACCGTGCATGCGCTCAAGCGTGCCTTCCCCAAGGCGGGCTGGCTGGCCTCCTTCGAGCGCTTCTTCGCCTTTGGTGCATGGGCGGTGGTGGCCCTGCACATCGTCGGCGTGCTGCCGGCGGTGATCGAGGGGCTCGAGCAGATCAGCTTTTCGGTGGGCAAGGCCAACCTCAACCTGTGGATGCTGCTGCAGGGGGTGATGACGGTGATGCTCACCGTGCTGGTAGCCTTGTGGATCTCCGGCGTGCTGGAGGCCCGCCTGATGAACACCGAAGGCCTGGATGCCAACCTCAAGCTGGTCTTTGCGCGACTCTCCAAGGCTCTGCTGCTGGTGCTGGCGGTGTCCATCGGGCTACCCCTGGTCGGCATCGATCTGACCGCCCTGTCGGTGTTCGGGGGGGCCCTGGGGGTCGGCCTCGGTCTGGGTATGCAGAAGATCGCCGCCAACTATGTGTCGGGCTTCATCCTGTTGCTGGATCGCTCGATCCGAATGGGGAACCTGATCTCGGTGGGCAACGAGCGCGGCATCGTCAGCCAGATCACCACCCGCTACACCGTGCTCAAGGGCATGAGCGGGATCGAGTCCATCGTCCCCAACGAGACCCTGGTGGGGGCCGTGGTGCAGAACGAGACCTTC
The DNA here is from genome assembly GCA_017309145.1 of Zoogloea sp. GTDB lineage: Bacteria > Pseudomonadota > Gammaproteobacteria > Burkholderiales > Rhodocyclaceae > Zoogloea. The sequence continues at coordinate 1,662 of JAFLDU010000303.1, read as the reverse complement.
ACCGACCCCAAGGTGCGCGTCGCCCTGCCTGTTCAGGTGAGCTATGCCACCGATCTCGACAAGGCCATGGCCATCCTCGTGGAGGCGGCCCGTCAGCAGCCCCGGGTGATGCAGGATCCGGGGCCCGGGGCTTTCGTCGAGGCCTTCGCCGACAGCGGCATCAATCTGCAGCTCGGCTTCTGGATCTGTGATCCGACCGAGGGCACCCTCGGCATCCGCTCGGCCATCAACCTGTGCATCTGGCGGCGCTTCAAGGAGGAGGGCATCGAGATCCCCTTTCCGCAGCGTGAGGTGCGCATCCTCAACCCCGCCCCGACAGGGCCGTTAGAGGGAGGGGCGGGCGCTGTCGCCCTGTCGCAACAGTAAACCGGAAGAAAGTCGCAGGAGCGGCGCTTTCGTCCGGCTTTCCTTGGTTTGGGTCAAGGCCTCGACTAGAATTCGCTCACTCTTTTTCAAGGACTGAAGGCCTGATGTTCTCCGGTTTCATTGATCTGCCCTGGTGGGGTTACATCGTCGTCACCCTGGCGATGACCCATGTCACCATCGCCGCCGTCACCATCTTCCTGCATCGTCATCAGGCCCACCGGTCTCTCGACCTGCACCCGCTGCCGGCGCTGTTCTTCCGCACCTGGCTGTGGCTCACCACCGGCATGGTGACCAAGGAGTGGGCGGCCATCCACCGCAAGCATCACGCCAAGTGCGAGACGCCGGATGATCCCCACAGCCCTCAGATCCACGGCATCAACAAGGTGCTGTGGACCGGGGTGTTCCTCTACGTCAAAGAGGCCCGCAACCGCGAGACCATCCAGCGCTACGGCCACGGCACGCCCGATGACTGGTTCGAGCGCCGGATCTTCTCTGCCTTTCCCAAGGTGGGCATCCTGATCACCCTGGTGGCCGACCTGCTCCTGTTCGGCATCTGGCCGGGCGTCCTGATCTGGGGCGTGCAGATGGTCTGGATCCCCTTCTGGGCGGCCGGTGTCATCAACGGTCTGGGGCACTTCTGGGGCTATCGCAACTACAACTGCGCCGACGCCTCCACCAACCTGGTGCCCTGGGGCATCCTGATCGGTGGCGAGGAGCTCCACAACAACCACCACTCCTTCGCCACCTCGGCCAAGCTGTCGGCCCGCTGGTACGAGTTCGACATCGGCTGGATGTACATCCGCCTGCTCGAGATGGCCGGCCTCGCCAAGGTCAAGAAGACCATTCCGACCCCTAAGTTCGGCATTGCCAAGGCCCGCGCCGACTTCGACACGCTGCAAGCCATCATCACCTGCCGCTATGACGTGATGACCCGCTACGTCCAGTCCCTCAAGGCCATCGCCAAGGACGAGTTCGAGTCCCTCAAGGCCCAGTCCGGCGGCAAGCTCAAGGTCGGAGAACTGCGTCGCTGGCTGGCCGCCGACGAGAGCCAGCTGTGTGCCGAAGAGAGGTCCCGACTGGCCAGCCTGCTCAAGGACAACACCCGCCTGCAGACCGTGGTGGCGATGCGCGATGAGCTCACCGCCCTGTGGGCCCGCTCCACCGCCAGCCACGAACAGCTGTTGCAACAACTGCAGGACTGGATCGCCCGCGCCGAGCAGAGCGGCATCCGCCAGCTCGAGGAGTTCTCCCTGCGCCTGCGCCGTTACGCGGTCTGAACTGCTGCGCTGCATCCCG
>JAFLDU010000302.1 GCA_017309145.1 Zoogloea sp. | reverse complement strand
CGAGGCGGTCGAGCTCACCGGCCTCTTCATCGACAAGGGCCCGGTGGTCCAGCAGCGTCGCCCCGACGGCCAGATCGGCGTCGAGAAGGACGAACACGCCGGCACCGCCTGGGATGGCCCGCTGGCGGTGCTCATCAACCGCGGCTCGGCCTCGGCCTCCGAGATCTTCGCCGCCGCGCTGCAGGACTACGGCCGCGCGCCGATCATCGGCGAGCCGAGCTTCGGCAAGGGCACCGTCCAGACCATGATCAGCCTGGACCAGATCGCCCGCAACGACCCGCCCAAGTTCGGCGACCTGAAGATGACCGTCGCCCAGTTCTTCCGCATCAACGGCGGCACCACCCAGCTGCGCGGCGTGGTGCCGGACATCCGCTTCCCGTCGGTGTCCGACCCCGACAGCTTCGGCGAATCCAGCTACGACAACGCCCTGCCGTGGATCCAGGTCAAGGCTGCGGATTTCCGTCCGGTCGATGAAGTCTCGCCGCGCCTCGCCGATCTCCAGCGCCGCCACGACGCCCGCGTCGCCAAGGACAAGGATTTCGCCCAGCTGCTGCAGGATGTGGCCGAGTACAAGCGCCTGCGCGAGACCAAGCTGCTGTCCCTCAACGAGACCGAGCGCCGCCAGGAGAAAGAACGCCAGGAAGCGCGCCTCAAGTCCCGCGACAAGGGCAGCAAGGACAAGCTCGCCGCCCTCCAGGACGACGGCCTGCAGTCCGGCGAACGCAGCCTGGCCGCCGATCTCGCCGCCGAGAAGGCCCGCAAGGACAGCAAGGACGTGCTGCTGACCGAAGCCGCCCGCATCGTCGCCGACGAAGCCGAACTGCTCACCACCCGCACCCAGCTCGCCCTGCGCGAGCGGAACGCGGCCAGCGCAGCCAAGGCCACGACGCTGCGCTGAAACACCCGCGCCAGAAGCAGAACACCCCGGGGCGTCATGCTCCGGGGTGTTTTCATTTCAGGCGCCAGCACCGGCAGGTCAGGTCAGATCGTCACCTCGCCCTCCAGCTGGGGTGACAACCACTTGAGCACCGTTTCAAACAGCAGGTCCGAATCGACCGGCTTGGTGATGTGGTCGTTCATTCCCGCCTCCAGGCAGGCCTGGCGGTCCTCCACGAAGGCGTTGGCCGTCATCGCCAGGATGGGCGTGCCCGTGTTTACGGAGTCGGCGCGAATCTGCCGGGTGGCCTCGAGGCCGTTCATCCGGGGCATCTGCATGTCCATCAGGATCAGGTCGTAACCCGTCTGGCGGGCCATCTGCACCGCGATCAGCCCGTCGTCGGCCACCTCGACAACCAGCCCGGCATCCTCCAGCAGGCACAGGGAAACCTCCTGATTGACCGGCTCGTCCTCGACCAGCAGCACCCGCGCCCCGGCAAACTCGGCCTGAAGCAGCGATTCGGCCGACACCGGCTTGCCCGCCGCGTCGCTCCGCACCGCGCTGCCGATGCCCAGCCTGGCGGTGAACCAGAAGGTGCTGCCTTCGCCCGGCGCGCTCTCCACGCCGATGTCGCCGCCCATCTGCAGCGCCAGCCGCCGGCTGATCGCCAGCCCCAGGCCCGTTCCGCCGTATTTGCGGGTGGTGGATGCGCCGGCCTGCTCGAAGGCATTGAACAGTCGCGTCACCTCGTCCGGCGCAATCCCGATGCCCTTGTCGCGCACCTCGAAACGCACCAGCACATCGTTGTCGCCCGACGCCACCCGCGCCACGCTCAGCACGATCTCGCCCGCCGGGGTGAACTTCACGGCGTTGCCGACGAGGTTCAGGAGGATCTGGGTGAGCCGCAGCGGATCGCCCCGCAGCGGCGCAATGCCCAGCTCGGGTGGCAGATCGATGCACAGCCGCAGCCCCTTCTCGGTGATCCGCTGCCCCAGCAGGCTGGCCAGGTTCTCCACCACCTCGCCGATCCGGAAATCGACCTGCTCCATCGTCAGCCGGTCGGCCTCGATCTTCGACAGGTCGAGGATGTTGTTGATGACCCCCAGCAGATGCTGGGCCGCCTTGCCGATCTTGCCCAGCTGGTCGATCAGCCGGGGGTCGGTGGCCCGGCGCAGCGCCAGGCTGTTCATCCCGATGATGGCCGTCATGGGCGTGCGCAGTTCGTGGCTCATGTTGGCGATGAACGAACTCTTCGCCCGGCTCGCCGCTTCGGCCCGACGCCTTTCGCGATTGAGCAGCACCAGGCCGATCTGGTCGGCCAGCTGGCAGGCAAAGTCGATCTCATCCGGCGCCCACACGTGGGGCCTGCCGGTCTCGGCCAGGCACAGCAGCCCGAAGGGACGCCGGCCCGAGGCGATCAGGCAGCCGAGTATCGACTGGACCTCGGCCTGCGCAAGGTGGCCGTGGATCAGGCCGGCCAGGCACGGCTCGTGCTGCGCATCGTTGCTGGCCGTGTAGCGCGCCGCCTTCAGCGCCGCCAGGTGGTCGCCGAAATCAGCCTCATCGATCACCCGCCCGGCGCAGTGCTCGCCGCTCGAGCGGGTGAACAGGTCGACGCAGCGCAGACGGGATTCCCCCTCTTCAAGCAGCCAGACGCTGACCCGCTCCACCTCGAAGGTGCGGGCGAGGCGTGCGGTCACCACCTGTACCATGGTGTCCAGATCCCCCTCGTTGATGGCCGGCAGGCCCGCAAGCTGGAGCATCAGCTCCTGCATCGCGGCCCGGCGCCGGGCAAAACGGGTCTGTTCGGTCATGTCACGGAAGGACAGCACGCCGCCCACGCAGCGATCCCCATCGAACATCGGCGTGACCAGGAAATCCACCGGAAAGCCGCTACCGTCCCGACGCCAGAAGAACTCGTCATCCCCCCGACGCGGCCGGTGGTCGATCAGCGACAGCCTGATCGGACAGGCTTCCGACGGGTAGGGCGTGCCATCCGGGTGGGAATGATGCGTCAGGCCATGCAGGGACTGGCCCAGGAGCGCCTCGCCCGGATGACCCAGCATCCGCTCGGCGGCGGGATTGACGAAGGTCACCCGCCCCTCCGAGTCGAAGCCGATGATGCCCTCGCCCGATGAGGCCAGGATCAGCGCCTGACTGCGGTGGAGCGCCTCCAGCTGCCTGAGGGCCCGGTCGGTGTCGCCCTTGGCGATGCGCAGGCGGGTCAGCGCCTCCACCTGGAAGATCTCCAGCAGGCGCACCATCGAAGCCGCGATGACGATGGCCGCCGCCGCCCGCGCCAGCTGCACCGGAAAGCCGAAGAATTCGAGAAAGCGCTGGTGGTTGATCACCGACGCAGGAAACCAGTCGGCCTCCGGCACCACCAGCCCGCCCAACACGCCGTAGGCAATCAGGGCCCCGGCCCCCACCTGTGCGGCCCGCGTCAGGCGGCGCACCTCCTCCAGGGGCACGCCCGGCAAGCGAGACGGCCCGAGCGCCCGCAGCAGCCCGACACCCGCGAGGGTGGCGCCTGCAAAGCCGAACACGTAACGGGAAAGGATGCCGAGGGTGAGCAGCGGCGCATCCGACACCGCCGTGCCAATGCCCACCACCGCCAGCAGCGGCGCATACAGCACCGGCCGACAGACCGCCGTGAGACAGCGGGCGAGCCGACCGCCCCCGTCGTCCGCGTCGAACACGAGCCGGCGGCCAAACTCGAACAAGAAGAGATAGGACGCCAGCAGGAGCACCGGCTGCCCCACCGCCAGCAATGACTCGCTGCCGTGCACCACTCGCCACAGATCCGTCCATTCGAGCACCCCGTGCAGCCCGGCAAAACTGCCGAGCAGCCAGAGGGAGCGGGAAAACGGGAGTTCACTGTGATCGTTGTGACGGACAACGATGGCCAGTCCAAGGGCCAGGAAAGCCGCGCCATAGACGAGGAACACGAGATCCATCGCGCCGGCAAAAAGGTTGGCTGGAGGCATGAGCGGTGATTGTTTTCGGCAGATCGGCCACCCCATCAACGGTGGCTCGACACAGCCATAACGGCACAAACCCCCGGCCATTTAGGCCGGGCGCACAACTTTGACGCCCGCGCGGGGCTAGAGCATCACCTGCGTCCCCAGCTCCACCACCTGGTTGGCCGGCAGCCGGTAGTAGGTTGCGGCACCTTCCGACTGGCGCACCATCCACGCAAACAGGCTGCAGCGCCAGCGCGGCAGCTTGCCCGGGCCATCGACGATGCTCGACCGGGCCACGAAGAAGGTGGTGGTCATGGGCTCGAGATCCAGCCCCTGGGCGGCGGCCAGGGCCAGGGAGGCCGGCACGTCGGGTTCCTCCCGGAAGCCGAAGCGTGCATCCACGTTGTAAAGCCCAGGCGCCAGCCGGGTGACGTGCACCCGCTCGCCGTCGTCGATGCGCGGCACGTCCTCGTTCACCACGTGCAGGAACACCGTGCGCTCGTGCATCACCTTGTAGTGCTTGAGGTTGTGGAACAGCGCGCTGGGCACCAGGCTCGGCTCGGAGGTGAGATACACCGCGGTGCCAGGCACGTGGGGCACGTCCGGCAACGGCCCGCCCACGAAGCCGGCCATCGGCACGTCGATCTGCTCCCGCTGGCGGGCCAGCAACCGGCTGCCCTCCTTCCAGGTGGTGAGCATCAGGAAGATCGCCGCCCCCAGCGCCATGGGCATCCAGCCGCCTTCGCCCAGCTTGGTGAGGTTGGAGCTGAAGAACAGGCTCTCGAGCAGCCCGAACAGCGTCAGCGCCACCAGCATCCCGGTACGCATCCGGCCCTGCATCGTGAACACGATGAAGGCAGTGAGCAGGGTGGTGATGATCATCGTGCCCGACACCGCAATGCCGTAGGCCGCGGCCAGCGCGCCCGACGAGCGGAACTGCAGCACCAGCACGATCACCGCCACCAGCATCAGCCAATTGACGCTGGGCACGTAGATCTGGCCGCGCTCGGTGTCGGAGGTGTGCAGGATGCGCAGCCGCGGCAGGTAGCCCAGCCGCGTGGCCTGGAGCGTCATGGAGTACGCCCCGGTGATGGTGGCCTGGGAGGCGATCACCGTCGCGAGGGTCGCCAGCCCCACCAGGGGAAGGAGGAACCAGTCGGGCGCCAGCAGGTAGAAGGGGTTTTCGATGGCCACGGGCGAGCGCAGCACCAGCGCCCCCTGGCCGAAGTAGTTGAGCATCAGGGACGGCCACACCAGCCCGTACCAGGCCAGCCGAACCGGCCGGGCACCGAAGTGCCCCATGTCGGCATACAGCGCCTCACCGCCGGTGAGCGCCAGGAACACCGCCGACAGCAGGATGAAGGCCAGCTTGGGGCTCTCGACCGCAAAGTCGATGGCGTAGCTTAATACCTTTGTGGAGAATCGATCTCCCAACTTAAAATTCCTTCGTCATAAAATAGCGTTGATGTCCGTGGGGGAAGTCTTTGAGTTCGCCAAATACGTGATAACCCTGCTCCTTATAAAACTC
>JAFLDU010000301.1 GCA_017309145.1 Zoogloea sp. | reverse complement strand
ACGGTCAGGAAGGCTTTTTGATGTGCCCGCTGGCGGGCCATATCGGTCTTGTCGAAGAAATGCCGGATGCGCGTGTCGGCGAGCACCTTGTCGTAGAAGATATCCACGGCAGCATCAACGGCGGGCGCGCCGCCAAGGCGTTCGAAAAGGGTGGTCATGGGTGTTTCCTCGTGGGTCATGGCCGGTGTCGTGTCGCGCCGGGCCGGGGACGAGAGGGGCCGCAGCCCCCCTCCTTGTGCGCGTGCAGGATCACTTGAGGCCGTTGATCCATTCGGCGATGGCCTGGGCGTCGGCCTTGGGCACTTGGGGTTGCGGCGGCATGGGGATGAAGCCGGGCCAGTTGTCGGGCTTGGGCGTGTAGATCAGCTCGACGATCTGGTCGGTGGTGTAGCCCTTGGCGGCCACGTCCTTGTAGGCCGGGCCCACCAGCTTCTGGTCGACGCCGTGGCACGCCAGGCAGCCGTGCTTGCCGGCGGCGCTCTCGCCGGGCGAAACGGTGGCCACCGAGACCGCCTTGGGTGCGTTCTTCGCTTCTTCGGCCGCTTCCTTGGAACGCTGGACGAAGGCGTCGCTCTTGGCCCGGGACTGGGCCATGTAGTCGTCGGTGAGGGACAGGCGCATGCCGTGGCGCAGGGTGGCCATGGAGAGCACCGTCACCGTCGCCAGCGCAATGATGGTCCACAGCTTGCCGGCAGGGATCGCGGGGTTGAAGAAGTCCTTCAGCGTCAGGTAGGCCGCGGCAAGGATCGCCACCACACCCAGCACGATCAGCCAGTGCCAGCCGGCGTTGAAGAAGTTCTCGATGCCGTAGCTGGGGAAGTGGAACAGCACCAGCGGGCCGGCAAAGAGGTTGAGCAGCGTGGGCACCAGGAACCAGCTCTTGCCGGTGTTGACCAGCACGTCGCCAGCCTCGCGGGTCAGCGGGTCGTCGGCCTTACGCTTGTAGTGGCCGTAGATCATCATGAACAGGCCGGTGACCGCAAAGGATGCGAGGTAGAAATGCACCAGCCGGAAGAAGGTGTCGGGCCGGAACAGGGCATCCCAGAAGTGGGTGTTCACCGTCCAGGTGGTGGGCGTCATGTACAGCTGGATGGTGGCCATGAAGACCAGCGGCAGCGTCAGGAAAAGCGCCACGGACGCGGTGCCGATGGCGATGTGCAGGCTCTTGCGCTTCTCCAGCGCGTGCCAGGTGTACTTGTAGAGGTAGGAGAGCAGGAAGGCCGCGATGTTGCCGTAAATGATGTGCAGCCACTGGGGCGAGTTCATGATCGCCGCCGAATAGAACAGCGGGGTGAACATCACGCTGATGAGCAGCAGCGGCGCCACACCCCACAGGGCGCCCATGTTCTCGGAGATGGTGACGGGCGTGGTGAGCAGATAACCAACCCGGTCGAACACGGGGCTGCCCTCCCGGGCGCCGCGCTTGTTGAAATACACCGAGGCTGTCGATGCCCCGATCAACACATTGATGAAGAGGATGTGCAGCAGCCACGCCACCACCAGGAGGATGTGGAATATCGCATCGACCGATTCCAGCCCGCCGGTGGGTATCGGCAGTGGAATGTCGTTGGGAATAAAGTCGAATTTCATCTTCAGGATCCTTGATCGATTTATTTGCCGTTGAGCGTGGCCAGGTAGGCGGCCAGGGCGGCGCGTTCTTCGTCGGTGCCGGCAAAGGGCGGCATGAAGGGGGTGGCCGGGGAATTGAGCTGCCCGATGCGGTGATAGATGGCCTGCTCATCCCAGCCCTTCACACGGTCCTGGATGGCATTCACGCCGTTGATCGTGTGGCAGTAGCGGCACTGGAAGTAATAGAGCTTCTCGCCCACCTTCACCTTGTTCTGCGGGGTGATGGTGCGGTACTCGTCTTCCAGGAAGACGGCGTTCTTCAGGTAGCCCTCTTTCTTGAGCAGGGGCATGTCCTGCACCCGCACGCCGTTGGCGTACATGTAGTCGTAGATGATGTAGGGCTTGCGGACGAACTCGCGCACCCGCTCCATCTGGCCGATCAGCGTGCCGCTGGCAACCAGCAGCACGATGGCGGCGAGCATCGGGGCGCGCCGGGGGTTGAAGAAGAGATAGGCGGACGAGAGGGCAAACAGCACCGCCAGCCCGATGGCCACCTTCTGGGCCAGCCCCGGCACCGCAGCCAGCTTGTTGCCCAGCGCGCCGATGGCGAACAGGCTCTTGGCCGCCTCGGGAAACTGCAGGTAGTACCAGTAGCCGAACACGATCATCGGAACGACGCTGATGTACAGGCACTTGCCGAAGAAGCGGATCGCCCGCTCGCGGGTTTCCAGATCGTCACGGGTGTAGAACCAGGTGAGGATCATGGCGCCCGCGGCAGCCCAGACGATCGCGAAGAAGGTACGGAAGCCCAGCGACGGCATCCACGACGGATTGAACAGCGACGCGATGTAATCGGGCTTGGCAGGGAAATCCGACGCCAGCCAGGTGCCCGGCGTCATCATGAAGCCGAGGATTGCGGTGATGATTGCCATGGTCAGCCACGACGCCACGGCGTAACCCACCACCAGCCGGAAATGCCCGGCCTTGGCCGGCGTGCCGAGGGGCCGGTTCTTCCACGACAGGAAGAGCATCAGCAACAGGATCATCTCGATGTTGAAGACGATCCATTCAATGAACCATTTCCAGAAGAACACCCGCAGCAGCGCCCCGATGGCCGCCGGGTTGATGATGTTCACGTGAATCCAGATCCCGATGCCGGTGAGCGCACCCACCGCGGTGGCGAGGATGAACAGCGCAAACAGGACCTTGTAGGTCAGTTCGTCGAACTTGCGGTCGTTGTTTCGTATTGCCATCCATTGGGCCAGGGCGAGCACGATGCTGCCGCCGACCGCCGCGTGAGAGACAAACACATGCACGATCGCATCAAAGGCAAACATCAGCCGATGACCGACGAGTGGCATGTCGAATATTGGAAAATCGAACATCTATTACTCCCGAACGAGTTGAGAATGACGACAGGCCCCTCGGGGCCCCAGAATCAGAATTCGTGCGCACGACTGCCCAAATAGGGATGGCAGTGAATCGACAGGCGCAGGCCGGCCTTTTACGGGCGCTGCGTCGGACATGACCGGCATTCGTCGCGCACGCATAGCCGGCGCGCAATCACCCCACGGGTAATCAGCTCCAGATGCGCGGCCGGCGATCAGGCTGGTATTGGTTTCCGGTCGATCTGCGATGAGCAGCAATGCGGGCGCAAGAAAAGCGCCCCAGCACCATCCGGGCAGCCTGATCAAATAGCCGCAATGCGCGTCGATTGATTAGTCCGCGGCAATATAGGTTCGGGACGTAAATGCAAAAAGTGACCAATGGTCGCGCGACGGCCCGCCGCGCGACCGATTGTCACAATTGCCGCCGCATGCGACCTCATGTCGCTGCGAGGACATCAAATGGAAAAATAGAATAAAGCGTGCTTCCGGTGAGGGCTGACCGCCACTCATCACTCCGGCCTTCACCCGAGCGCTATTTGCTAAAGCGAGATTGGTCTGACGAAAAGGCGCAATAGCCAGGGCGTCATGCCTTTTTCAATTGCAGAAATAGAACCGCCAGATAGTCACCGGAAACATCCGCAAAGTCGTGCCGGAGAGATTTCGGCATTCGAGAATGGAGGCGCCCCCCGTGCAGCGGCCTGCACCAGCACCCCGTGGGTCAGTGCGGTTGATACGCCGATTGGGCGCGCTGGCCTGGGGAGGCATTCTGGAAGTGCGGTTGTCGCACTGAGGTCCGGCCTGCGGAAATGTAAAGCGCACGACCTTCAAGTCGGGCATCGGCACGACACATTGAGGACGCATCTCGCCCAAACCAGGATGAGGCTCGGAGCTCCGTGAAAGCCCGTCTGAACCGCCGGGCAGCGCAACAGCAGGCGGGGCCTTCCGGAGTCGCTGTTGGAGCCCAAAGGGCGAGCTCGCGACTCCGGCCGACGACACGCCATCGACCGCGAGAAACGAAACTAGCGGCACCGCAGATTCAACATGAAAAAGGGCGACTGAAGTCGCCCCTGCAGATCGCCGGTCATACGGGGCGGCAGCAACCGCTCAGTGCGTCAGGAAATCCAGCACCATCCGGTTGAACTTGTCCGCATGCTCCCACTGGGCCCAGTGGCCGCAGCGGTTGAAGATGTGCAACTCGGCGTTGGGCATGCCCCACAGCAGGCGCAGGCCCACATCCATCGGCACGAAGCGGTCGTCGCGGCCCCAGATGACCAGCGTCGGGGCGGCGATTTCGCCCAGGCGCTGGCCGTAGTCGGGGAACTGCTTGGGGTTGGCGGCCAGGCTCTTGACGAAGTTCTCCAGGTGATCCTTGCGGGCCATCATGTTGTCGAGGCGGGCCTGGTACAGCGCGTCGGTGAGGCTGCTGGTGTCGAACACGAACACCGCCATCATCTTCTTGAGGTTCTCGATGGTCGGGTCGCGGTACAGGCCCTGCAGCAGCTTGATGCCTTCGGTGGGCATCGGCACGAACTGGCTGGGGCCGCCGGTGCCGCCGCCCATCAGCACGAGCTTGCCGACGCGGCCGGGGTTGAACAACGCAAACGCCACGGCGCTGTGGCCGCCCATGGAGTTGCCGATGATGTGCACCTTGTCGAGGCCCAGCGCGTCCAGCAGGCCCTTGAGGCAGCGGGCGTTGAGCTCGGAGCGGGAGCCGGTGCACACGATCGGGTCGCTCTTGCTCCAGCCCGGGCAGTCCATCAGGATCACCCGGTAGCCAGCCGCGACGAGCGGCTCGATGTTGCGGTTGAAGTTGGCCCAGCCGCTGGCGCCGGGGCCGGAGCCGTGGAGCATCACCACCGTCTCGGCACCGCTGCCGCAGTCGTTGTAGTGCAGTTGCAGGTCGAGGTCGCCCTCGGTGATGCGGACGAACTTGCTGGTCTCGGCTTCGGTCAGGGCGGGGGTGGGCGCGGCGGTCGTCATCCTGTTTCCTTTCGGCGTGACGCAGGCCGGCGGCGGGGCCGGTCGCGACTTATTGTTGTGGGCTCGGGGGCCGGCGCGGCGCGATGGACACGGCACGCGGCCTGGCCGGGCAGTACAGCACAGGCGGGCGTGCCGATGCATCCCGGGCAGGCGGAATGTCCACTGCTTGCACAGCCGAAGGCAGTCAGCCTTCGTCGGGCAGCATCTCGTAGAAGTTCTTGCCGATGGTATCGATGTGGCGCACGCCGAGCTCGCCGGCGATTTCCTGGCACATCTCGAAGGCCAGCACCAGCTGGGCGCGGGAGGTGGCGTTGCGCAGGTGGTCGCGCACGGGCTGGTCGCCGTGGCGCAGGCTCTGCTCCATGGCGTTGAGCAGGTACAGCCGCGCCAGGGCGAGGGATCGCCGCTGACGCGGGGCGTTGGCCGGACGCTCCGGCACCGGCGCCGGCCCCCGCGGCGCC
>JAFLDU010000300.1 GCA_017309145.1 Zoogloea sp. | reverse complement strand
AGCTGTCGTCGCTGGTGACGGAGATAGCGGAGGCGAGCCAGGAGCAGAGCAGCGGCATCGAGCAGGTGACGCATGCGGTGGGTCAGATGGACGAGGTGACGCAGCAGAATGCGGCGTTGGTGGAAGAAGCAGCCGCCGCGGCGGAGAGCCTGGAGGATCAGGCCCGCAGCCTCGTGCGCTCCGTCGCCATGTTCCGCCTGACTGCGGGGAGTGCGCCTGCTCCGGCTGCAGCGCCCGCGCCGATGGTGCCCGACAACGTCGCCCGACTGCCAGAGAGAAGTGGCCGAGGGGCCGCGCCGAAGAGCGCACAGCCCCTGCCCAAGGTGCGGCGCGCAGGCGGCGGCACCAATGATCTGGATGACGAGTGGGAAGAGTTCTGAGCGCGAAGGGCGGACTGAGCCATGACTGACAAAATCAATTCACCCTTCTCGCGCGCAACTCCGCCCGCATCGCCTGCCAGCAAGACGGCCTTGGGGGATGCCCGGGCGGCACTTTCCAGCGTGAAGGCGCCCTCGCTGGCCATGCCTGAGCGGGAGTTCCAGTTCTCGAGCAGCGATTTCGAGCGTGTCAGGGAGCTCATCTACAAGCATGCCGGCATCTCCCTGTCGCCCATCAAGCAGGACATGGTGTACAGCCGCCTGGCCCGCCGCCTGAGGGCGCGGGGCGACAGGACCTTTGCAGAGTATCTGGACAGGGCCCAGCGGGAGCCCGAGGAGTGGGAGACCTTCGTCAATAGCCTGACGACCAACCTCACGTCCTTCTTTCGAGAGGCGCACCACTTCGACATCCTCGCGGATCGCCTCAAGGCCCACGGTGGCCGCACTCCGTTCCGCATCTGGTGCAGTGCAGCCTCTACCGGTGAGGAGCCCTACAGCCTGGCGATCACCGCCTGCGAAGCATTCAACACCCTGACGCCGCCCGTGCAGATCGTGGCGACCGATATCGACACCAACGTGCTCGCGACTGCCCAGAAGGGGGTGTATGGCGTGGAGCGGGTCGAGCGTCTGTCCCGGGAGCGCATGCAGCGCTTTTTCCTGAAAGGGACCGGGGCCCAGGACGGGTATGCCCGGGTCCGCCCTGAACTCCAGCGCCTTATCGAGTTCAAGCGGATCAACCTGCTGGACAAGGTCTGGGCGGTGCAGGGGCCCTTTGATGCGATGTTCTGTCGCAATGTGATGATCTATTTCGACAAGCCGACCCAGCACGGCATCCTGAAGCGCTTCGTGCCGCTGCTCAAGCAGGATGGCTTGCTGTTTGCCGGGCATTCCGAGAGCTTCCTTCATGCTGCGGATCTATTCCGCTCCCTCGGTCGCACCGTGTATGAAAGGACGGACGCCCGTGCACGCTGAGCCTGGTTACCTGGAGCACCTGGCTACAAACCGCTATTTCGACCGCACTTTCGGCTGCGATGCCGTCAAGGTGCTGCCCGGGGAATACTTCGTCACTACCTCCGACATCGTGCTGGTGACCGTGCTGGGATCCTGTGTAACGGCTTGCGTGCGTGACCGGGACAAGGGGTTGGGTGGAATGAACCACTTCATGCTCCCCGACAATGGCGGTGAAACGAATGTTCTCTCGTCTTCCGCGCGCTATGGGGCCTATGCCATGGAGGTGCTGCTCAACCACCTGCTCAAGCTGGGGGCCCGACGGAGCAGTCTGGAAGCGAAGGTTTTCGGGGGAGGGCGGGTGCTTGCCAGCCTGAGTCAGGCCCAGGTCGGTGAGAAGAATGTGGATTTCGTTCTTGATTACCTGAATACCGAACGCATACCCGTGGTGGCTCAGGATTTACTGGACATCTATCCCAGAAAGGTCTATTTCTTCCCGGTCAGCGGGCGGGTGATGATGAAAAAGCTGGTCCGCGTGAAAAATGACACGCTTATCGCGCGCGAGCGGGAATATGAAGCCCGGCTTCGACGCGACAATGTGCAGGGTGACGTTGAACTATTTGGGTGACGGAGTCCTTGGCCTCTGTCTGGAACTGGAAGCAAAGCATGGCCATCAAGGTTCTCGTTGTCGATGACTCCGCGGTGATGCGCGGAGTCCTTAGCGAAGTCATCAATTCTGCGCCTGACCTTGAGGTCGTGGGGGCTGCCCCTGATCCAATTGCCGCACGGGAGATGATCAAGACGCTCAGCCCGGATGTCTTGACCCTGGACATTGAAATGCCCCGCATGGATGGCCTGGATTTCCTGGCTCGGCTGATGCGGTTGCGGCCCATGCCGGTGGTGATGATCTCCAGTCTCACCCAGCGCGGATCCGAGGCAACCTTGCAGGCACTTGAGCTCGGTGCGGTCGACTTCGTGGCCAAGCCGCGGCTGGATTCGATGGCTGGGATTGAAGCTTACCGTGTAGAAATTTGTGACAAGGTGCGCGCCGCCTACAGCGCCCGTCCAAGGGTGCCGTTGAAAGGGGGCGATGCCTCGAAACCCTTGCTGCGAGAGCCTCTTGGTGTGATTGGAACTAACTCGTCCGGGCTGTCAGAGCGTACGCTCAGCGAACGTCTCGTGTTGATTGGTGCCTCGACGGGGGGCACCGAGGCGATCAAGGAAGTGCTATGTTCGCTGCCTGAACAAATGCCGGGCATCCTGCTGGTTCAGCACATGCCCGAGATGTTTACCGCGTCCTTCGCAAAGCGCCTGGACGGCCTGTGCCGCCTGCGTGTCAAGGAGGCGACCCATGGCGAGAAGGTCGTGGCAGGGACGGCCTACCTGGCGCCCGGGCATTCACACCTGTCCGTCAGGCGCGTGCCTGGCGGATACCAGTGCGAGCTGGCCCAGAGCGAGCCGGTCAACCGGCACCGCCCTGCCGTGGATGTGCTCTTTCACTCGGCGGCGACTCAGGTCGGGGCCAATGGCGTGGGGGTGATCCTCACGGGAATGGGCAAGGATGGTGCCCAGGGCATGCTTGCCATGCATCAGGCGGGCGCCTGGACCATCGGGCAGGATCAGGAGTCCTGCGTGGTCTATGGCATGCCGCGGGAGGCTGCAGTGGTGGGGGCGCTTGATGAGGTGGCGCCCCTGAAGGAAATTGGACAGCGAGTGCTTGCCCGTCTGCGATCGCCGGCGGGCAAGGGCATCAAGGGATAGTCGGGCGGTCTGGCCGAAGAGGTCCGGCGCAGTCGCACGTGTCAGTCAAGAACAGAGGCAATACATGGATACCAGTGTCAGCACCCAGCAGAGTCAGGCCAGGATTCAGCTCTCCGGGCGTTTCGATTTCAACTCCCACCGGGAATTCAGGGAGGCGGTCGACCGTGCCCTTGGTAGCCCTGGTACGACGGAAGTGGCGGTGGATCTGGGCAATGTTGCCTATCTTGACAGCTCCGCCCTCGGCATGCTGCTGATGCTGCGTGACAAGGCCAAGAGTTCGGGCAAGACGGTATGCCTGGCCAATGCCAAGGGGAGTGTTCGCCAGGTTCTTGATATCGCCAATTTTGGCAAGCTGTTCCCGATCGTCTGACGGTGCCGGGAAGCGACAACGAATCCCTTTTCATCCTTGTTGTCGATGACAACCCCGACGATCTTTTCCTGATCAAAAGGGACCTGCTGGCGCTTGGGCATCGTGTCGCCGGGGTCGGTACCGCAAAGGATGCCCTGGCACATATCGCCCGGGCCCATCCCGATGTGCTCATGACCGATGTCGGTCTGCCCGGCATGGACGGTATCGAATTGCTCCAGACCGTCAAGACCCGCACGGGGGGCATCTGGATCCCCAGCCTGGTCTTTACAGGCAGTCTCGACGAAGCGACCCAGATGCGGGCCCTCGAGGCCGGGGCTGACGCCTACCTCTGCAAGCCGGCCTCCCGACAGATGTTGCAGGCCAAGCTGGGTGTGATTCTCCGGCTCAAGTCCATGCACCGCCAGGCGGAAGCGCGCAATCGCGAGCTGGCCCGCTACCGGAGCATGCAGGAGGAGGAGCAGCGTCTTGCGCGCTTCGTGATGGAGCGCCTGATCAACCGGGAGGCTCTGGGAGATCCGGCGGTTTCGCACTGGATCGCGCCTGCTGCTGAATTCAGCGGGGACCTCATTGCGGCCGCCCGTACCCCCGCCAATGTGCTGCACGTCCTGCTTGCTGACGGCGCGGGACACGGCCTGGCGGCTTCGCTCAACGTCCTGCCGGTGACGGCTCCCTTTTATCGGATGACCGAGCGCGGTTTTGGCATCGATGCGATTGCCCGGGAGATCAACAGCCGGGTGCGGGCCCTGCTGCCGAGGGACCGGTTCATTGCCGCGACGCTCGTGGCCGTCAACTTCCGGGAAGGCTACGTGACCGTCTGGAACGGCGGCAATCCGGGCCCCTTGCTGGTCCGTCCGGATGGCGGGGTCGGGTGGCATTTCAATCACCACCATTTTCCGCTCGGGGTGGTGGACGATGACGAATTCGATGGGACGGCCGACACCCATGTGGTCAGTCCCCTCGATCACCTCCTGCTCTTTTCCGACGGGCTCATCGAACTTGAGGACGATATCGGGCAGGCCTTGGGGGTCGAAGGCCTGAAGGCGGCCCTGCTTGGGCAGGACCCGGAGTGCCGTCTGGAGCATCTCACGGAGTGTGTCCTGCAACTCACCGGGGGCGATCCGCCCCGGGATGACATCTCGATTGCGCAGATCTCACTCACTGACACACTTCAGCCGCTGCCCGCATCGGCGCATGGAGAGTCGGCAGTGACGCCGTTCGCGAGTGACTGGCGCTTTGTGTTGCGCCTGGGGGCTGCGGATCTCAAGCGTCTCGACGCGGTTCCGCTGGTGCTCGGTGTTCTCGAACAGTTTGAAGGGGTACGCCCGTTTTCCAGCCGGCTGTTCCTGGTGCTTTCGGAGCTGTTCAACAATGCGCTTGACCATGGCTTGCTGCGCCTGCCCTCATCCCTGAAGGCGGGGGGCGAGGGCATGGATGTGTTCCTGGAGGAGCGTGCGTCCCGGCTTGATCGCCTCGCCGTCGGAGCCATCGAGTTCGAGCTGACGCTCCGGCAGAATCCAGCGCAGCCCCCGGTGCTGCATATCAGCTGTACCGATACCGGGCCGGGTTTCAATCATGAGGCGCAGGTGAGAGCGGCCAGGGCCGAGCCCACGGGGGACGACCTCGTAAAAGGTCATGGCCGCGGTATTCCCTTACTGCTCCAGGTGTGTGATGAGGTGCGTTACTGTGGGGTGGGCAATCGCGTCGAGGTGCTTTTCCGTCTTGCCGAGCGAAGTGGTTGGAGTGTGAAATAATGTGTAGCTCGCCTGCTTTCCCCTGCTCAAGTTCGTTTTTCCCCCGCCGTTAGACCTCGCGACAATTGCAGGGCTGGCTAAGGGTTGGCCTGCGAGCGTGGTGCCGGCTGTGAGGCCTGGTCCCCGGGGTTGGGTTGTTCAGGCCTACCCCTTACCATTAGGGGGTTCTCCTAACAATGCATGCCCATCTCGTATCGCT
>JAFLDU010000299.1 GCA_017309145.1 Zoogloea sp. | reverse complement strand
CCAGGCCCCTGCCGGAGCGCTTTGCCCAGTGCCCCTGGGGGCTTTACTCCGTGCATGCGGGGCACAGCACGGGCTGAGGAGCCGGTCGTGCCGGGCGCCTACATCGGGTAGCCCTGGCCCCCCCCCGTCACCCGGGCGGATGTATGCTAGTCAAGCAGTCGGGCGGCACAGACGATGCCTTGCGGCGTCCGGCACTCCGGGGAACATCGATGGCCCAGCGTCTCTCCCTCACCCCGTATCCCCTTGGCCTGCGCGGTCGCCTGGTGGTGTTGCTGCTCGCCGTGTTTGTGCTGCTGGGCAGCATGATCGTGCGGAACCACATCGATTCCTATGACATCCGCCTCGCACACACTGCGGAAGGCTTGCTGCACCAGACCCAGGTGATCGCCGCCCGTCAGCAATACCTTGCCGCCCGCGCGGAATCCATCATCTCGGACATCACGCAGGCGCCCGCGCTGCAGGCCGACGCGCCCGCCGAGGCCTGCACCGCCTGGCTCGCCCAGCGCCTGAAGCTGGAGCAAGAGTTCATCCAGTTCGGCAAGGTCCTACCCGACGGTCGGGTGGCGTGCACCGCCCTCCCCTTCAGCAGTGCGGTCAACTTCGCAGATCGCGAGTGGTTCAAGTCGGCCATGGCTGCAAAGCAGATGATCGTCGGCAACGTGGTCTTCGGCCGTATCGTGAAGCGCCCGGTGATCACCCTCGCACGCGCCATGCGCGATGGCGAAGGGCGGCCCACCGCGGTGGTGTTCGTCTCCCTGGACCAGGCCTGGCTGCAGGAGCAGTTGGTCAAGGCGGCCCTGTCACCGGACACCCGCCTGTGGGTGATCGACTCCAAGGGAACGATCGTGGCCCGTCATCCCGACCCGGAAGGGTGGACCGGACGCGGTGCCGCCGAGGTGCCGGTGGTCCGTGAGATCCTGGCCCGGCAGGGCGAGGGCAAGCTCGACGAGACGGACCTCGACGGCGTGCGCAAGATCCACGGCTACGCACCGCTCGTCCAAACCGTTGCCGGGGAGCTGCGTCTGCTCCTCTCGATCCCCATCGACACGGTGACCGCCCCATCCCGACGGGAGCTGCTGACAGACCTGATGGCCGTCGGGCTGCTCCTGACCGCCACCCTGGGCCTGGTCCTGTGGGGCGGCAACCGCTGGGTGCTGCGGCCCCTGAAAGCCCTTTCCAGCGCCGCCGACCGCCTCGGCGCCGGCGACTACGGTGCGCGCAGCACGCTGCATCACGGCGATGACGAGCTCGGCCGGCTCAGCCGCAACTTCGACAAGGCCGCGGCCAACATCCAGGAGCATCTGCATGCCCGGCAGGCTGCCGAGGCGGCACTCAGCGAGAGCGCCGGACGCCTGCAGCTGCTGATAGACCACGCACCGGTTTCCCTGGCCATGTTCGATCATGAGATGCGCTATCTGGCGGTCAGCCAGCGCTGGATCGACGACCACGCCCTGGGCGACCAGATCCTCGTCGGACGCGCCCACTACGACGTCCTGCCGAACCTCCCCGAGCGCTGGAAGACGGCCCACCAACGCGGCCTGGCCGGCGAGGTGCTCAACATGGACGAGGACCGCTTCGAGCGCCCCGACGGCAGCATCCAGTGGCTGCGCTGGACGGTGCGCCCCTGGCGTGCGGCCGACGGCAGCATCGGCGGCATCGTGATCTTTTCCGAGGACATCACCGCCCGCAAGCTGGCCGGCCAGGCCCTGCGGGAGAGCGAACGCCGCTTCGCCGGCACCTTCGAGCAAGCCGCCGTGGGCATCGCCCTGGTCTCCCCCGACGGCCGCTGGCTGCGGGTCAACCGCAAGCTCTGCGCGATCGTCGGCTACTCGCCGGAGGAGCTCCTCGCCCGGACGCCGGCCGGGATCACCCACCCGGACGACCTCGGTGCCGACCTGGAGCTCAAGCAGCGCATGCTGGCCCGCGAGATCGACACCTACACGATCGAGAAACGCTACTTCGGCAAGGACGGCGATGCCATCTGGGTCAAGCTGACCGCCGCGCTGGCCTGGAAATCGGAGGACGAACCCGACTACTTCATCTCCGTGGTGCAGGACATCACCGAGACCAAGCGCATGAGCGCCGAGCTCGACGAGTACCGGGCAGGCCTCGAACGCCTCATCGAGCAGCGTACTGCCCAGCTGGCCGAAGCCCAGGCCCGCGCCGAAGCCGCCAACCTGGCCAAGAGCGCCTTCCTGGCCAACATGAGCCACGAGATCCGGACCCCGCTCAATGCCATCATCGGCCTGACCCACCTGCTCAACACCAACCACCCCACCCCGCAGCAAGCCGAGCGCCTGGAGCGGATCAACACCTCCGGCCGGCACCTGCTGGCCATCATCAACGACATCCTGGACCTGTCGAAGATCGAGGCCGGCAAGGTGATCCTGGAGGACGAGAACTTCGCCCTCGGCCAGGTCCTCGACCACGTCGCCAGCCTGATCGGTGAAGCGGCACGCAGCAAGGGGCTCAGCGTCACCATCGACCATGATCACGTTCCACCGTGGCTGCGCGGCGATGTCACGCGGATCCGCCAGGGGCTGCTCAACTTTGCCGGCAACGCCGTCAAGTTCACGGATGAGGGCAGCGTCCGGCTGAGTGCCTGCCTGATCCAGGAGCAGGACGACCGCCTGCTCGTCCGCTTCTCGGTGGAGGACACCGGCATCGGCATCCCTGCCGAGAAGCAGGCCCACCTGTTCCACGAGTTCGAGCAGGCCGATACCAGCACCACTCGCAAGTACGGTGGCACCGGGCTGGGCCTGACGATCACCCGGCGGCTGGCCCACCTAATGGGGGGCGATGCGGGCGTCGACAGCACCCCCGGGCAGGGCAGCCGGTTCTGGTTCACCGCCTGGCTGCAACGGGGCAACGAACTTCCCCGGCCTGTCGGGCAGCCCACCAGCGCGGCCGAACACGAGTTGCGGGCCCACAACGCCGGGGCCCGGCTGCTCCTCGCCGAAGACAACCTCATCAACGTCGAGGTGGCCGTGGAATTGCTGCAGAGCGCCGGCCTGCAGGTGGAGGTGGCCGCCAACGGACGCATCGCCGTCGACATGGCCAGCAGCGGCCGCTACGACCTGATCCTGATGGACGTGCAGATGCCTGAAATGGACGGGCTGGAGGCCAGCCGGCAGATCCGCGCCCTGCCCGGCTGGGCGGACAAGCCCATCGTGGCGATGACGGCCAATGCCTTCGACGACGACCGCGCGGCCTGCCAGGCAGCCGGCATGAACGATTTCATCTCCAAACCGGTGGAACCGGGAGCCCTCTACGCGGCGCTGATCCGGTGGCTCCCCCGGCGTGGCACGGAAACTCCCGAGGATGAACGCAGGTCGAACGGCCCCCTGCCCTAGAATCGCCGTGCGTCGTACCTGGCCGCCAGCCCTTCACCTGAGGAAATCCATCGCATGTCCGCCCTGTTTTCCCCCTTCCACCTGAAAGACGTCACCCTCCGCAACCGCATCGCCGTGCCCCCCATGTGCCAGTACAGCGCCGTGGACGGCCTCACCAACGACTGGCACCTGGCCCACTACACCAGCCTCGGGCGCGGTGGCGCAGGGCTGGTCATCGTCGAGGCCACTGCGGTGGCCCCGGAAGGCCGCATCACCCCCGCCTGCCTCGGCCTGTGGAATGACGAACAGGCTGCCGGACTGGCCCGCATCGCTGCGGCCATCAAGGCGGGCGGTGCCGTGCCCGGCATCCAGATTGCGCACGCCGGCCGCAAGGCCAGCGCCCGGCGCCCCTGGGAAGGCGACGATCACATCCCTGCCGACGACCCGAGCGGCTGGACCCCCATCGGCCCCTCGGCCATACCCTTCGGCGCCCACCTGCCGCGCCGGCCCGAGGCCATGAGCCGGGACGACATCGGCCGCGTGCGCCAGGATTTTGCGGCAGCCGCCCGGCGGGCCCGCGAGGCCGGCTTCGAATGGCTGGAGCTGCACTTCGCCCACGGCTACCTGGCCCAGAGCTTCTTCTCGGTGCACGCCAACCAGCGCAGCGACGAATACGGTGGCGACTACACCGGCCGCAGCCGCTTCCTGCTCGAGACCCTGGCCGCCGTGCGCGCCGAGTGGCCCGAGCACCTGCCCCTGACCGCCCGCTTCGGTGTCATCGAATACGATGGCCGCGACGAACAGACCCTCGCCGAATCCATCGAACTGACCCGCGCCTTCAAGCAGGGCGGGCTGGACCTGCTGAACGTCAGCGTCGGTTTCTCGATCCCCGACGCCCGCATTCCCTGGGGCCCGGCCTTCCTGGCCCCGATCGCCGAACGGGTGCGTCGCGAGGCCGCCCTGCCGGTGGCCTCGTCATGGGGCATCGACGCACCGGCCACCGCCAACCGGGTGGTCGCCGACCAGCAGATGGACCTGGTGATGGTCGGCCGCGCCCACCTGGCCAACCCCCACTGGCCTTACCAGGCCGCCCTGCAACTCAAGGAAGACAAGCCGTCCTGGGTGTTGCCGGCGCCCTACGCCCACTGGCTGGAGAAATACCGCGCCAATACCTGACAGGCCGGACACTGAGGGGGATGAAGGCGGCGCGGGTCTGCCCCCTCAGGAGTCCGGGCGCCGGGCAGACCGCTCATCCCGGGCCTCCAGCCACAGTGCGTTGACCACGGCCAGCAATACGGCAAAGCCCAGCCCCAATACCCAAGTGAAATACCACATTCTGCGTTCTCCCGATTGATCCGGATTCAATACAGCGATTTGTCGTTGGCGGTGATGTAGTCACGCGTCACCTTGCCGGCCATCACCCGGTAAGCCCAGCTGGTGTACCCCACCACGATGGGTGTGAAGATCAGCGCCACCCACAGCATGACCTTCAGGGTCAACTCGCTGGAGGTCGCATCCCACAGGGTCAGGCTCACCGCCGGGTGGATGGACGACGGCATCACGAAGGGAAAGAGGGCGACCCCTGCCGTGAGGATCACGCTCACGCAGGCCATCGACGAGGCCACGAAGGCCGTGAGGGTCCAGCCGCTGCCGATCACCGCCAGCACCAGTCCCGCGCCGGCATAGGCCAGCACGGGGATGATCCACAGCTGGGGAAAGTTGTTGAAATTGGCGAACCAGGCCCCCGGGCTGCGCCCCACTTCCTTCATCAGGGGGGTGAGGACACCGCGCACGTCCGGGATGGACTCCAGCACATAGCCGTTCAGGCGAGCCACCCAGATGCCCGCCAGGGAGAAGCTCACCAGCAGCACCACGGCCGCAGCCCGCGCAGCGCTCATCGCGCGCCGCTGCAAGGCCCCCTCGACGCGATGGGACAGGAAGGTGGCGCCCTGCAGGGTCAGCAGCGACAGGCTGACCACCCCGCACAACAGGGCGAAGGGATTGAGCAGGGCCCAGAACGAACCGGTGTAACTGGAACGCATGCTGTCATCCAGGTCGAAGGGCACCCCCTGGAACAGGTTGCCGAAAGCCACGCCGAAC
>JAFLDU010000298.1 GCA_017309145.1 Zoogloea sp. | reverse complement strand
GCCGAGGCCCCTTGCCTGCATCCGCCAGCGCCGCCCTGGACGCCCGCCCTGCGCACACCCCCATCACTTTTGACGAGGATCTGGAGGCGCGCTTCATCGCCCGGTTCTGCAGCCGGGCCGGCAGCGTGGGCCGCCTGGCCCGCCTGTCCGAGGTCCCCGCTGCCGTGGAGGCCTACCGCGCGACCCATGGCCTGTCGCCCCGCGCCGTCGTGGCCCGCCCCCTCGCCGACCTCCCCTGGCCGGCCGACCTGGTACGCCATG
The DNA here is from genome assembly GCA_017309145.1 of Zoogloea sp. Classification (GTDB taxonomy): domain Bacteria; phylum Pseudomonadota; class Gammaproteobacteria; order Burkholderiales; family Rhodocyclaceae; genus Zoogloea. Next base: position 5,152 of record JAFLDU010000298.1, on the reverse strand, counting down.
CGGGCCCCGCCGGCAAGGACGAGATCCTGTCCGTCACGACCTGCCTGGCCGGCATCGCCGAAACGGGCAGCATCCTGCTGGCCTCCGGCCCGGACAGTCCGACCACCCTCAACTTCGTGCCCGACCACCATGTGGTGGTGCTGCAGACCAAGCAGCTGGTGGCTGGCTTCGAGGCCGCCTGGGCGCGACTGCGGGCGCTGCCCGGCGGCATGCCCCGTACGGTGAACATCGTCTCGGGCCCGTCCCGCACCGGCGACGTGGGCCTGACCCTGCAACTCGGTGCCCATGGCCCACGCAGCGTGCATGTCCTGCTGGTCGGCGACGACGCCTAAACTTCTGCCGCCGACGGCCGAAAACCCTCATTCATCCGCCCTACCCGTCGCCCGATGCAAGCATCACCGCCCCAGGACTTCGTCGTCACCCCTGACCAGCTGTGTATCGGGGTGTTCGTGCATATCGACCTGCCCTGGTTCAGCCACCCCTTCAGCTTCAACAGCTTCAAGATCCGCAATGCGGAGCAGCTGGCGACGCTGCGCAAACTGGGCGTCAAGCACTTCCGCTACGATCCGGACCGTTCCGACGTTCAGCCGGCCGGTCTCGCCACGGCCCCCAAGGTCGAAGCCCCGGCACCGCCACCGGTCGAGCCGGTGGACGACGGCGCCCTGGCCGCCAAGCGGGAGCGCATCGCCCGCCTGGCCCAGCGCAAGCGCAAGGTGGTGGAAGTGGAGAAGGCCCTGGTCAAGGCCGCCGGGGTGATGCGCAACATCAACAAGAACCTGTTCGCCCGCCCCAAGGAGTGCATGGAGGAGGTGAGCGAACTGGTGACCCAGATGGTGGTGGCCTTCCTGGACCAACCGGAAGTCGCCCTGCACGTGATCGGCGAGCACTCGGGCGGGGAGGAAACCTACTACCACGGCCTCAACTGCTCGATCCTGTCGATGATGCTGGCCAAGGAGCTGGGTTTCTCCCGCGCCCACTGCCAGTTGCTGGGTGTCGGCGCCCTGCTCCACGACATCGGTCTCAGCGACATCCCCGACCGGGTGGCCCGCCCCCGCCACGAGCTGACGGCCCCGGAGCGCCACCTGCGGGAACTGCACTGCGAATACGGCGTGCGCACCGGCAAGCAGATCGGGCTGCCCGAACCCGTGCTGCGCATCATCGCCCAGCACCATGAGTTGGCCGACGGCAGCGGCTTTCCGAACCGCCTCAAGGGTGACCAGATCGACCCCCTGGCGCGCATCGTGTCGCTGGTGAATTACTACGACAACCTGTGCAACCCGGCAGACCAGGCCAAGGCGATGACGCCCCATGAGGCCCTCTCCCTGATGTTCGCCCAACGCCGCGCCAAATTCGACCCCAAGGCCCTGCAGATCATGATCCGCTGCCTCGGGGTGTACCCGCCCGGCACCGTGGTCAAGCTGTCCAACGACGCCATCGCCCTGGTGGCCTCGGTCAATCCGGTGAAGCCGCTGCGCCCCTGGGTCACGGTCTACGACCCCGGCGTTCCCAAGGACGAAGCCATCATGCTCGACCTGGAAGAAGAACCGGACATCAACATCACCAAGGCCCTCCGGCCCATCCAGCTGCCGCCCGAGGTCTACGACTACCTCAGCCCACGCAAGCGGGTGACCTACTATTTCGACGCCGACTCCAAGAAAGGGCGCAATTCATGAATGCCCCCTACAAGGACGTCCTGCTCGCTGCCGCCGAGGAGATCCTGCTGCTGGTGGACCCGGCCAGTCTGGCCATCCTGGCGGCCAATCCAGCCGCCGCGCGCCTGCTCGGTTACCCCGCCGATGCGCTGGTCGGCCTGTCCATCACCGACGTGGAATGCGCACTCGCCGACCTGTTCTTCTGGGAAGAGGTGCGCGCCGGCGGGAGCATCGACGAACAGGTGATGGAGGGCCTGTACCGCCGGGCCGACGACAGCCTGCTGTCAGCCCGCAAGACGGTGCGCCGCATTCAGGAAGGGATCCTGGTGCGTGCCACCGACATCGGAGCCCAGAAACGCGCCGAGGACGAACTGGCCCAGATGGCCTCGCGCCTGCGCGCCACCCTCGAAGCCACCGCCGACGGCATCCTGGTGCTCGACCGGGACGACCGGGTGGTCAACCTCAACCGCCGCCTGGCCCAACTGTGGCAGATCCCCGAGCCCCTGCTCGCCCGGCATGACGACAACGCCCTGCTCGAACACTTCTGCCACGCGGTCGAAGACCCCTCCACCCTGCGCCAGCTGCTGACCGGCCACGGCCGCGACACCCGGGAGACCTTCGACACCGTGTCCCTGCGCGATGGGCGCATCTTCGAGATCAGCTCGCGCCCGGCCCGCCACGACGAGCAGATGATCGGCCGGGTGTTCTGCATCACCGACGTGACCGAGAGACAGCGTGCCCAGCAGGCCCTGATTGCCGCACGGGACGCCGCCACCGCCGCCAGCCGCGCCAAGAGCGATTTCCTGGCGATGATGTCGCACGAGATCCGGACCCCGATGAACGGCATCATCGGCATGGCCCAGCTGCTCGAAATGGCCCCCCACACGGCGGAACAGCAGGAGTACATCTCGACCATCCAGAAGAGCGGCGAGGCCCTGCTGGGCATCATCAACGACATCCTCGACTACTCGAAGATCGAGGCCAACAAGATGAGCCTCGAGACAGTCGGTTTCGACCTGCGCCAATTGGTGCTCGACGTGGAGCGCCTGTTCCGCCCGAAGGCCGCCGAGAAGCGGCTCGCCTTCGCGACCAGCGTGGCCGACGGCGTCCCACGGGTGCTGATGGGCGATCCGACCCGCCTGCGCCAGATCCTGGTCAACCTGACCGGCAACGCCTTCAAGTTCACCGCGGAAGGCCAGGTCGGCATCCACGTGGCAGGCGTACCTGGCCAGCCAGGCCGGACCGACCTGCGGATCACCGTCAGCGACAGCGGGATCGGCATCGCGCGCGACAAGTGCCGGCACATCTTCACCCCCTTCGAGCAGGCCGACATGTCCACCACCCGCCGCTACGGCGGCACCGGGCTGGGCCTGGCGATCTGCCGGATGCTGTGCGAGCTGATGGGTGGCGAGATCGGGGTGGACAGCGAGGAAGGCAAGGGATCCCGCTTCTGGTTCACGCTGAGCCTGGAGAATGGTGCCAGCGAGGAATCCCAGGCACCGGAGGCCCCCCGTCCGATCCTGCGCCAGAGCACACGGATCCTCATCGTCGAGGACAACCCCGTCAACCGGATGGTGCTGGGGCGCATGCTGGAACGCTTCGGCGCGAAGGAACTGGCCTATGCCGAAGATGGCCAGGCCGCCCTCGAGTGCTGCGCCAGCGCGGCCTACGAGCTGATCTTCATGGATGCCCGCATGCCCCGCCTGGACGGCCTGGCCGCCACCCGGGCCCTGCGGGAAGCAGGCAACACGGCCTACATCATCGGGGTCAGCGCCGACGCCATGAGCGACGAGCGCAGCAAGGCCCTCGAGGCCGGCATGAACGACTACGTGGTCAAGCCGGTCGCCCGCCAGGCCCTTGCCGAAGCCATCCATCGCTGGCGGCAGACCCTGATCGACAGCCACAACGCAGCCAAGGAAGAAGGCTCCGCCCCCTGACAGCCCCGTATTCCCGGCAAGACACGAAAATTTGCTTACAAAGGCTCACGACCCTTCACGCCGGTCCTGACTATCCTTAAAGCGTATCCGGCTCCACCGGAGCTTCGAGGAGAAAAAGATGAGCACCCTGAAACTGCTGACCGCCTGCCTGATCGCCCTGGGCACCCTGAGCGTGTCCCTTCCCGCCAGCGCCGATCGGGGCGAGCATCGCGGTCATCACAAGCACTGGGAGCGTCACGAGCACCATCGCCACTACAACGAATACCGCCATTACCGGCCGTATCGCCCACCCGTGGCCGTCGTGCCGGCGCCGGTCTATGTGCCGCAGCCGGTCTACCCGGCGCCCGCCTATGCCTACTCCCGCGACCCTGCAGTAGTGATCGGCATCCCCCCGCTGGTCATCCCCCTGCGCTGAGCCCGACGCGCGCATCGCGGCGCAGGGACAGGACGAGCGGGTCGGCATCGGAAAAACCCAGCTGCAGCGCGGGAGGTTCGATCTCGGGGTGGGCGAAGGCGTGCCGTGCCCAGCGCATCTGCGCCGCCCCGATCTCATCGATCAGCCCCTGCAGGATCGTCACGCACCCCTCGGCGCCCGCCTCCATCATCAGATTCAGGCGGTTGTCCAGCTCCGCCCGGTCGACCGCATAAAGCACATCGTCCTTGCGCAGAACCTGGCTGCGCAGACAGCTGCAGGTCGCCCCCAGCAACAGGCGGCTGGTCAGATAATGCAGGCGCTGCGCGGCATCCGCCTGGGCCAGCAGCACACTGCCGAACAGGTCCGTGAAGTACAGGCTGGCACGAAATGCCGGTTCCGCTTGGATCCACATGGGCGAGCTCTCTCTGGGATGGTAGCCGGGCTCCCTTGGCGGCCTGTGGGGCCCCGGGAGTCGAATCCGTGCAGGCGATCCATGCGCCCCCCGCCGTGGCGGGTGGCCGCTATGCGCATGCAGCTGCCCATTTTGCGCCAGTTGCGGCGGAATGTCTCAGCTGTCGTGCGCCCCCGCCGGCCACAGCCAGGCCGCCCCACGCACGCCGGACGAGTCGCCGTGCAGAGCCGGCATCAGGCGGGTGGCCACCGCATCCGAAAACACGTGGGGCACCCACAGGCGGGGCACCGACTCATACAGACGGGCCAGATTCGACAGCCCGCCGCCCAGCACGATCACATCCGGATCCAGGATGTTGATGACACCGGCCAGCGCCCTGGCCAGACGCGCCTCATAGGCCCGCAGGCTGGCCTCACAGGCCGTATCGCCGGCTTCCGCGGCGGCAACGATGGCCTCCGGGGCCAGACGGTGCCCGCTGTCGCGGGCGTGCAGGGCGGCCAGAGCAGGGCCTGACAGATAGGTTTCGATGCACCCGGCACGACCACAATAACAAGCTGGCAAGGGCAGATCAGCCCCCGCCGGCAAGGGCAGGGGATTGTGCCCCCACTCCCCGGCGATCGCATTGATGCCCTCCACGACCTGGCCGCGCACGGCGATCCCGCCGCCCACGCCGGTTCCGATGATGACCCCGAACACCACCTCCGCCCCCGCCGCTGCGCCGTCGCCAGCCTCCGAC
>JAFLDU010000297.1 GCA_017309145.1 Zoogloea sp. | reverse complement strand
GATGATCCGGACGATGAGGCCCACGCCAGCGGCGTGGCGCGCCTGCTGCACACCCTCAAGGGCAGTGCGCGGATGGTCGGCGCCATGAACCTGGGGCACCACCTCCACGAGCTGGAGACCCGGCTCGAGCGGGCGCGCATCCAGCACACCCCGACCGAAGCCCTCATCGAGGAGCTGGAAGGCGCCCTCGACCAGGCCCGCCAGACCCTCGACAGCTTGCAGCAGCCCTCCGCGGCGCCCCCCGCGGACACCACGACTCCCCCCGCCGAGGACACCACCTCCGCCCAGGGCGGCGACACCGTCGCCCAGGCCGCCCGCTCGCAGCTGCGGGTGGAGGCCAGTCGCATCGACCAGTTCGTGAACGAGGCCGGCGAAATCAGCATCGCCCGCACCCGCATCGAGGGCGAACTGCGCACCCTGCGACGCTCCCTGCTCGACCTGACCGAGAACGTGATCCGCCTGCGCAACCAGCTGCGTGAGGTGGAGATCCAGGCCGACACCCAGATGCAGTCGCGCCTGTCCCAGGTCGAAACCCAGCACACCGAGTTCGATCCCCTGGAAATGGACCGCTACACGCGCCTTCAGGAGCTCACCCGCATGATGGCGGAGAGCGTCGGCGACGTGACCACGGTGCAGCAGAATCTGCTCAAGAACCTCGACGGTGCCGAAGCGGCCCTGCATGCCCAGTCCCGCATGGCGCGGGAGCTCCAGCAGTCGCTGATGCACGTGCGCATGGTGCCCTTCGACAGCCTGGCCGAACGGCTCTACCGCCTGGTCCGCCAGACTGCCAAGGAGGTCGGCCGGCGTGCCAACCTAGACATCGTCGGCGGCCAGATCGAGATCGACCGCAGCGTCCTGGAAGCCATGACCGGCCCCCTCGGACACCTGGTGCGCAACGCCGTGGCCCACGGCATCGAGACACCGGAACGTCGTCGCCAGGCAGGCAAACCCGAGATCGGCCAGATCACCCTCAAGGTCTCCCACGAAGGCAACGAGGTCGTCATCGAGTTCCGCGACGACGGCGCCGGCCTGGACTTCGAGCGGATCCGGGCCCATGCCCTGGAAAGCGGCCTGATCAACCGCGACGAGGACGTGGACGACAAGCGCCTCACCAACCTGATCTTCGTCCCCGGCTTCACCACTGCCACCCTGTCCAGCCTGGCTGGGCGCGGCGTCGGCATGGACGTGGTCAAGAGCGAGACGGCCGCCGTCGGCGGGCGCATCAGCGTCGAGACCGAGAGCGGCCAGGGCACCTGCTTCCGCATCCACCTGCCCCTCACCCTGGCGGTCACCCAGGCCCTGCTGGTCAAGGCAGGCGGCCGCACCTTCGCCATCCCGTCGTCGATGGTCGCCCAGGTGCTGGAGCTCAAGGCACCGGCCCTCGAGACGATCCGCCAGGAGCGGGGCACCGAATGGCTGGGCGAGCACTACGGCTATCGCTATCTGCCGCGTCTGCTGGGGGATTACACCTCCCAGCCCCAGGTCGAGCGTTTCAACTGGGTTCTGCTGCTGCGCGCCGGCAGCGAAACCCTGGCCCTGCATGTGGACACCCTGCGTGGCAACCAAGAAGTGGTAGTCAAGAATGCCGGCCCGCAGTACGCCCGGATGGTCGGCTATTCGGGCGCCACCGTGCTCGGCGACGGCGAGATCGTGCTCATCCTCAACCCTGTGGCGCTGGCATCCCGCAGCCCGGTGGTCGAAGGCGATGACGCACCGCTGCGCCTCGCCACGCCGGCCGTGCCGGCCCAGCCCCTGGTCATGGTGGTGGATGACTCCCTCACGGTGCGCAAGATCACCGGCCGCCTGCTCGAACGGGAAGGCTACCGGGTCATCACCGCCAAGGACGGGGTGGACGCCCTGGAGCAACTCCAGACCGCCCGACCCGATGTCATCATCGCCGACATCGAGATGCCGCGCATGGACGGCTTCGACCTGACCCGTAACATCCGGGCCGATGCAGTGCTGAAGCAGGTCCCCATCATCATGATCACCTCCCGCACGGCCGAGAAGCACAAGCGCTATGCAGAAGAGATCGGCGTCAATCATTACCTGGGCAAGCCCTACGACGAAGACGTGCTGCTGGGCCTGATCCAGGACTATGTGAGCGGCAGCAGCACCTGACCCGGACGAAAGCCACGCTTTCGTCCGGCTGACGGGCCGGGCTTGGCTATAATCGCGTGTTTTCCAGCCTGGCCTCCCCATGAATCTGCTCTTCGAAGAGGACGGTGCCTTCAAGACCGGCACCATCCTGACCGACAACGACGCCTCCCTGCAGGTGGAAACACCCCACGGCAAGCGCCTCAAGCTGAAGAGCAAGGACGTGCTGATGCGCTTCGCCCAGCCATCCGCGGGCGAGCTGCTTGAACGCGCCGAGGCCGAGGCCGAGGGTCTCGACACCGAGTTCCTGTGGGAAGTCTGCGGTGACGACGAATTCGGCTTCGCCGAGTTTGCCCAGGAGTACTTCGGCCATACGCCCAACGCGGTGGAATCCACCGCCGTGCTGCTGCGCCTGCATGCTGCGCCCATCTACTTCCATCGCAAGGGCCGCGGTCGCTTCCGCAAGGCCCCGGCCGAGATCCTGCAGGCCGCCCTCGCCGGCCTGGAGAAGAAACGCCAGCAAGCTGCGGCGATCGAGCGCATGCGTGACACGCTCCTTGCCGGCCAGCTGCCCGAGGAGCTTCGGCCCTTGGTACGCCAGCTGCTCTACAAGCCCGACCGCAACCGCCTCGAGACCAAGGCCCTGGAGGCCGCCTGCGCCGAGAGCGGCAGGTCGCCCGCCCGCCTGCTGCTCGACTGCGGCGCCCTCGCCTCGTCCCACGAGTTGCACTTCGACCGCTTCCTGTTCGAGTACTTCCCCGCCGGCACCGACTTCCCAGCGGTGGACGACCCCGTCGAGCCGGCCGACCTGCCCCTCGCTGCAGTGCGTGCCTTCTCGATCGACGATGCGGCCACCACCGAGATCGACGATGCCTTCTCGGTCACCCCCACCGCCACCGGGTGGTCTGTCGGCATCCACATCGCCGCACCCGGCCTCGGCTTCGGACGCGGCTCCGGGCTCGACGGGATCGCCCGTGAACGCCTGTCCACGGTGTACATGCCCGGCAACAAGATCACCATGCTGCCGGACCACATCGTCAGCCGCTTCACCCTCGGTGAAGGCCGCGACTGTCCGGCCCTGAGCCTCTACCTGGAGGTCAGCCGCGACCTGATCGTCACCGGCAACCGCTCCTGCATCGAGCGCGTGCCGGTGGTGGCCAACCTGCGCCACCACGACATCGAACCCGTCTTCAACGAGACCACCCTCGCCGAGGGCGGCCCCGACTTCCCTTGGAAGACCGAGCTGACCCTGCTGTGGGAACTCGCCACGGTGCTTGAGGCCGGGCGCGGCAAGCCCGCGGCCAACCAGAACCTGGTGGACTACAACTTCAATGTGGATTGGAGCGTGGTCACCGAGGACGGCCCCGGCCGCATTGAGATCGGCCGCCGCCCGCGCGGCTCACCCCTCGACAAGCTGGTCGCCGAACTGATGATTGCGGCCAACAGCACCTGGGGCAAGGCCCTTGCAGATGCCGGCATCCCGGCCCTGTACCGGGCCCAGACCGGCGGCAAGGTGCGCATGACCACCGCTGCGGCGCCCCACGAGGGCCTGGGCGTCGACTGCTACGCCTGGTCAAGCTCGCCGCTGCGCCGCTATGTGGACCTGGTCAACCAATGGCAGTTGATCGCCTGGCTGCAGGGCAACGCGCCGACCTTCCCGCCCAAGTCCGCCGAGCTGATCGCCGCGATGCGTGACTTCGAGCTCACCTATGCGGCCTACGCCGAATTCCAGCGCGGGATGGAGCGCTACTGGTGCCTCCGCTGGCTGCGCCAGGCCGGCCACCCGTCGATGAGCGCCCGGGTGCTGCGTGAAAGCCTGGTGCGCCTCGAGAACATCCCGCTGATCTTCAAGGTCCCGTCGATGCCCACCCTGCCTCCGGGTACCCGGGTGCAGCTGGCCATCGACAGCACCGACCTGATCGACGTGGATGTGCGTGCCACCTATCAGGAAACCCTCCCGGCGACGGGCAACGAAGCGCCCGTCGAGGAAGAGGACATCCCGGAACTTGCCGCGGTCGACACCCCGGAAGCCCCCCCGGCTGCGGAGACGCCCGCGCCGGAAGCCTCCTGAGTCCTGCCCATCATGGTGTTGTCGGCCATCCCGCGTCTGTCCCGTGCCCTCCCCAGGCCCGGAGCGCCCCGCCCGGCGGGCAAGGCGCTCCGCGAATGGCCGGTGTTCATGGGCAAGACCGCCCGCTATGCGCTGGAGTGGGGGGTCGGCCTGTCGCTGACCCTGCATGCCGTCTTGCTCTCCATCCACTTCGTGATGCCCGACGCGTCCCACTTCAAGCTGCGAGACCGTGGCCTCGATGTGGTCCTGGTGAACTCCCGCCATGCCCAGCGTCCCGACAAGGCTGACCTGCTGGCCCAGAGCAACCTGGATGGCGGCGGCACCGGCGAGAAGGGCGACACCCTCGCCACCCCGCTGCCCCCCCAGGACAGCAGCCAGGCCGGCACCGGCCTCGTCGAGGCACAGCGCCGCAGCGAGCAGGCCGAGGCCCCCCAGACTCAGGCCATGACCACGGCCCGCAGCAAGGCCGCGATCACCTCCGACACACGCCAGACCAACCCCGTCGACACGCCACGCCAAGCCTCCGGCTACGACCTGCTCGACAGCTCCGCCGCAGTGGCCCGCATCGAGGCCCAGATCGACAAGGACCTGGTGGACTACGCGGCCCGGCCGCGCAAGAAGTTCATCGGCGCGCGCACCGAGGAGTACCGCTTCGCCCAGTACGTGGAAGACTGGCGCCAGAAGATCGAGCGGGTCGGCAACCTCAACTACCCGCCGGCTGCCCGCGGCAAGCTGTATGGCAGCCTGTTGCTGTCGATCAGCATCCGCGCCGACGGCAACGTGAAGCACGTGGAAATCCAGCGCTCCTCGGGCAACAAGATCCTCGATGACGCGGCGATCCGTATCGTCCAGCTGTCATCTCCCTTCCCCGCCTTCCCCGACGCCATCCGCAAGGACACCGACGAGATCGTGATCACCCGCACCTGGAAGTTCACCAATGCGGACGTGGTACGGACCGAGAACACCGAATAAGCCAGGGAGCTCCCGATGGACCGCTACGCCGTGATCGGCAATCCGATCGCCCACAGCAAATCGCCCCGCATCCACAGCCTGTTCGCGGCACAGACCGGCCAGGCGCTGAGCTACGAGGCCCTCCTCGCGCCCCTCGACGGCTTCGTCGCCACCGTCGCGGCCTTCCGCGCCGCGGGCGGGCGCGGCCTCAACGTGACCGTACCCTTCAAGCTGGAGGCCTTCGACTTCGCCGACCGGCATACCCCCCGCGCGCTGGCCGCCGGGGCGGTCAACACCCTCGCCTTCGGCCCCGACGGGGTACTCGGCGACAACACCGACGGGGCCGGCATCCTGCGTGACATCACGGTCCACCTCGGCTGCCCG
>JAFLDU010000296.1 GCA_017309145.1 Zoogloea sp. | reverse complement strand
CGTCCCAGGCCTTGAAATACACCCGCCCCTGGGCATCACGGCCGGTTTCCACCAGACCGAGCACGTTCTTGTAGTGGTTGATACCTTCATCCAGGTCCAGCACGCGCAGTTGCATGTGGCCGGGGCGCAGCACGCCAGTCATTGCCATCTTCTCGTCTCCTCAAACTTCCTGATATGCGCCCACCGCCCGGAGCACTCCTGCTCGGGGCGTGGGCACACGACATCGATCTGGATCGCCGGTCCGGTCGGCCTGGGGCCGCCGGATCCTCTTGTTGTGTGAAGGCGATCTGTTCTCTGTCTCTGCCGGGGGCGTGGCCTTACACCCGCTTGAACAGCGGGCTTCTCACCTGTTGCGCATCCGCCGCGGAGAAGAACTTCTCCGTGTAGATGTCGTTCTCGAACAGGCGCCCCTGCATCAGGGTCGAGATGCAGGCATCGATCATCATCGGCGGACCGCACAGGTAAGCCTTGTGGCCGCGGAAATCATTGTCGAAATGCGCCTTGGCCGCCTCATGCACATAGCCCCGGAAGCCCGCCCAGCCAGAATCGGCAGGTTCGTCGGAGAGCGCCGGCACGTAGGTGAAATTGGCGTGCTTTGCAGCCAGGGCCTGGAACTCGTCGTGGTAATAGAGCTCAGCCAGGCTGCGCTGGCCATAGACCAGGGTGATCGGCAGGTCGCAGCCCTCGCCCAGCAGATCGAGGATCATGCTGCGCGGACTGGACAGGCCCGAACCGCCCGCCATGAAGATCAGCGGTGCGTTGGCCGACTTGCGCACGAAGAAGCGCCCGTAGGGCCCGGAGAACTGCACCCGGTCGCCCACCGCCAGCTTCTCGTGCAGGTAGCCGGTACCGGCCCCGCCTGGCACGACGCGGATATTGAGCTCGACCTCCCTGCTCTCGCCCGGCGCATTGGCCAAGGAGAAGGCGCGGCTGATGCCGAGCCCGGGAATGTCCAGGTTGATGTACTGCCCGGCCTGGAAGTGGATGGCCTCATCCAGTTCGATGAAGATGCCCTTGATGGTGGGCGTGAGCTGCTCGATGCGGCTCACCGTACCCGGGAAATCCTTCACCGGGATGGACTCCGCGTCGGGCTCCTCATCGATCTCGGCTTCGATCGTCACGTCGGACTCCAGCCGCGCGCAGCAGGCCAGGGTCTTTCCCTCCGTCCGCTCGAAGTCCATCAGGGCGAAGCTGGAAGCCTCGCCATGATCGACCTCGCCATCGGTCACCTGCACCTTGCAGGTGGCACACAGGCCGTGACAACAGGCATGGGGCAGCCAGATACCGGCCCGCAGGGCGGCGTCGAGGATGGTCTGGCCGTCCTCCACCTCGATGGTCTGGCCCAGGGGCTCGATGGTCAGTTCGTAAGACATGTCAGCTCGCAGAACCCTTGATGCCCGTCAGGCCGGGCGTGCGGAAACGCAGCACGTCCTTGTGCTTGAGACCCAGCTCGGCCAGGGTCTTGTCGAAGTCGACCTGCCAGGGCTGGCTGGACTTGAGCCATTCGGCCTTGCTCCAGTCGATCTTGGCGAAATCCGGGTGGTAGCCGAACACTCCCGGCAGCACCTTTTCAATGACGTCGCCAAAGCGCATGTTGGGCGGCAGGGGCAGGCAGAACGGCGCACAGAACATCAGGTGCTGGTCCCAGCCGATGTACAGCAGCTGATTACCGTGAAAGTTCTCCAACCGGTCGGCGGATTGGAATTGGTATTCCTGGATGGCGGCAACGCCCATTTTTGTCTCCTCGTAGCTTGATATTGTAGGCACGGAGCCGGCCAGGCCGGCCCCGGGGGCCATCAGACGTTCTTGGTGGCCATGCCGCGCCATTCGTCGAAGTTCTTCTGGTCTTCCGAGCCTTCGAAGTCCAGGTTGTCGCGACCGAAGTTGAGGTGGTAGTAATCCAGCACCGCAGCCAGGGGGTCGAAGCCCTCGGCGGTCGGATCAACCCCTTCGTTGAAGCAGTTGCCCTGGTAGATCTGGTGCACCGGCAGCCAGGCCTGAACGTACTTTTCGGGCTCGTGCTCGAAGATCTCCTTACAGCCGTCGGAACAGAAGTGGTACTTGTTGTCCTTGTAGTCCACTTCCCGGTAGCAGATCTGGGTGGGGTCACCCGGCTCGGTGAAGATCATCGGGATCTGGCAGGTCTGGCACAGCATGGGCAGCGTCTTGTTGTAGAAGCGGTTGCCCTTCTTGGCCTCCTCGCGCCAATGCTCGAGGCGCGGCCGGTAGTACTTGTCGAAGCTGTTCGGGTACTTCTGGGACAGCCAGTCCATCTCGTCGTCGGTGGGAATCCAGGTGTGGAAGTTGCACGCGGCGGCGTAGTTGTAGAAGGTGGCCCAGGCCTGATGGGAGATGTGGTCCTTGTCCTGCTCGATCTGGTCCAGCCACTTCGGCGGACGGATTCCGTAGCGGGCCAGATCCTTGAACAGGGCGCCACCGTTCTCTTCGAAATAGACCTCCCAGGCTTCCTTCCAGCTCATGATCCGCTTGGGCAGCATGTAGTCCATCATCATGCCGACCAGGGTCAGCACGCGATAGCCACGCCAGGTCCACTTGTCGATCCATTGCTGGACGATGGGCAGGTTGTCCGGATCCTGTTCGAGGATGAACTTGATGACCTCGAGGCCCAGGGTCATGTGACGGGCTTCATCGGACTGGGCCGAGAAGCCGAAGGTCATGGTGCCCATGTCGCCGTTGTAGGCCGCGCCGGACACGAAGGGCACGAACAGCAGGTTGGTCAGCACATACTCGAAGCTGAAGCCGATGGCCACCATGAACTCGAAGGGGCCGGCGGTCACGGCATCATCGAAGAAGGAGCGCGGCACCGACAGGTACCACACGCGCTCGAGCATGTGGCGATACTCGTGGAAGCCGTTGTAGTACTTGTTGTAGTTCGACAGGGAGTGGATCTGGGTCTGGGCGTGACGGATCTCGTCCAGCGATTGCATCAGGCAGGCCACCCGCGGGCCGACGCCGGGGAACTGGCGGCCGGTCATCGCAAAGCCGCGGTGAGCCATGTATTCCAGCGGGCTGATGCCGTTGAGGAAGAGCTTGACCGCGTTGATGTAGCGGGCGTCGGTCACCGACAGGTGGCCATTGTTCTGGGCGTAGGCGTCGATGATCGCGTACAGCTTGCGCTCCTTCTCGGCCTGGTACTTCCAGTAGGCATCCATGGTCAGGCGGAAGGGATCCTCCCACTTGTCCCAGTCATGGATCTTGATGCCTTCGTACTTGACCATGGGGAATACGTCGTCCATCGACTGGTAGGTGGTCTCCCAGCCCAGGCCGCGGGTCATGTGCTGGTACTTTTCCTTCAGGCCCAGCTTCTTCTTGCTGACTTTCATGTCCATCTGCTTGTCTCCTCAAATGGTTCAGTTGTTCCAGCTCAGGGTCAGCTCGTCGTCGGTCTCGTCGACGTGGCCCGTGAGGGAAATCAGGTTGATGTGCAGTTCCTGCAGGTCGAAGTCGCGGCCGATGAGCTCCTCGATGGTCGAGCGGCGCACGGTCAGCGAGCCTTCCGCATCGATCTTCACCATCGCCGGCTGCTCATTGCAGACGGCATGGGGGTTGTCGGCCATGATGGCCTGGATGATCGAGCGGGTTTCGTCGTTGGTTTGCAGGGCGATGAATACCTTGGACATGGGACTTCCTCTCAGAGGCTGACGCCGGCCTTGGCCAGGCGGGCGTTGAACTGGCCGACCAACTCGCTGGTCAGGGTGTCGGCCTGGGCACCGAGAGCGATCTGGGCGACGGGCATCAGGGCTGCGGCCGCACGGTCGCGCCAGTGGGTGATCCACTTTTCCAGCTGGGCCTTGTTCTCGGGGGACTCGGCGGCAGCCGTCTTGACCGTGGCATCCACCCACTTCTTGGTCTCGGCATACCAGTCGGTCATGAACTGGGTGAGCATGGCGATGGGGGTACCGCCCTGGGACGCCAGCACGTTGTCGATGATGGTTTCGTACACCAGCGGATACAGCAGACCATCCAGGGCCACCATCTGGGCCACATAGACCTCCATCGGGTCCTTCAGCACGAAGCAGTCTTCCACGTAACGGCGCAGGCCTTGCCAGGCGCTGTCTTCCATCCAGTGCTTCTTGGCCTCGTCGAGTACCTCCACGTCGTCCCCCAGCAGCAGGCCGACCCGGGTGATGTACTGGGCGATGCCCAGCTGGTCCATCGAGTGGTACAGGCAGGGCTGGGTCAGCGCCGTACCGTAGCCATAGGCGGTGATGAAGGCGCCGTTCATGTTGCCGCCCCAGGCCGCATGGCGCAGGGGAATCAGGAGCTTGAGCACAGTCTCCTTCAGCTCCGCCGGCAGGGTCTCGGCCAGGCCACGCCCTTCGACGAAATCGAAGTTCGACTCGGCGGTCTCCTGCTGCTTGGCGCGGGCCAGGGTGTAGGCGCCGTAGTAGAACTGGCGCGGATCCTTGAAGGCATACCAGTCGGCCATCTTGATGGCGCTGCGGGACGCGTCGAAGATCTCGTGCTCCGGATCCCAGGTGGGACGGTAGTGGAAATTGTGGGTGGCCTGGACGTCCAGGGTGCCTTCCTGGTAACGAGAGGCCGCCTTGTCCGGACCGATGCGTCGGGCAATGTGATCAAAGGTTTGCCGCTGCGGCTTGATGGATACCGTGCGCAGATCGATATGCATTATGTCTCCTCCTTCTTTATTGAAATACCGGGCGAGGCCCGGGCTGCTTATCTGAAGCGTTGATGGGTGGCCTCATGGAGGCTCCAGTTGAAATCGCCGTCATCGGCCGACTCGGGTCGGGTGCCTTCCAGCAGGATCACCCGGTTGGTCTGGCAGAACTCCTCGTAGGCTGCTTCCGGCAGCAGCATCTCGACGAAGAGGGCCGGGTCCGAAATGGAGAACTCGAACTCCACCAGGCCATCAGGTCGCCGCTCCACCAGCCTCACGTACTTGCGGTTTACATCTACCGGTGGCGGACTTGTCGGATCGATCATCTTTTCCTCAATCGGGAACATCACGAAGGAACTCTCTTACAAGGCCTGTGCCCGAAAAAGCAAAGCCATGATTTTTATAGGATATTCACAACCAATCTCGAGATTGTTGAAAACAGCAGAATTTATGAGTAGATCAATTGATCAAATGCTGCAGTGCATCTTGATGATCTGGTGAAGCCCCACCATACGGCGGACGAGCAGCCGGGCGGACAGCACCGGATGCCCGCCAGACAGCCGTGCCGGTAGTACACTTGCATGTCCGCTCATCATCTCCCGCCCATGAACGAAACCTCCGCCCGCCTGGTTCTACTCGTCCGCAGCCTCGAAAGCCCCCCAGGCACCTCCCCGCACTGGAATGAAGCCGATGCCGACTGGGCGAGCCGGGCCGCCACTGAGGTGGTCGGCGAGGATGCCTCCAGCGACCGCTTCCTGGCCCGCCGGGCACAACTTGCCTTGGAACGCTTGGGCGACCGTGATCGCCAGTTCCGCAAACTGACGGCCACCGGACGCTGGCGGAACTGGACCGGCACCCTCCTGG
>JAFLDU010000295.1 GCA_017309145.1 Zoogloea sp. | reverse complement strand
AGCCCGGACGGGCGTCGGGGGCGCAGACGGCGCGGCCGACGCATGGGACAGGTTGCCGGCAATGGCGAGGCGGAGATTCTCGATCAGATGGGGATCCGCCGGACCGGGCTGGACCCCCTGCTCGAGGTAGCCGAACATGTCGCGCACGGCGCCGGTGGAGGACAGGATCACATCCATCACATCCGGCGTGATCTCGAGTTCGCCGTTCCGCAGCTTGTCGAACAGGTTCTCGGTCAGGTGGCAGAGGGTGACGAGCTCGGCTGCATTCAAGAAGCCGGCGCCCCCCTTGATGGTGTGGAATCCGCGAAAGATGTCGTTGAGCAGGCCCGTGTCGTTCGGCGCGCGCTCCAGGTCCACCAGCTTGTTGTCGACACCCGACAGGAGGTCACCTGCCTCCACGAGGAAGTCCTGAAGCAGGTCTTCCATTCCCGAAAAATCGCTCATTGCATTCGCTCCTTGCGGGATAGCCCGCTACCGGCCGGGTCAGAAACCCAGGCTTTCCAGCAGGTCGTCCACCTGTTCCTGGCTGGACACAACATCGTCTCGCCCCACCGCATTGATCACCGGCCCGTTCATCAGAGTATCCGGCGCCTCAGCCTTGCGTTCGGCAGGCATGGCCTCGATCAACACCTGCAGCAACTGCTTCTCCAGCCCCTGGGCCAGATCGACCACTTTTTTGATGACCTGCCCGGTCAGATCCTGGAAATCCTGGGCCATCATGATTTCCATCAGCTGGGCGCCGGTCTCCCGGCTGCCCTGGGCCACTTCGCCCAGAAACCCGCGGGTCTCCCCGGCCAGCACGCGGAATTCCTCCGGCGTCATCTGATTGGCGTAGAGCCGGTCCCAGCGTGCCTGCAAGGCGCGGGCCGAGGCTTCGGTGCGGTCCTGGATGGGCTTGGCAATGTCGGTGGCGTTGAGCACCTTGCTCGCCGCCTGCTCGGTCATCTCGGCGATATAGGTGAGACGCTGACGCGCGTCCGGGATGGCGTGGGCGGCCTCCTGGAGGCTGCGGTCATAGCCGAGTTCGCGGAGGGTGTCGTGGAGTTGCCGGGTCATCACGCCGATCCGGTTGAAAACCTTGTCGCAGCTGTGCGCCGGGGCATCCGCCTGGGCCTCGTCAGGGGCCTCGTATTCGCTGGCGACGGTATCGAAAAGGGCTTGCAGTTCGTCATCATCTCCACCCGACGCTGTCTTCGGGGAAACCACTTCGAGATGCGGCTGAGGCGTAACGGCTGGGGTACCCGCAATGCTGTCGAAAAGGGCTTGCAGATCATCACTGTCGCCCGATTCATCAAATTTGAGACGTTTTGCCATGATGAAGCTCCGTCTTGGTCGGCGGCCGTCAGGCGGCCTTCTTGCCCATCTTTTCGAAGATCTTTTCGAGCTTCTCAGACAGGGTCGCCGCGGTGAAGGGCTTCACGATGTAGCCGCTCGCGCCCGCCTGCGCGGCAGCGATGATGTTCTCCTTCTTGGCCTCCGCCGTGATCATCAGCACGGGCAGATGCTTCAGGGAAGGCGTCGCGCGGATGTTCTGGAGCAGGGTCAGGCCGTCCATGTTCGGCATGTTCCAGTCCGTCACCACGAAGTCGAAGGGCAGGGAGTTGAGCTTCTGCAGTGCGATCTGCCCGTCCTCGGCTTCATCCACATTGGTGAAGCCAAGCTCCTTGAGCAGGTTGCGAACGATTCGCCGCATGGTCGAAAAATCGTCAACAACCAGAAATTTCATTTTGGGGTCCGACATATTGTAAATCTCCGTTCAATCCCGGTAGGCCCGCATGAGCAGGGGGCGCAGGGTATCCGCCAGGACATCGGCATCGAACTTCGCGACATAGGAGTCGACGCCGACACTCTTGCCCATCGCCCGGTTGGCTTCCGACGACAGGGATGAATGCATGACGACGGGAATGCCTTCGAATCGGGCATCCGCCTTGATGTTGCGGGTGAGGACGTAGCCGTCCATCTCCGGCATTTCCGCATCGACCAGGATGAGGCTGAGTTCTTCGCGCAGGGGCACGCCCCTTTGCTGCGCGTGATTGGCCATGCCCTCGAGCCGGGTCCATGCTTCCAGGCCGTTGAGGGCATGCTTGTGTCGGACGCCGAGCTTGTCAAGGGTTTCCGCAATCTTCTTGCGCGCCACGGCCGAGTCGTCCACGAAGAAGAGATTGACGTCGTGCCCGCCTTCGAGGGGATGGATCTGGCCCACCACGGCCTCGCCGAAGGTGCTGGCCAGGATCGTCTCGACGTCCAGGATGGAGACCAGCTTGCCATCCTGCAGCTCGGTGATCGCGGTGATGAAATGATGGGCCCCGGACGTCACGTTGTCCGGCGCGCGGACCTTGTCCCACTCGACCCGGATGATCCGGTCCACTTCGTGGACCAGGAAGCCCAGGGTCCGCTTGCTGTACTCGGTGACCATCATGGAGCCGCCGAGGGGATCGCTGGGGGAGGCGATGCCCATGACCTTGGCCAAGGCCAGGACCGGGATGACATTGCCGCGCAGGGAAATCAGCCCCTCCACACCATTCGGCATGTTAGGCGCCTTGGTGATGAAAGGCGTGCGGGACACCTCCCGGACCTTGAATACGTTGATCCCGAAGATCTCCTGGGTCCCCAGGGAGAACAGCAGGATTTCCATGCGGTTGGAACCCGCCAGCTTGGTACGGGCATCAACGGCTTCGAGGAGCCCGCGATCGACATGATCCATGTTCATCATGATCCTCTGTACTCAGGCAGTCTTGGTTGCAGTGGCGCGCTGGGTGATCAGGCGACGCAGCACTTCCGCGAGACGCTGGGGTTCGAATTTGGCCACGTATTCGTCGACACCGACCGAACGCCCCAACTGCTGGTTCGACATGCCGGACAGGGACGAATGCATGATCACCGGGATCCCCTCGAAACGAGGGTCGGACTTGATCTTCTTGGTGAGGATATAGCCGTCCATCTCGGGCATTTCCACATCGGTGAGAATCAAGGCCACCAGATCCTTCACCTTGCGGCCTGAGGACGCTGCGTAGGAGGCCAGCTTCTCCAGCTCATCCCAGGCCGCCCGGCCATTGACCGTACCGACATAGCGCACCCCCAGCACATCGAGCGTCCGCTCGATCTGCTTGCGGGCTACGGAGGAGTCGTCGGCGAAATACACCGTGAGCGGCTCATCCACGACGATCGGCTCGATCCCCTTGAACAGGAACTCGTCGTCGTAGCGGGTGGTTTCGGAGAGGACCTTCTCCACATCGAGCAGCATCACCAGCTTGGGGCCGGGCAATTCGGTGACGGCCGTAACCAGGCCGCCCAGGTTGGCTGTCAGCATGTCGGGCGGCACACGCATCTGGGACCAGTCGAGCCGCAGGATGGTATCCACCGCCTCGACCAGGAAGCCCTGCGTGTGCCCGTTGTATTCGGTCACGATCATGATGTCGCGGGGGCTGTCGGAGCCCATGCCCGCATACTTGGCCAGATCCACCACCGGCACCAGGACGCCACGCAGGCTGACCATCCCCTCAACCGAAGACGGCATTTCAGGGGCCGCGGTGATCGGCGGCGTACGCATGACCTCACGCACCTTGAAGACATTGATCCCGAAGGTCTCCCTCCGCCCCGTGCGGGGGTCCACCCCGAGGGTGAAGAGCAGGATCTCCAGCTTGTTGGTACCCGCCAGCCGGGTGCGCGCATCGATGTTCTTGAGAAGTTCGGACATGCTCAATCTCCGTCTCGGTCCCCTGCCGACCCAATGGTGCAGGTTCCGATGTGCAAACAATATCGGCGGGGGACAAACAATCTTGAGGCTTTGAAAGTGACCTGGGGCAGGTACTTCCACCCATCTAAAAGGCCCGCACGCAGGCGGGCCAGACACATCCCGGCATGTCGGGCCGATCAGGCCCGGTAGCCGATCCGGAAGCCGCCCCAGTGCCGCCCATTCACATAGACCGGAGAGGAGATGTCATGCATGATCTCCCCCGTATCCCGTCGATAGGTCTGGATGAGGAAGGGCATTTCATGCCGGCCACACTCCTTGCCGACCGGATCATCGAAAATACGCTTGCTGCGGTTGCCGACGAAATCCTTGTCGTAGTCACCCGTGAGCGGCAGAGAGAATCGCTTGTTATGGGTCGGAACGTAGCCGTTTCGGTCGGTGGCAATGGCGTAGACCATTTCGGCATTTCCATCGAGCAGGCGCTCCTGGAGGATAGGCAGGATGCGATCGGTCAATGTGTCGAAGCGCGTGCTGTACTTCTGCGGTCTCGTACTGGCGATGGGGCGGTAGGTCTCGTCAAACAGGTCGTCCTCGCGGACCTGCCCCGCAACCACGGCCTGCTCCAGCAGCATGCCGACCTGGCGTGCGGCCTCCCGGACGCGCTCGGGCATCTTCTTGTGTATCACCATCGCCCGCTCCCCTTCTGTCCCCAGCTTGAAGACGCGGCGGATATCCTTGAGGTTGGCGGCCAATCCGCTCAGGCTGTCGGCCTCATCCAGGGTTTCCCGGGCGCCGGCCGAGTTGCGTCCGACCATGTCCATGATCTGACGGACATGCCCGACGATCTGCTCCGCCTCGCGACGGTGTGCATTGATGGCCAGCGCAATGGCGTCCACCTTCTCCATCGTCCCATGGGCCCCCTCATTGATCTGCTGCAGGGAGCCTGCCGCCCGCTGCGCCAGGGCCGCTCCTGAGCGGGCCTGCGCACTGCCCGCATCGATGGAGGCAATCGCTGTCCGGGTCTCTTGCTGAATGGCCGAGATCATCGTGCCGATCTCCGTTGTTGCCGTGGAGGTACGCTCGGCGAGCTTGCGCACCTCGTCAGCAACGACAGCAAACCCACGCCCCTGCTCGCCAGCCCGTGCCGCCTCGATGGCGGCATTGAGCGCCAGCAGATTCGTTTGGTCCGCAATCTCGCGGATCACCTTGACGATGCCACTGATCGCCTCCGAGCGTTCGCCAAGGGCACTGATGACCCGCGCCGACTGCTCGACCGAGAGGGCAATCTGCTCGATCTCCGCGGACGCACTCTGGACGATTTCAGCCCCCTTCACCGACAGCTCCCGCGCCAACTGGGCGTTCACTGCAGTGTGGCTGGCGTGCTCCGCCACGGCGCTGACGCCAGAGGTCATTTGCTCGATGGCAAGCACCATGCTCTCGGCGGCGGCCTGCTGATTGCTTGAGCCCTCGACCACCCTCCCGGCGTGACCGGACAACATGCCTGCGGCCTCGTGAACCCGATGGGCGTCGAAGATCACCTTGCCCACGATGCCCTGGAAACTCGCGATCAGTTCATTGAAGACTGACTCCACCTCCCCCATGGGGCCTCCCGAGACAACAGCTCGCCGGGAAAGGTCGCCATCCCTGTGCATCGCCCGGATGGTGTCGCGCAGGTCGCCCATAGGCTGGACGGCATCGTACAAAGTAACAGACGAGAAAAAATGTGGTAATTGCTTATTTAGCAGTTCATGATGTTTTTGAGTTCCATCCCAAGTAAGTCGATATAATTGTGCATCAGTAAACACCAACAAAGAAAAA
>JAFLDU010000294.1 GCA_017309145.1 Zoogloea sp. | reverse complement strand
CTGGCCGAGGCGGAGGCCGCGCTGGCTGAGGCACGCGCCAACGCCGCCCGGGCCCGCAGCGTCGACGGGACCGGCGCCTTGAGCCCCCAGCAGCTGCAGCAATACCTCACCGCCGAGACTGCCGCCGACGCCCGCGTCAAGGCCGCCCGGGCCGGCCTCGACGCCGCCGACCTGCGCGTCCGGCACACCCGGGTGGTAGCCAGTGACGACGGCGTGATCTCCTTCCGTGCCCCTGTCGCCACCCTCGGCGCCGTTGTGCCTCAAGGCCAGGAGCTGTACCGCCTGATCCGCCAACACCGCCTCGAATGGCGGGCCGAGGTGCCTGCCGCCGAGCTGACCCGGCTCAAGGTCGGCCAGAAGGTCGTCGTCACCCCGCCCGCCGGCGGCAAGGTAACCGGCGTGGTGCGCACCATTGCCCCGACCGTGGACAGCCAGACCCGCAACGCCCTGGTCTATGTGGATCTCCCCGCCAGTGCGGGCAATGGCGCCGACGCACCGCTCAAGGCCGGCATGTTCGCCCGCGGCGAGTTCGAGCTGGGCAAGGGCCGCGGCCTGACCCTGCCGCGCCAGGCGGTGGCCATGCGCGACGGCTTCAACTTCATCTTCCTGGTGGGCGCCGACCAGCGCGTGACCCAGACCAAGGTGGACGTCGGCTACCGGGACGCCGAGCGGGTCGGAATCAACACCCCCCTGCCGGCCGGCGCCCGGGTGGTGGCCAGCGGTGCCGGCTTCCTGAGCGACGGCGACCTGGTGCAGGTCACCGCGGCCGGCAGCAGCGCCACCAAGGGCAAGTGAGCGGCACGCCATGAACTTCTCCGCGCTCTCCATCCGCAACCCCATCCCGGCGATCCTGCTCTTCGCTCTGCTGACCCTGGCCGGCCTGCTGGCCTTCCGCGGCTCCGGCGTGCAGGACTTCCCCGACATCGAACTGCCGGTGGTCACGGTCAGTGCCAGCCTGCCTGGCGCCGCCCCCGGTACCCTGGAAACCGAGGTGGCGCGCAAGCTGGAAAACAGCATCGCCACCCTGGCCCAGATCAAGAAGATGTACACCAACATCCTCGACGGGGAGGTGACCATCTCCATCGAGTTCGAGCTGGAAAAGAACGCCAACGAAGCCGAGACCGAGGTCCGCGCGGCGGTGAGCCGGGTGCGCTCCGACCTGCCGGCCGACGTACGCGAGCCGGTGGTGGCCAAGATCCTCACCGCCGGGCGGCCCCTCGGCGCCTGGACCGTGACCTCTCCCACGCTCGACGAGGAAGCCCTGAGCTGGCTGGTGGATGACACCCTCACCCGGCGCCTGCTCGCCGTGAAGGGCGTCGGTGCGGTCAAGCGCATGGGCGGCCTGCTGCGCGAGATCCGGGTGGAGCTGGACGCCGACCGCATGGCGGCCCTGGGGGTGAGCGCCGCCGATGTGTCCCGTCAGCTACGCAAGTCCCAGCTGGAGGCCCCCGGCGGCCGCGGCGACGTCGGCGGCGGCGAGCAGGCCGTGCGCACCATCGCCACGGTGGCCAGCGCCGCCGACCTGGCGGCCATCGACATCCCCCTGGCCGAAGGCCGCAGCGTGCGCCTGGAGCGCATCGCCCGCATCACCGACACCACGGCCGAGCGCCGCTCGGTGGCCCTGCTCGACGGCAAGCCGGTGGTCGGCTTCGAGGTCTCCCGTACCAAGGGGGCCAGCGAGATCACCGTGGCGGCCGGCGTGCAGAAGGCCATCGACGAGCTGCAGGCTGCCCACCCGGAGCTGCGCATCGTGCACGCCTACGACAACGTGGCGCCGGTGCAGGAGAACTTCGACGGCTCCATGCAGCTGCTCTACGAGGGCGCCCTGCTGGCCGTGCTGGTGGTGTGGTGGTTCCTGCGCGACTGGCGCGCCACGGTGGTCGCCGCCATGGCCCTGCCCCTCTCGGTGATCCCCACCTTCCTGGGCATGTACTGGTTCGGCTTCACCCTCAACACCGTGACCCTGCTGTCGATGGCACTGGTGGTGGGCATCCTGGTGGATGACGCGATCGTCGAGATCGAGAACATCGCCCGCCACCTGCGCATGGGCAAGACGCCCATCCAGGCCGCCATGGAGGCCGCCGACGAGATCGGCCTGGCGGTGATCGCCACCACCTTCGCCCTGGTCGCGGTGTTCCTGCCCACCGCCTTCATGGCGGGCATCGCCGGCAAGTTCTTCAAGCAATTCGGGTGGACCGCCGTGCTGGCCATCCTGGCCTCCCTGGTGGTGGCCCGCCTGCTCACCCCGATGATGGCCGCCTACTTCCTCAAGCCGGTGGCCCACGGCGAGCTGCCCGAGGGCCGCATGATGCGGGCCTACATGCGCAGCATGCAGTGGTGCCTGCGCCACCGCCTGCTGACCCTGCTCGGCGCCATCGCCTTCTTTGTCGGCTCGGTGATGCTGATCCCCCTGCTGCCCACCGGCTTCGTGCCGCCGGCCGACCGGGCCCAGACCCTGGTGAACGTGGAGCTGCCCCCCGGCAGCACCCTGCGCGAAACCTGGGACGCGGCCGAACAGGCACGTGCCGCCATCAGCGACATGCCCGACGTGAAAACGGTGTTCAGCTCGGTGGGCGGCGGCGCCGCTGGCGACGGCTTCAATCCCGGCGCCGCGGCCGAGGTACGCCGCGCCGTGCTCACCGTCACCCTCAGCCACCGCACCACCCGGCCGCGCAACCAGCAGGCGGTGGAGGTGGAGATGCGCGAGCGGCTGGCCAAGCTGCCGGGCATGCGCATCACGGTCGGTCCGGCGGACTCCGGGGTCAAGATGATCCTGGTGCTCAAGAGCGACGACCCGGCCGCCCTGGCCACCGCCGCCCAGGCCGCCACCCGTGACCTGCGCACCCTGCAGGGCGTCGGCAACATCACCTCCAGCGCCAGCCTGGTGCGCCCCGAGGTGGTGCTGCGCCCGGACTTCGCCCGCGCCGCCGACCTGGGCGTAACCGCCGACGCCATCGGCGACACGGTGCGCATCGCCACCGCCGGTGACTACGATGTGGGCCTCGCCAAGCTCAACCTGGAGCGCCGCCAGGTGCCGATCCGGGTCAAGCTGAGCAACGATGTGCGGGCCGACCTGGAGGCCATCGGGCGCCTCACCGTGCCCGGCCGCCACGGCCCGGTGCAGCTCGCCAACGTGGCCGACATCCGCATCGACAGCGGCCCGGCCCAGGTGAACCGGATGGACCGCAGCCGCAACGTGATCCTCGAAGTGGAACTCGGCCAGCGCGAGCTGGGCGAGGTCTACAACGAGGCCCTGGCTCTGCCAAGCCTGCGCACGCTGCCGCCGGGCGTGCGCCTGGCCGACTCGGGCGACGCAGAGATGATGCAGGAACTGTTCGGCAGCTTCGGGCTGGCGATGGGCATCGGCGTGCTGTGCATCTACATGGTGCTGGTGCTGCTGTTCAAGGGCTTCACCCAGCCGGTGACCATTCTGGCGGCCCTGCCGCTGGCCATCGGCGGCGCCTTCGTGGCCCTGCTGGCGACCCACAGCAGCTTCTCCATGCCGTCGCTGATCGGCCTGCTGATGCTGATGGGGGTGGTGACCAAGAACTCCATCCTGCTCATCGAGTACGCCATCGAAGCCCGCCGTGGCCGCGGCGGCGCCCCGATGAGCCGCTTCGATGCCCTGGTGGATGCCTGCCGCAAGCGGGCCCGCCCGATCGTCATGACCTCCCTCGCCATGGGGGCGGGTATGCTGCCCATCGCCATGGGCCTGGGGGCCGACCCGAGCTTCCGCGCGCCGATGGCGATCGCCGTGATCGGCGGCCTGATCAGCTCCACGCTGCTGAGCCTGCTGGTGGTGCCGGCGGTGTACACCTACGTGGATGACCTGGAGGATCTGATCGCCCGCCTGAATGGCCGCCTGCGCGGCCGCAAGCCCCCCGTTGCAGCCGTGGAATGAGGGCCGGCGCGCATTTGCCACGGGGAACGAATGAGATTAGCCTAGGTCAGGAATCATAGAGGGCCATGACAAGCGGCCCCACCCACCTTCCTTTCATTCCGCACAACATACGGAGAACGTCATGAGCGACGCACAAGTTACCAAGGACAAACTGGTTTCCGATTTCAAGGCCGTGGTGGCCGACACCGAGGAACTGCTCAAGCTCACCGCCGGCCAGGCCGGTGACAAGGTCGCGGACGTACGTGGCCGTCTGAGCGAGAAACTCACCTCCGCCAAGTACAAGCTGCAGGATCTGGAAGCAGCCGTGGTGCAGAAAACCAAGGCCGCCGCCCGGGCTACCGACGACTACGTCCATGACAACCCCTGGAAGTCCGTCGGCGTGGCCGCGGGCGTGGGCTTCCTGCTCGGCCTTCTGGTCAATCGTCGCTAAGCCCGCTCCCCATGAGCGAACCCGCGCCCTCGCGCCTCGGCGAGTCCCTCCGGGGGCTCGCCGATTCCGGGCTGGCAACCGTCCAGACCCGGCTGGAACTCTTTGCCGTCGAGCTCAAGGAAGAAAAGCTGCGCGCCGCCGGCTTTCTCTTCGACACGGTGCTCGCCGCGCTCTTCATCGGTTTTGGCGTGGTCTTCCTGCTGGCCTTCCTGACCGTGCTGCTCTGGGACAGCCAGCGCCTGCTGGCCCTCGGCCTGGCCACCGCCGGCCTGCTGGCCGCCGGCATCTGGGCCGCCACCCGGGCCGCCGCCCGCATGCGCTCGGGATCCCGTCTGTTTGCCTCGAGCCTGGCCGAACTGGCCCAGGACCGCGACGCCCTGCGCTCCCGCGAATGAACCCCGAACTGGTCGAACTGGCCCTGCGCAAGCAGCGCCTGCAGATCCGCAGCGCCGAACAGCGGGACGCGCTGGTGCATCACGCCCAGGCCTTCGCGCCCGTGCTGCACGGCATCGACCGGATCAGCGACGGCGTGCGCTGGGCCCGCGACAACGCGCCACTGCTGTCCGGCGTCGGTATCTTCCTGCTGGTGACCCGCCCGCGTGCCGGCCTGCGCTGGGCCCGCCGCGCCTGGATGGGCTGGCAGCTGGTGAGGCGGGTCCGCGCACTGATTTCCTGACTCTCCGACTGACCACCATGAACGTCGATCTCGAAGAAATCCGTCGGGCCCGTGAAGAGGCCGACTGTCTATGCACCCCGGCCGAGGTGGACGCGGCGCTCAACCAGCTGGCCGCCGACATCACGGTGCGCCTGCAGGACAAGAACCCGCTGGTCTACGTGGTGATGAACGGCGGCCTGATCCTCGCCGGCCGCCTGCTGCCACGCCTGCCCTTCCCGCTTGAGCTGGCCTACCTGCATGCCACCCGCTACGGCCACGCCCTGCAGGGCACGCTGCTGGACTGGCGGGTCCGCCCGACGCAGGACCTGCGCGACCGCACGGTGCTGGTGCTCGACGACATCCTCGACGAAGGCCACACCCTGGCCGCCATCATCGACTTCCTCAAGCAGGAAGGAGCCCGCGAGGTCCATTCGGCGGTTCGCCCTCGAAGCTCAATTCGATGATGCGGGATTTCTGATGTAGCTTGATCTCGGTTGGGATCTTCGTGGTTTCGTCCAGGCCAGCCATGGTGGTCTTTGCGTAATCGTGACAACACATCATA
>JAFLDU010000031.1 GCA_017309145.1 Zoogloea sp. | reverse complement strand
GTAGCTTCTGGTATAAAGCCCGAAAGCCCTACCAGACGCCCCTCAGAACCGAGTACCCACACCTATCGGTTGTTCATCTTTTTAAAGAACTGCTGCATCAGCAGCGAAGAGGTGCGCATTATACAGATCCTCAAAACCCTGTCAAGCAATTTGTTTTTCGAGAAGCAACACCGAAGAACAAACACTTGAAGCGCAGACCCCGGAAAACTTCTTCCAGAACCCCTCTCCACCACTCCAGCGCCACGTTTCCGTTTGCGCTGCAGCGAAGAGGTGCGCATTCTACAGAGCTTTCAAACCCTGTCAAGTGATTGTTTTTAGCAGATACCGCTGAAAACAACCCACTCAACGCAGATTCCGAATTTGATCCGAAACCCCCTTCACCGCCCCAGCGCTACGTTTCCGTTTGCGCTGCAGCGAAGGAGGCGAATTATATAGAGCTATCAGATTGCGTCAAGAAGATTGGGAAAATAAATTCAGCACACAGAGATACGAGCAAACTTGCGCTTCCCTACCTGCAGCACCACCACACTCCCCGCTTTCACGACAGTAGCCCTGTCCGTCAGCTTTTCGCCATCGATGCGCACCCCGCCCTGATCGATCATGCGCAGCGACTCCGAGGTACTGGACGTCAGACCCGCCTGCTTGAGGATGGCCGCAACACCCAGCCCACCATCGACAGCATCGAGGGTCACCTCGGGGATGTCGTCGGGAATCGCATTGCGCTGGAAGCGAGCCTCGAAATCCTCAAGCGCAGCCACCGCGGCAGCCTGGCCGTGGAAGCGGGCCACCAGTTCCTGGGCAAGCAGGACCTTCACGTCGCGCGGATTCCGCCCTTCTTCGATGGATGTGCGCAGGGCACGGATCTCGCTGATCGGCTTGAATGAGAGCAGATCGTAGTAACGCCACATCAACTCGTCCGAAACGGACATGACCTTGCCGAAGATCTCCGTCGGCGGCTCATAGATCCCGATGTAGTTCCCCAGGGACTTGGACATCTTATTGACGCCATCCAGCCCCTCGAGCAGCGGCATGGTCAGCACGCACTGCGGCGCCTGACCATAGTGCTTCTGCAGCTCACGCCCGACGAGCAGGTTGAAGCGCTGATCGGTACCGCCCAGCTCGATGTCCGCCTTCATGGCAACCGAGTCATACCCCTGACAGAGCGGGTAAAGGAACTCATGGATCGCGATAGGCTGCTGCCCTGCGTAGCGCTTGGCAAAATCGTCGCGCTCCAGCATGCGGGCGACGGTGTGCTGCGCCGCCAACCGAATCATCCCGGACGCGCCCAGCGCTTCCATCCAGGTGGAGTTGAAGCAGACCTCGGTCTTCTCGGGATCGAGGATCTTGAAAACCTGTTCCTGATAGGTACGGGCATTCTCCAACACCTGCTCGCGGGTCAGCGGCGGGCGGGTCGTGTTCTTGCCCGACGGATCACCGATCATCCCGGTGAAGTCGCCGATCAGAAACAGCACCTGATGCCCCAGCTCCTGAAAGTGACGCAGCTTGTTGATGAGCACCGTATGCCCCAGATGCAGGTCAGGCGCGGTCGGATCAAAACCGGCCTTGACCCGCAGAGGCTGGCCCTTCTTGAGCTTTTCGACCAGCTCGGCTTCGATGAGGAGCTCGTCGGCCCCACGCTTGATCAGCTCGAGGGCCGCAGTGATATCGGTCATATTTGTCCTTGCAAAAGTCCAGACTCGCATCGTTTTTGTTAGACTTCGCGGCTTGTTTTGCTTGGAAAGTCCGATGCTTGGAGAAAAGTGGCTGATTCTAGCGCATCTGAAAATGCTGCGCGAAAGCACCCCGACCAGGCGCTGGAGCCTGTCCGGGCTTGCCCTGATCTCGGCTGCCGGCATGGCCACCGCCATTGCGGTGGTTCCAGGCGGCAGCGAGCCGAATGTCAAGACCGAGACCATCGTCCAGCCCCTGACACCCCCCACCATTCAGATCGAACAGACCGACCCCCGCCCGTTCATCCGGGAAGACCGCATCAGAGCAGGCGAAAGCCTTGCAGGCGCCCTCAGGCGACTCGGCGTCACCAGCGCCGGCCTGAGCGCCCAGATCAATGCGCTCGCCGCAGGCCGCCAGCTCAAGGGCATCACCGCCCCTGGCACCCTGATCACGGTGGCCACCAGCGCGGAAGGGAACATGCACTCCGCCTCGCTCCACCGCCCCGGATCGGACATCATCCATACGCTGGACAGTTCGGATGGGAAATTGCGCATCACGCCACAAGCCGCCCGACTGGAGGTGCGCACCCACATGCAGGGCGGCGTGGTCCAGTCATCCTTGTTCGCCGCCATGGACAATGCTGGCCTGCCCGACAGCATTGCGGAGGAGCTTTCGCGGATCTTCGGCGATGACATCGATTTTCACACCGACGTTCACCGCGGCGACCGCTTCAATGTGATCTATGAAGTGCTGTATCACCAAGGCAGGGCAGTCAAGACCGGCCGGATCCTCGCCGCGGAGTTCATCAACCAGGGGCGGCGCCATGCTGCATTCCTATTCACCCACCCCAATGGCGACACCGACTACTACAACGCCGACGGACGCAGCCACAAGGCCGGATTCCTGCGCTCACCTCTGGAGTTTTCCCGGGTCAGCTCAGGCTTCTCGATGAGGTTGCATCCGATCCTCGGAACCTGGCGGGAACACAAGGGGGTGGACTACGCTGCGCCTCACGGTACGGCAGTCAAGGCCACCTCCGATGGAACGATCGAGTTCATCGGCCGCAGGAACGGCTACGGCAACTTCGTGGTCCTGCGTCACGGCGACCGCTACACGACGGCCTACGGACACCTCAGCAGCTTCGCGAGCGGCCTCCGGCAAGGCAGCCGGGTCAGCCAGGGCCAGACGATCGGCCGGGTGGGAAGCACAGGCTGGGCCACCGGCCCCCACCTGCACTACGAACTGCGCATCAACGACGTCCACCAGGACCCCCTGACGGCACGCCTGCCCGACGCCCAGCCACTCTCAGGCAGCGCCCTGGCACGCTTCCGCGGCCAGATGGAACCGCTCGCCGCCAACCTGGCACGCATCCAGACAACCCAGGCCGCCCAGATCGACTGAACCACGCGCTGGGCACAAAGTAAAAACGGGGGCCGAAGCCCCCGTTTTCATTCCAAGCCCCGTCTTCGCTGCCGCAGGTCAAGCAGAGAACGACGAACCACAGCCGCAGGTGCTGGTCGCATTCGGGTTACGGATGACGAACTGGGAGCCCTCGAGGCCCTCGGAGTAATCGATCTCAGCCCCCACCAGATACTGGTAGCTCATCGGATCGATCAGCAGCATGACGCCATCCTTCTCCATGACCGTATCGTCGTCGTTGCGGATTTCATCAAAGGTGAAACCGTACTGGAAGCCGGAGCAGCCACCGCCGGTCACGAACACACGGAGTTTCAGGTCCGGGTTGCCTTCTTCGATGATCAGATCCTTGACTTTGCTTGCAGCGCTATCGGTAAAAACGAGCGGCACGGGCATCTCGGTCACGGCGTTCATTGGACTACTCCTTCAAAGGTATCTTGAAATTATGGTCAGGGCCCCGACGACGGTCAAGCCACCCCGATGCATATAGTTGACTAAAATACTCGATTTTAGTTCAAGGCATCAAGGGGATCTGCTCAAGCCCGGTCGTTTCAGGCAGACCGAACAGGATGTTCATGTTCTGAACCGCCTGACCCGCCGCCCCCTTGACCAAGTTATCGATCACCGACAGCACCACGACCACATCACCGCCCTGAGGACGATGCACCGCGATCCGGCACATGTTGGCAGACCGCACCGAACGGGTCGACGGGTGAGCCCCCTTGGGCATCACATCCACAAAGGCCTCGCCGGCATACCGCGACTCGAAGAGCGCCTGGAGATCCACGTCCTTGGTCAGACGGGCATACAGGGTTGCATGGATGCCACGGATCATCGGGGTCAGATGCGGAACGAAAGTCAGCCCGACAGCTTGGCCGGCCGCGCGCGACAGCCCTTGACGGATCTCCGGCAGATGGCGGTGGCCTGCCACACCATAGGCCTGGAAGTTGTCGGCCGACTCCGAGAACAGGATGTGAGTCTCGGCCTTGCGGCCAGCACCCGATACACCGGATTTTGCATCCGCGATCAGGCTGCCCACATCCACAACCCCCGCCTCCACCAGCGGAAGGAAGCCCAGTTGGACGGCCGTCGGATAGCAGCCCGGATTGGCCACGACGCGCGCCGACTTGACCGCCGCACGATTGATCTCGGGCAGGCCATAGACCGCCTCGGCCACCAGGTCGGGACAGGCATGCGTCATGCCGTACCACTTTTCCCATTCGGCAATGTCCGTGATGCGGAAGTCCGCCGCCAGATCGATGACCTTGACGCCCGCGTCGACGAGCGCCCGAGCCTGCTGCATGGCGATACCGTTCGGCGTCGCAAAGAACACCACATCACAGGCCCCCAGGTCGGCCGCCTGCGGCTCCACGAAACGCAGATCAACGCGACGACGCAGGCTCGGGAACATGTCCGCCACAGGCATGCCTGCCTCGCCACGCGAGGTGATGGCCTTCAACTCCACTTCCGGATGCTGCGCCAGCAGACGAAGAATCTCCACGCCGGTATATCCGGTACCACCCACCACACCAACCTTGATCATGCTCTCCCCCAGAGTTGACGGCTGCCGCAGGGCGACAAGCCAGAATGCGCACGAAAAGATACCACTTCAAGATGACAAAAAGCCGCCCGAAGGCGGCCTTTTGGTACCACAACCAAGCAGATTAGCGCTTGGAGAACTGCTTGCGGCGACGCGCCTTGCGGAAGCCGACCTTCTTACGCTCGACTTCACGAGCGTCACGAGTCACCAGACCCGCCTTCTTGAGGGGGGACTTGAGCTCAGCATCGTAGTCGATCAGGGCACGGGTGATGCCATGACGAACGGCACCAGCCTGACCGGATTCGCCACCACCGGTGACGTTCACCAGGATGTCGAAGGAGTCGACGAAGTTGGTCAGAACCAGCGGCTGACGCACGATCATGCGGCCGGTTTCGCGGGAGAAGAACTGGTCAACCGGCTTACCGTTCACGACGATATTGCCGGAGCCCTTCTTAATGAAGACGCGGGCAACAGCCGACTTGCGGCGACCGGTACCGTAGTTATAAGTCACAGCCATCATCGGCTCCTGTTAAATCGCGAGAACTTGGGGCTGCTGCGCAGAATGCGGGTGCTCGCCGCCGGCGTAGCACTTGAGCTTCTTGAGCATGGCGTAGCCGAGCGGGCCCTTGGGCAGCATGCCCTTGACGGCCTTTTCCAGCACGCGAGCGGGGAAGCGCTGCTGCAGCTTGGTGAAGTTGGTTTCGTAGATGCCGCCCGGATAGCCGGAGTGACGGTAGTACTTCTTGTCCTGAGCCTTGTTGCCGGTCACACGCAGCTTGTCGACATTGACGACGACGATGAAGTCACCGGTATCAACGTGCGGGGTGTAGATGGCTTTATGTTTGCCGCGCAAGCGACGAGCAATTTCGGAAGCAAGCCGACCAAGGACCAGATCCGTCGCATCCACGACGAACCAGTCGCGCTTGACCTCATGCGGCTTGGCAGAAAACGTTTTCATGAAGATCCCTCAGACTTTTCCCGACACCGGGAACGACCATAATTCGGAAAGCCGTGGATTCTACAGCGGAGCTTCCGACCATGTCAAACCCTGACGAGAGATAAAAAAAAGCGCAGATCGGGGAGATCTGCGCTAAATCCACACCAAAGGAGGAGGGTGGAGGAGACACTCTTCAGTCGCTCCAGACAACAAAAGCAACTGGACTGAGTGCATTATCGCCACCACCTCCCGGAGGTGCAAGTCATTTTTGTGCAATGCCGCATAAATCTTTTGATGCACACATAAACACTGCTTATCCACTCAAAATCCTCATCAACCCACTGTTTTTATTGTGGATAACCCCAACACAAAAAGGGGTTATGCACCGGATTTCGCAGTGTGCAAAAAAATGACATGCTGCAATGCAGCACAAGAACGGATTCCAGCCTGCCCGGCCCCGGCTACAATCCAGACCCGGGCCTACTTCCTGAACAAGGCCCACAGACCGATCGACAGTCAGTACACAGAAAGGAAAACAGAGTTATGGAATGCGTGGTGAAGTGGGTCGACGGCATGAGCTTCATGGCCGAAACCGGGTCAGGCCACCTGGTCATGATGGATGGCGCCCCGGAAGCGGGTGGTCGCAACCTCGCCCCACGCCCGATGGAAATGATGCTGGCGGGCGCCGGAGGCTGCACCGCCTTCGACGTCGTGCTGATCCTCAAGCGCAGCCGCCAGGATGTCACCGACTGCTCAGTGACCCTCAAGGCCGACCGGGCCGAGAGCGACCCCAAGGTATTCACCCGGATCGCCTTTCACTACAAGGTCACGGGCCGCAACCTGAAGCCTGACAGCGTCGAGCGCGCCATCAAGCTGTCTTACGAAAAGTACTGCTCGGCCACCATCATGCTGGGCAAGACGGCCGAGATCGAGCACACCTGGGAGATCGTCGAAGCCTGACGCCCCGATCAACCGACCGGGAGCCGCCTCAACTAGACCCAGTAGGCCACCCCGGTCATCACCCGCGAACTGGCCTTCATGGCCGCCTTGACGGCAGCGGGGAGTTCCACCGCCCCCAGCCGCCAGGCTGTCTCGGCGTGCTCAGCTTCGTCGACTTTCATCTGGACCACGATCTCCCGGGTGCGGAGATCGTGCTCGGGCAGACGGTCAAGGTGGCTCTTGAGGTGCGCCTCGACCTGCTTCTCGGTTTCGGCCAGGAAGCCCAGATTGACGCCGTCGCCAAATTTCGCCGCAAGCATGCCGATGGCCAGCGAGCCCCCATACCAGAGGGGATTGAGAAAGCTCTTGCGGCCTCCCAGTTCAGCAATCCGCCGCTCCGTCCAGGCGAGATGCTCGGTCTCCTCCTGCGCCGCCCCTTCGAGAGCGCGCTTGATACCTTCATCGCGCGACATCATCGCCTGCCCCTGATAGAGCGCCTGCGCACAGATCTCGCCGCAGTGATTCACGCGCATCAAGGCGGCCGCATTGCGCTTTTCAGCATCGGAAAGCTCCGCCTCCGGCAAGTCCCCTCCCGGCACGGGCCGGACCGTTCCGGCAGGCGCAAAGACGGTACGCAGGGCCTTGTCAAAACCGATGATCAGTTGGTCAAGCATGTGCACAAATCCTGAATATAAGCGGGGTTCAGCGGAAGCGGGCGGCATTCCGGAGCTGGCGGACGATGACATCCCGGTCCGGCAGGACACTCCCCGGCGGACAGAAGAAGTCCTTGGCCAGCACCGCGTGCTGACGGTTGAAGGCGTTGTCCACAATACGTTGCCAGGCATCGTTGCGGGACATGACCCACTCCGCCCCCCGCCCCAGCGCATACAGCCGCCGCTCGGCCGTGGCGCAACGGATCCCTTCATAGCTCAGGTTCTCGGCGCCGCCGGCAGCCTTCACGACCAGGGTGTAACGGACGATTCCGTCAGCCCCCAGCGAAAGGGACTTCTCGTCGATGAAGAAGGATGCGCTCGCATCCGCACTGACCTGAAAGGGAATGAGATTTTCGCTCGAGGGAAAGGCCGGCAACTGCAGCGGCAACTCCTTCCATTCCGCTACGGCCTCCTCCTCGAAGAGGGACTTCCGCTCCGTGGAGCAGGCGCCCAGGGCAAGGGCCAGGATGCAGCAGGCAAGGCCCCGCCTCCCGCGGAACAATCCGCAAATCTTGTCTGACATAAACACTTTCAAAGGTGCCGGTCGCAAGGCAGGCGGCCTGCCCTGCGTTCCGGCCGGCGGATCAGGCCGGGATCATCCGGCAATCGCCGCCTCGATCTCGGCAAAAGTACGCGCCACTTCCGCTGTCTGCAAGGGGATCCCCATCTGACGGGCAATCTGGGACGCCGAGAAGATGCCCCTCACGGCGAGCGCCCCGTCCGCAGCCTCCTCCATCACCAGCGCATGCTGGCGCCCACAGGCCTTGAGGGTCGCCACCACATGCCCGACCTCGGCACGCAGCACATCGGAAAGATGCACGGCGTCCAGTTCTTCGGTTGCCACCATGATATCGCGGACGCTCAACTCCTCATGGCGCATCATCCGCGCCTGCGCCACCCGCGTGGGCTTTTCGCCCAGGAGATCATTGGCGGTGACGATGCCGACGATGCGACGCGCGGCGTCCGTCACAAAGAGCAGCCGGACCCCTCTCAAAATCATGCTCTGGTTGGTCTCGGCCAAGGACAAGGCATCCCCGATGGTGGCTGCCGGGATGCGCCGCAGGTCGGTCATCACCTCAATGGCAGGCGACGCGGCGGTCACCTTCGTCAGGGTCCAGGCATCCGCGACTTCACAGGTTCCACTCTTGACCCGGAACTGCTTGATCGGCTGATAGTTAAGGCGCTCCATGGTGTCTCCTCCCGTTCTGGTACTTCATGGGAAAACCCGCACCCTTGCGGGGGCGGGCCGAACGCCGCTCGATGACGGCGAATCCAGGAATGACGTTCAGACACGGGCACCTCCGCCGAGTTTCCCGCCTCAGGCACCCGGAGGCGGTGGCTCCAGGCGATCCTGTGGCCGTTCAAACTGCCGGTAACTCTCGGGGACCTCAAAAATCCGGTCCCGGAACAAGAGGCGGGCCAACTCCATGAGCGCGGACTGATACACCCCCCGCTTGAACTCGATCACCGCATCCAGCGGAACCCAATAAAAACTCCAGCGCCAGGCATCGAACTCCGGGTGATTGCTCGCTCGCAGGCAAACGTCGGAATCGCGCCCCACCAACCGGAGCAGAAACCAGATCTGCTTCTGCCCCCGATAGGTGTTGCGCCATTCCCGCTTGATCCAGTGCTTGGGCACCTCATAACGCAACCAGCCGCGTGTGCGGCCGATGATGCGGACGTGCTCAGGCTTCAAGCCGACTTCTTCGAAGAGCTCACGGTACATGGCCTGTTCCGGCGACTCGCCGTGCTTGATTCCGCCTTGCGGAAACTGCCAGGAATGTTCTCGTATCCGTTTGCCCCAGAAAACCTCGTTGCGCGCATTCACCAGAATGATGCCGACGTTAGGCCGATAGCCTTCACGGTCGAGCATGGTGCAACCTTTAATTCATGAACTGTCCGGAATTCTTCCACATTTCCCCCGGGCACGGAAGACAACGCCCTGATTCGGTGCGCCGCAACATAGACACTGGCGGCCGACCGTGTGCACGGTAAAATCATGGACTGTACTTATAACGGATTCCGCCATGCGAGCCTCCCAGTTCTTCCTCTCCACCCTCAAGGAAGCCCCCTCCGACGCCGAAGTCACCAGTCACAAGCTGATGATGCGTGCGGGGCTGATCAAGCGCCTTGCCGGCGGCGTCTATACCTGGATGCCCCTGGGCCTGCGTGCCCTGCGCAAGGTGGAGGCCATCGTGAGGGAAGAGATGAACCGGGCGGGCGCCATCGAGGTGCTGATGCCGGCTGTCCAGCCGGCCGAGCTGTGGCAGGAATCCGGCCGCTGGGACTTCTACGGCCCCGAGCTGCTGCGCTTCAAGGACCGCCACGACCGCGACTTCGTGATCGGGCCGACCCACGAGGAAGTCATCACCGACGTGGTGCGCAAGGAGATCCGCAGCTACCGCCAGCTGCCCAAGCACTTCTATCAGGTGCAGATGAAGTTTCGCGACGAGATCCGTCCGCGCTTCGGCGTGATGCGCGGGCGCGAGTTCGTCATGAAGGACGGCTACTCCTTCCACAGTTCCTTCGAGGATCTGCAGCGGGAGTACCGCAACATGTACGACACCTACCACCGCATCTTCCAGCGCCTCGGCCTGAAGTTCCGCGCGGTGGCCGCCGACACCGGCTCGATCGGCGGCACGGGGTCCCATGAATTCCACGTGATCGCCGAGACCGGCGAGGACGACATCGCCTACTGCCCGGCCTCCGACTACGCCGCCAACGTGGAACTGGCCGAAGCCCTGGCCCCCACGACGCCGCGGCCCGCCGCTTCGGCAGCCCTGACCAAGGTGCACACCCCGGGCGTCAAGACCATCGATGAACTGTCCGCCTTCCTCAAGCTGCCCGCCACCGCCACGGTCAAGGCCATCGTGGTGGACGGCGACGAAGCCTCCGGAAACAAGCCGGTGCTGCTGCTGCTGCGCGGCGACCACGAACTGAACGAAGTGAAGGCCCAGAAGATCGCCGGCGTGAAGAACCCGCTGACCTTCGCCTCCCCCGCCACCCTCCTCGCCGCCTTCGGCGCCAACGCCGGCTCGCTGGGTCCGGTCGGCTTCCAGGGCCGCGTGGTGATGGATCGCAGCGTCGCCGTTATGGCGGATTTCGTGACCGGCGCCAATGAGGACGACTACCACTACACCGGCGTGAACATCGGCCGCGACTTCCCCGAAGCCGAAGTGGCCGACCTGCGCAACGTGGTCGCCGGCGACCCCTCCCCCGACGGCAAGGGCACGCTCGAGATCTGCCGCGGCATCGAGGTCGGGCACATCTTCCAGCTGCGCACCAAGTACTCCGAAGCCCTCGGCTGCAAGTTCCTCAACGAACAGGGCAAGGAGCAGGTCATGGAGATGGGCTGCTACGGCATCGGCGTGTCCCGCATCCTCGGCGCCGCCATCGAGCAGAACAACGACGCCCGCGGCATCATCTGGCCGGACGCCATCGCCCCCTTCCAGGTGGCCATCGTGCCGATGGGCTACGCCAAGTCGGATGCGGTCCGAGACGCGGCCAACGCGCTCTACGCAGAGCTCACTACCGCCGGCATCGATGCCTTCCTGGACGACCGGGACGAACGCCCGGGCTCCCTGCTGGCCGACAACGAACTGATCGGCACCCCGCACCGGGTGGTGATCGGCGACCGTGGCCTGAAGGAAGGCGTGGTCGAGTACCAGGGCCGCCGCGACGCTGAAGCCACCAAGCTGCCGGTGGGCGAGGTCGCGGCCACCGTGATCGCCAAACTCAAGGCCTGATGCTGATGAGCGGCTTGCGCCAACACCTGGGCTCCGTGGTGCTGACACTGCTGCTGGCGGGTGGCACCTCGCTCGCCCACGCCGGCAATCAGCTCTACGAGCCGCTCGCCGCCAGCGCCCAGGCAGCGCTGCACGCGGCCGTCGCAGATCAGGCTCCGCTCGACCCCAGCTTCCAGCGTGATCCAGAACGGGCCCGCTGGCTCAACGAGATGTCCCGGCGGCTGGCCAAGCGGATTCCGGACGAAACCTATCGCTCCGAACTGTTGCGCGCCGTGCACTACGAAGCCACCCGGGCCGGCCTCGATCCACAGCTGGTCCTGGGTCTCGTCCAGGTCGAGAGCGGCTTCAAGAAGTACGCCGTATCAACGGCTGGCGCACGGGGCTACATGCAGGTGATGCCTTTCTGGGTGAAGCTCATCGGCAACCAGGAGACCAACCTCTTCCACATGCGCACCAACCTGCGCTTTGGCTGCACCATCCTGCGCCATTACCTGGACATGGAAAAGGGCGACCTCTTCCGCGCCCTGGGGCGCTACAACGGCAGCCTGGGCAAGCCCGAATACCCCAACCTGGTCCGGGCCGCCTGGGAGAACAACTGGTCCTACGCACCATTGCGCCTGGCCCAGAACCCCTGATTCCAAGCACCGCCACATAAGCAAACGGGCACCGCAAGGTGCCCGTTGTGCATTCCGGAACAGCCTGACTCAGGCGACGATGATTCCGCCCCCCAGGCACACCCGGCTCTCGTAGATCACTACGCTCTGGCCGGGCGTCACCGCCCACTGGGGCTGGGCAAAGGCGATCTCGGCCCGTCCTGCCACAAGGCTGTCGATCTCGCAGGGCGCGTCCGGCGTGCGGTAGCGCGGCTTGGCCGTGTACACCCAATGGGTGCGGGGGTCACGTCCGGACACCCAGCTCAGGTCCGCCGCGATCATGCGCTCCTTGAGCAGGGCCGGATGGTCATGCCCCTGAACCACGTACAACACGTTCCGGGCCACATCCTTCACGGCTGCATACCAGGCATCGTGTTCGCCGGCCTCGTCCTGATTGCCCTTGATGCCACCGATCTGCAGGCCCTTGCGCTGGCCGATGGTGTGATGCATCAGTCCCTGATGCTGGCCGATCACCTTGTCGCCCTCGAGGGTGCGGATCTCACCCGGGCGAGCGGGCAGATAGCGGGACAGGAACTCCCGGAAGGGCCGCTCGCCGATGAAGCAGATGCCGGTCGAATCCTTCTTGGCATGCACATGCAGCCCGGCCGCCTCGGCGAGCTTGCGCACATCGCGCTTGTACAGGTGACCGATGGGGAACAGTGTCCGGGACAGCTGGGCCTGGTTCAGGCGGTACAGGAAGTAGCTCTGATCCTTGGTACCGTCTTCCGCCTTCAGCAACTGGTATTCGGTCCGACCATCGTTGGTCCATTCGCGCACCTGAGCGTAGTGCCCGGTGGCGATACGATCCGCACCCAGTGCCATCGCATGGTCCAGAAAGGCCTTGAACTTGATCTCGGAGTTGCACAGGATGTCCGGGTTCGGCGTGCGCCCCGCCTCGTATTCCTTCAGGAAGTCGGCGAAGACCCGCTCCTTGTATTCCTTCGAGAAATTGACGACCTCCAGCTCGATGCCGAGCACATCGGCCACCGACACCACATCCACCAGGTCGGCCCGGGTCGAACAGTACTCGTCGTCATCGTCGTCTTCCCAGTTCTTCATGAACAGGCCGACCACGTCGTAGCCCTGCTGCTTGAGCAACAGGGCCGCCACCGACGAATCCACACCGCCGGACATGCCGACGACGACTTTTTCCTTACGAGACATTCGGTCCTTCTCCATCGAGCCAGTCTTCCAGGGGCAACACCACGGCCGGATCGCCATGTTCCCCGAACCACGTATCCACAACAAACTGCTGACCCGGCGGCTCATCCGCCACTTCCCGGATCACAGCAGAAAAATGCTGGCTCACCAGCCAGCGCACCCGTCGCCGAATGGGCTCGACGACATGAAAGTGCAGCAGCCCGCGGCCTTCCAGCACATGCAGGAATCCCGTCGTGGTCTCCGCATGGTCAATGCAATCCATCATTCCATGCACCGCATCGTCGAGGAAATCCCCCGGCCGGTCGGCATGGATGGGAGATTGCTCCCCGGCCCACCGATACATCTGCCCGACCACCTGGGCCAGGATCGCGCGCTCGGCGACCGGCGTATCGGCCAGCCCCAGGCGCTGCCCCAGCTCTGCCAGCCGCGGCTCATCAAAGCGCACCACCTGGCGCGCCATGCAGCCATAGTTGAAGCACACCACCGCCTGCTCATCGGCGAAGGCCTGGCCCGCGCTCCAGGCGCACAGCAACACCAGCAACCAACGCATCACGACATCCGCCGACTAGTTGTCGTGGTGGCGGATCAGATCCAGCGGATAACGCCTGCCAGCCAGGTAGTCCTCGCAACACTGCAGGATCAGGGGGCTGCGATGACGCTCCCGGGTCGCCCGCAGCTCGTCGAGGTCCATCCACACCACGCGGACGATGCCCTCATCGAGGCTGCGCGCCGGATCGAAGCCAGTAAGGTCACCGCCAAATGCAAAGCGCAGGTAAGTCACGTCATTATCGGGTCGTGGCCACTGGTACACGCCCACCAGGAAGCGCGGCACGAAGCTGTGCGCGGTTTCCTCGAGCGCCTCACGGGTTACGGCGGCGACCAGCGACTCACCCTGCTCCAGATGCCCGGCCGGCTGGTTGAAAC
This sequence comes from Zoogloea sp., assembly GCA_017309145.1. GTDB lineage: Bacteria > Pseudomonadota > Gammaproteobacteria > Burkholderiales > Rhodocyclaceae > Zoogloea. The sequence continues at coordinate 13,318 of JAFLDU010000031.1, read as the reverse complement.
GCAACCCGCCCTCGGTCTCTTCCTCGACCAGCAGGAAGCGCCCATCGCGCTCGACGACCGCAGCCACAGTGACATTAGGTTTCCAGAGTCTCATGGGCACCCCACGCGCAAAGCCGGCATTCTACCCCCTTCCGGGCGGCGGTCCGCAGGTCCTCGGAATGCGCTAGAATCGGGGGTTTGAATTTACTGCACACAGCTGGAGATCCCCATAATGTCAATGGCAGACCGCGACGGTTTCATCTGGTACGACGGCAAGCTCGTGCCGTGGCGCGAAGCGACCACCCACGTGCTCACCCACTCCCTGCACTACGGCCTGTCCGTTTTCGAGGGCGTCCGTGCGTACAACACCGTCAAGGGCACCGCGATCTTCCGCCTGGCCGAGCACACCCAGCGTCTGCTCAACTCCGGCAAGATCTACATGATGAACATCCCCTACACCAAGGATGAACTCATGGAAGCCCAGCTGGAAGTGGTCCGCGCCAACAAGCTCGAGTCCTGCTACCTGCGGCCGATCGCCTTCTACGGCTCCGAAAAGATGGGCATCTCCACCAAGGGCGCCACCGTCCATGTGGCCATCGCCGCCTGGCCCTGGGGTGCATACCTGGGCGAGGATGGCCTCGAGAAGGGCATCCGCGTCAAGACCTCATCCTTCGCCCGTCACCACGTCAACGTGACCATGCCGCGCGCCAAGCTGGCCTCCACCTACGCCAACTCCATCCTGGCCAACCTGGAAGCCACCGAAGCCGGCTACGACGAAGCCCTGCTCCTCGACACCAACGGCTTCGTGGCCGAAGGCGCCGGTGAAAACCTCTTCGTGATCAAGGACGGTGCCATCTACGAACCCGAGATCGCCTCCGCGCTCACCGGCATCACCCGCTCCTCCGTGATCCAGGTCGCCAAGGAATTCGGCCTCGAAGTGATCTCCAAGCGCATCACCCGCGACGACATCTACATCGCCGATGAAGCCTTCTTCACCGGCACCGCCGCCGAGGTCACCCCGATCCGCGAACTCGACGGTCGCACCATCGGCGAAGGCCGCCGCGGCCCGATCACCGAGAAGCTGCAGACCCGCTTCTTCGAGATCGTGAACGGCAAGGCCCCCGAGTACGAACACTGGCTGTCATTCATCTAAGCTCAGAGACCCAGGAGAAATCCATGCCCGAGAATCAGGACAAGACCCAGCCGATCGCAGTCACGGCCAAGGAGCTGCCCCTGCACTGCCCGATGCCCGATGCGCCCCTGTGGGCCCGGCACCCTCGCGTCTTCCTCGACGTGACGGCAGAAGGCAAGGCCACCTGCCCCTACTGCGGTGCCAAGTACGTCTTCTCCGGCGAGCTGCCCAAAGGTCATCACTGACCCTCAGGTACAGGTAACGGGACGGGGGCGGCAACGCCCCCGTCCTGCGTTCAGACCTTTCCCCCGAGAGGCTTCCGCATGAGCAGCCCGATCTTCACCTCCCCGGAAGACGCAGAAGCCGCCTTCTACGCGGCCCTCGCCCAGGCCGACCTGGACCAGATGATGGCGGTCTGGTCGGAGGACGACGAGGTTGTCTGCATCCACCCCGGCAGCATCCGCCTCGTCGGGATCAACGCCATCCGCGAATCCTGGCGCCAGCTGTTCGCCAGCGGCGCCCGCATCACCGTCAGCCCGACCCACCCGGTGCGCTGGACCGACATGATGGTGGCCGTGCACACCGTGCATCAGCACGTGCACGTGGAAGGCGACGACCGCCTCCACCCGCCCATCATCGCCACCAACGTCTTTGCCCGTGGCGCACTTGGCTGGCGGATGGTCATGCACCACGCGGCCCCCGCTCCCGACATGGACAACCTGCACAGCCACGACAGCCCGCACATCATCCATTGAGGCCCCACCGTCCCCCAGCCCCCGGCTACGCCGCCCCACCGTGGCTGCCCGGGGGGCACGCCCAGACCATCTGGCCCCTGCTCTGCAAAGGGGCGGCCCCCGCCCTGCTGAGGGAACGCTGGACTACACCCGATGGCGACTTCATCGATCTGGACTGGCTGCCCCACCAGGCCGGCAAGCCGCTGGTCATCCTCTTCCACGGGCTGGAAGGGTCCAGTGATTCGCCTTATGCCCGCAGCCTGATGCGCCTTCTGGCCGCACGGGGCTGGAACGGCGTGATCCCGCATTTTCGCGGCTGCTCGGGCGAGCCCAACCTGCTTCCCCGCGCCTACCATTCAGGTGATGCCGACGAGATCGGCTGGATTCTTGAACGGCTGGCCGAGCGCCATCCCCATGTCGCCCGCTACGCCGCGGGCGTCTCCCTGGGCGGCAATGCGCTGCTGCTCTGGCTCGGCACCCGCGCCGAGGCCGCCCTGCCCATCATCACGGCAGGGGCGGCAATCTGCCCGCCCCTAGACCTGACCGCCGCCGGACATCACCTCGGGCAGGGCTTCAACCGCCTGTACACCCGCCACTTCCTGAGTACGCTCAAGCACAACGCAGCCGCCAAGCTGGCGCGTCATCCCGGCCTGTTCGACCGGGAAGCCATGCTGCGCAGCCGCAACCTCTACGAGTTCGACAACATCGTCACCGCGCCGCTGCATGGCTTCCGGAACACCGACGACTACTGGCAGCGCGCCTCGAGCAAGACCCACCTGAAAGGCATCAGGGTTCCGACCCTCGTGATCAACCCGCTCAACGACCCTTTCCTGCCCGCCCGCCACCTGCCCGGCCCGCGGGACATCTCCGCCGCCGTCACCCTGGAGCAGCCCGCCGAGGGCGGCCACGTGGGCTTTGTGTCCGGCCCCTGGCCCGGTCACCTCGACTGGCTGCCGAAGCGGCTCGTGCGCTTTTTCACGGACGCACCGGAATGTTAAACAACATCACAAAGGCACACCAACGCGTCATTGTGCACCGCGTATAATCCGTTCATCATCAACCTCGCACCGGAGCTACAGCATGTTCGTCCCCGCCCCAGAGATCTTCAAGGCCTATGACATTCGCGGCATCGTCGACAAGACCCTGACCGCCGAAGCCGTCCGCGCCATCGGCCATGCACTGGGCTCCGAAGCCGTCGCGCGCGGCCAGAAGGCCATTGCCGTCGGGCGTGATGGCCGCCTGTCGGGCCCCGAGCTGGCGGGAGCCCTAGCCGACGGCATCCGCGCCGCCGGCGTCGACGTGATCGATGTGGGCTGCGTGCCCACCCCATTGACCTACTTCGCCGCCTACGAGCTGGGCACGAACTCCTGCGTCTCGGTCACCGGCAGCCACAACCCCCCCGACTACAACGGCCTGAAGATGGTGCTGGGTGGCCAAACCCTGTTCGGCGAGCTGATCCAGGGCCTGCGCCAGCGCATCATCGACGGCAATCTGGTCACCGCCGCAGAGCCCGGCAAGCTGACCCAGGCCGACGTGGTGCCGGCCTACATCGACAAGATCGTCGGCGACGTCAAACTGTCCCGCCCCATGAAGGTGGTCATGGACTGTGGCAACGGGGTGGCCGGCGCCGTGGCACCTGAACTCTTCAAGCGCCTGGGCTGCGAGCTGGTCGAGCTGTTCTGCGAGGTGGACGGCAACTTCCCGAACCACCACCCGGACCCGTCCAAGCCCGAGAACCTGGCCGACGTGATCCGTGCCCTGAAGGAAACCGATGCGGAAATCGGCCTGGCCTTCGATGGCGACGGCGACCGCCTGGGCGTGGTGACCAAGGACGGCGAGATCATCTTCCCGGACCGCCAGCTGATGCTCTTCGCCGAAGACGTACTGACCCGCGTGCCGGGCGGCGAGATCATCTACGACGTGAAATGCACCCGCAACCTGGCCGGCTGGATCAAGGACCGGGGCGGCAAGCCCACCATGTGGAACACCGGCCACGCCCTGGTGAAGGCCAAGCTCAAGGAGACCGGCGCCCCGCTGGCCGGCGAGATGAGCGGCCACGTGTTCTTCAAGGAGCGCTGGTACGGCTTCGATGACGGCCTGTACACGGGCGCCCGCCTGCTCGAGATCGTGTCCCGCCAGGCCGACGCCAACCCGGTGCTCAAGGGCCTGCCGAACGCCACCAGCACCCCCGAGCTCAACATCAAGATGAACGAAGGCGAGCCCTTCGCCCTGGTGGACAAGCTGAAGGCCGAAGCCACCTTCGAAGGCGCAGAGAGCCTGCTGACCATCGACGGCGTGCGCGTCGAGTACGCCGACGGTTTCGGGCTGGCCCGCCCCTCCAACACCACCCCGGTTGTCGTCCTGCGCTTCGAGGCCGACAACGAGGCGGCCATCGCCCGCATCCAGGCCGACTTCCGCCGTGCCATCGAAGGCGTGTGGCCAGGGGTCAAGCTGCCGTTCTGAGCGTCGCTTGCACCATGAAAAGGGCCACCCGAGGGTGGCCCTTTTCATGTCCTGACCCAGCTTGCGGGCTACAAGTCCGCATGGGCAAACAGATTGCCTTCGACGATCTCGGGCAGCGGCATTCCCCGCGACAGCATCCAGTCACGCACCGCCTGGCCGGTGGCCTGCGGCCACGGTCGCAGCTGCTCCGGCCGCAGCAGGCGGTATTCGGCCAGCTCCTCATTGAGCAGGATCTCGCCGCGCGCTTGCACGTGATAGCCGATCAGGATCTCGTTCTTGCGGAAGAACGGGTACGCCCCCAGCAGGCGCACCGACACCGCGTCGAGATTGACCTCTTCCTTCACCTCGCGGGCCACGGCGTCCTCGGGGGACTCGCCCTTCTCGAGGAAGCCGGTGACGAGCGCGAACATCTTCTCCGGCCAGGCATTATTGCGGGCCAGCAGGATTGCACCGTCCCGGTCCACGCACTCGATCACCGCCGCCACTACGGGCAGCGGATTATCCCAGCGCACGAAGCCGCAGGACGGGGTGTAACAGGCCTGGCGCTCGGCGCCGGCGACCTCACCCCACTCGAGCGGGCTGCCGCACTGGGGACAGAAACGCCAGGAAGGTCCGCTCATCCCCGTCAGCCCAGCTTGCCGCCGACCCAGCCCGCGACGCCTGCGAGCGCGGCCGGCAGCGCAGCGGCATCCGTACCACCGGCCTGGGCCATGTCGGGACGACCACCGCCCTTGCCACCGACCTGCTGGGCCACGAAGTTCACCAGCTCGCCAGCCTTGACCTTGCCGGTCAGGTCCGGGGTCACGCCCGCGATCAGGCTGACCTTGCCGTCGGTGACGCTGGCCAGCACGATGGCCGCGCTCTTGAGCTTGTCCTTGAGCTTGTCGAGGGTCTCGCGCAGGGTCGTGACGTCGGCGCCTTCCAGGGTCGCGGCCAGCACCTTGGCGCCGGCCACCTCGGTGGCCTGCCCGGCCAGATCGTCCCCCTGGCTGGCGGCCAGCTTGCTCTTCAGGCGGGCCAGCTCCTTCTCGAGGGCCCTCACGTTGTCCATCACCTGGGCGACGCGGGCCAGCACCTCCTGGGGCTGCGCCTTGAGGGCACCGGTCACGCCATCCAGCAGGGCCTGCTGTTCCTGCACCAAGGCCACCGCCACATCGCCGCACACCGCCTCGATACGCCGCACCCCGGCCGCAACGCCGCCTTCGAGGGTGATCTTGAACAGGCCGATATCGCCGGTACGGGCGACGTGGGTGCCGCCGCACAGTTCCTTGGAGGAGCCGATGCTGAGCACGCGCACCTCATCACCGTACTTCTCGCCGAAGAGCATCATCGCGCCAGTCTTCTGGGCCGACTCGATGTCCATCACGGCCGCCTCGGTGGCGGCGTTGGCGAGGATCTCGTCATTGACGATGCGCTCGATGCGGGCGATCTCGGCGGCCGTCACCGGCTGGGTGTGGGCAAAGTCGAAGCGGGTCTTGTCCGGATCCACCTGCGAGCCCTTCTGTTGCACGTGGCCGCCCAGCACCTCGCGGAGGGCCTTGTGCAGCAGGTGGGTGGCCGAATGATGGCGGGCGGTGCGGGCACGGGCCGCCACGTCCACGCGGGCGGTCACGCCGTTGCCGACGGTGAGCTTGCCGGTGCTGACCACGCCATGGTGGCCGAACACGGCAGCCTGGATCTTCTGGGTGTCTTCCACCGCGAAGATGCCATGCACGGAGCGCAGCTCGCCCCGGTCGCCGACCTGGCCACCGGACTCGGCGTAGAAGGGGGTGTCATCCAGCACGACGACGCCCATGTCGCCTTCGTTGAGCTCGTTGACGGCCACGCCGTCCTTGTAGAGGGCCAGCACATTGCCCTTGGCCTCCAGGCTGTCATAGCCATGGAAGGTGGTGGCCGGACCGTCGTACTCCAGGTTGGCCGCCATCTTGAACTTGCCGGCCGCGCGGGCCTGCTCCTTCTGGCGCGCCATGGCGGCGTCGAAGGCAGCGCTGTCCACGGTGACCTCGCGCTCACGGCACACGTCGGCGGTCAGATCGAGGGGGAAGCCGAAGGTGTCATGCAGCTTGAAGGCGGTCTCACCGTTGAAGACGGTATTGCCGGCTGCGGCCATCGCTGCCAGCTCGCCCTCGAGGATGGCCATGCCATTCTCGATGGTGGCGAAGAAGCGGTCCTCCTCCTGCTTGAGGATCTCGGTGACACGCTGCTCGCCGGCCTTCAACTCCGGGTAGGCTTCGCCCATCTCGGCGACCAGGTCGGCCACCATCTTGTGGAAGAAGGCGGCCCGGGCGCCGAGCTTGTAGCCGTGACGGATGGCGCGGCGGATGATCCGGCGCAGCACATAACCACGGCCTTCGTTGCCCGGGATCACCCCGTCGGCGATCAGGAAGGAACAGGCACGGATGTGGTCGGCCAGCACCTTCAGGGACGGGCTGTCCATGTCGGCATCGCTGGTCTCCCGGGCTGCCGCCTTGATCAGGGCCTGGAACAGGTCGATCTCGTAGTTGGCATGCACGCCCTGCAGCACCGCGGAGATGCGCTCCAGGCCCATGCCGGTGTCCACGCTGGGCTTGGGCAGCGGATGCATCACGCCGGCCTCGTCCCGGTTGAACTGCATGAACACGTTGTTCCAGATCTCGATGAAGCGGTCGCCGTCTTCCTCCGGGGAGCCCGGGGGGCCGCCCCAGATATGCTCACCGTGATCGTAGAAGATCTCGGTGCAAGGGCCGCAGGGGCCGGTGTCACCCATCATCCAGAAGTTGTCGGAGGCGTAGCGGGCACCCTTGTTGTCACCGATGCGGATCACGCGCTCGGCCGGAACGCCGATCTCCTTGGTCCAGATGTCGTAGGCCTCGTCGTCCTCCGCGTAGACGGTGACGGTGAGCTTGTCCTTCGGCAGCTTGAAGACGGCGGTCAGCAGCTCCCACGCATAGTTGATGGCGTCGCGCTTGAAGTAGTCGCCGAAGCTGAAGTTGCCCAGCATCTCGAAGAAGGTGTGATGGCGGGCGGTGTAGCCGACGTTCTCGAGGTCGTTGTGCTTGCCGCCGGCACGCACGCATTTCTGGGAGGTGGTGGCGCGGGTATAGGGGCGCTTGTCGAAGCCGAGGAAAACGTCCTTGAACTGGTTCATGCCCGCGTTGGTGAACAGCAGGGTCGGATCCTCATGGGGCACCAGCGAGCTGGAAGCCACGATCTGGTGGCCCTTGGAGGCGAAGAATTCAAGGAACTTCTGGCGGATTTCGGCGCTTTTCATCGGCGTGGGGTCTCCGGGTGACGTCGCCTGGCGACGTTCAGGGGAACGCAATTATCAAAGCTGCAAATTGTAGCATCCAACCCTGCCGCGCCCCGCTGGCTATAATCGCCCCTCGAATAACATCAACTCCCTCAGGAGACAGCGCTCATGGGTCACCGCCTTTCCAAGATCTACACCCGCACCGGCGACGCCGGCACCACCGGCCTCGGCAACGGCAACCGGGTTTCCAAGAACAGCCTGCGCATCCACACCCTGGGCGAGGTGGACGAAGCCAATGCCGCCCTCGGCGTGCTGCTGTGCGAGGAGCTGCCCGAGGAGGTGCGCAGCCTGCTCACCAACGTGCAGCACGACCTGTTCGACCTGGGCGGAGAGGTCTGCATCCCCGGCATGGAGATGATCACGGCTAAACAGGTACAGTACCTGGAGGACGAGTTGGACCGCTTCAACGACGACCTGGAGCCCCTCAAGGATTTCATCCTGCCCGGCGGCACCCGCGCCGCGGCGCTGGCCCACCAGGCCCGCACCATCTGCCGGCGGGCAGAGCGGATGATCGTGGCCCTGGCCCAGGAGGAGGCGGTGAATGACGCCCCGCGTCAATACCTGAACCGCCTGTCGGATCTGCTCTTCGTGCTGGGCCGGGTGCTCAATCGCGCAGGCGGGCGCGGTGACGTGCTGTGGCAGAAGCGCAAGAACGCCTGAACCACCTGGGCCGCCTCTGCGGGGCGGCCACCGTGTCAAGATCTACCAATCGACCTTCTCGACAGTCCCCAGCGACCGGCCCAGGAAACGCTCGCCAATGGTCTGGAAACGCAGCGGAATGTCGGTGACGGTATAGGCGTAGGTGGACAGACTATCCCCCGGATTGGCGATCCCCAGCTCGCTCAAGGTCCGGGCGGCCTGCTCGGCCACCGTGATGGCGGAATCGACCAGACGCACGTCGGGCCCCACAACCTCCTGCAACAGCGGCTTGATCAGGGGGTAGTGGGTGCACCCCAGCACCAGGGAATCCACGTTCTCCACCAGCACCGGCCTGAGATACTCCTGAGCGGTCAGACGGGTCACCTCATGCTCCAGCCAGCCCTCTTCCACCAGAGGCACGAACAGGGGACAGGCCTGGGAATACACGCGCACATTCGGATCGAGCGCATGCATGCGCCGGGCGTAGGCATTGCTGTTGATGGTGGTCGGGGTGCCGATCACACCGATGGCCCTGGACGGAGACTCGGCCACCGCGGCACGGGCTCCCGCCTCGATCACATCCAGCACGGGGACCCCTCCCGCCTTCTGCTTGACGACGTGGGAGGCCACCGCGGCCATGGTGTTGCAGGCGATGATCAGCATCTTCACCCCCCGGCCCAGCAGGTGGTCGGTGATCTGACCCGTGAAATGCTCGATGGTCGCGACCGACTTGACCCCGTAGGGCACCCGGGCGGTGTCACCGAAGTAGATGATGTTCTCGAGGGGCAGGCGCTCCATCAGCGCACGCACCACGGTGAGGCCCCCCACGCCGGAATCGAAGACCCCGATGGGCAGCTTGCCAGTGTCAGACATGATCGAAGGGAAAGACAGGGGGAGGCGAATTCTACGCCACTCGGGCCGGCTGCGCCCTGCGCCTCAATAGCCGAGACGGGCCACCAGCTCCGCCTCCTCCTCGGGCGTGAAGGCGAACTTGTAGATCGACTTTTCGTCCGGCATCTCGCGCCACTTGCCACCGATCTCCCGCAGACGCCGCTCGATGGTGGAGCAGGAGAGATGCATCAGCAGGGCCGGTGCCTTGACCCGCTCGCACATGCGCTCTCCGCCAAGCTGTTTGAACTCGAGCAGGTTCTCGTAGAAGCTCCGGTGCCGGGGGTTGATCTCGATGAGGATGTCCGTGCACCCCTTGACCCGGTACGAATAGATGTACAGCAGATTGAACAACGACGCGATCAGACGTTTGGAACGAGCTGACGGGTCGATCGCGAAACGTCCGAACTCACAGAGCTTTCGTCCCTGGGCCCTGAGACGTGCCGCCTCCGGGCCATAGGTCTTGTCGAGCGCCAGACCGGCCGGTGAATCGACGTTCACCGTCAAAGTCGCGTAAACCCGGCCGAACAGTTCTGCGTTCATTGTGAGCTGGTTGGGCTCATCCATTGAACCCAGCTTCCCATAACCCCGCCAGGCATAGCGCTGCTCGATCAGGAGTTCGGTTTCGCGACGGCGATCGCCGTCACGCATGAGCATCTTGATGCGAAACTTGCTGGGGCGCTCACTGGGCGCATCGACTTTCGGATCATCCTCGGCGATGCACAAGGGATCGAAGCGCCAGAGCTCCATGGCAGTGACTTCCGCGAGCGTCTGCGGAGGTCGGCCATCGTCTGCGGGAGTCTTGGGCACTTTGCGTGACATCATTCCGTAAATATAACGGGTATCCGGATTTGAGTGTGTTTCCGGCCACTGAACCTGCGCATGTCATCTTGGCGTAAAACCGGATTTTGTTGTTGCTTTCCGTGCGGCGTTGTTCTATCATTAAACCGGATTTTGTTGTGGGAGAAGAAGACATGAAGCCGTCTGAAGCCTTGGCCTCAAACCGTGCCGCGATTCGGAGTGTGGTCGAGTCGCACCGCGCCCGGAATGCTCGGGTCTTCGGCTCCGTGCTGCGCGGCCAGGACACCGACAGCAGCGACCTCGACATCCTCATCGACCCGACGCCGGAAACGACGCTGTTTGACATCAGCGCGATCCGCGTGGAACTGCGCAAGCTGCTCGGCGTGCCAGTGGACGTGCTGACGCCCAACGGGCTGCCGGACAAGTTCCGTGCTGCCGTGCTCGCGGAGGCCAGTCCCGTATGAGCCGCGATCCTCAGAGGCTGCCCGATTACCTGGGGCACATCCTTGAAGCCATCGAGCGCATTCAGCACTACGTCGATGACATGGACGAAGTGGGATTCCTGAACAGCAAGCTCGTCCAGGACGCCGTGATTCGCAACCTGGAAGTGATTGGCGAGGCCAGCCGCAACATCGAGCGCGTCCACCCGGAGTTCGCTGCCGCGCACCCGGAGCTTCCCTTGGCGCTCGCCAATGACATGCGCAACGCCTTGGCGCACGGCTACTTCAAAGTGGACTTGGAAATCGTCTGGAAGACGATCCAGAACAACCTGCCTGAGCTGCACGCGCAAATCACCGAAGTGAGCGCGACGCTCTCCCGTAACTCCGATCACGAAGGGATGGAACCATGACTAACGACGAAAAGCCGCCGATGTTCGGCCCCTCTGGCGTGTTCGATGCCGCGACCTATGAGCCTCGTTCTGTCAAGACCTTCTGGATGGCTGCGACGGACGTGAGTTCGTTGGCTGACAAGGATGTCGCAGCCGGTGCTCTCATCGGCAACTGCACCACCAGCATTCCGTTCAAGTTCGAGTTCGACCCGAATGACAACGGTCACACCGTGATGCTCGGAACGACCCGCGAGGGCATGTCCGGTATGTGGTCTGGCCGGGACGCGCTGCCGCTCTTTGCGCAAGACGTGCTACTGGCACTTGGCTCGATGCGCGAAGAGGCCGAAACCACGGGTGTTCCGCTGACCATCTTGTCCCGACTGCTTGGCATGCAATCTACGCCGAAAGGCGACCGCATGATTCTGGACGCGCTCCAGCAGCTCGGCCACCTTGTGCCTGGTCTGCGGTACAGCGAGGCCGATGGACTGGTGAGGGCTGGCGATGTCCACCAATGAAGTCGTACTCGAAACGCTGACCGAGACGATTCAGCGGCAGGAACGATTCATCGCCCAGTTGCAAGCCGACCTTGAACAGGCGCGGCAAGCCTCTGTAGACACGATGCTCGGGCAGCTCCGCTTGCGTGAGGCCGTGCTTCTGTATGTTGGACAAGACGCTGACAACTTCGCCCAGCAAATCGCCGAGAACTTCGGCAGCGGCGTTGCGCGGGCGGTGTCGAACAGCTTGTTCGTGCTCGACAACGCGCCAGTACCGACCGAGGCACGTGAAGCGTTGCGAGCTGCGACCAATCACGGCATGAACAGGTGGTGACGTGAAGCTGACCATCCATCAGCAAACCGCATTGTTCTGGCTGATTGGCGCTCCGGGCGTCTTCGCGCCAGTAATGGAGAACGCCAAGCGGTCCGATGCCGGTGCCGTCATGGCGTGGGGTGTCGCCATCGTGGCGGTGATGATCCTCTTCACGCCCTTGCTGCTGCGCTGGCCGACATTCCGACGCTGGTATGGCTGGACGGATGCGCTTTCGGAACGGCAGCACCAGGCGCTTGCCCAGCGCAATCTGCGCCGCTACTACCAGACCACGTTCGATGACGGCTACGTGTCCCGCGTGATGCCTTACCTGTGGCGCATCATCTGGACGGTCGGCGGGTTGATGATCGTGACCGCCGCTCTGCCGAGCAATACCGGATGGCCAGCACTTGATGCCTTGGTCGTCTTCTGCACCTGGTATCCGATGGGCGTGATGCTGCTGATCTTCGCGTCGTGGCCCCTGGCCCGAATGATTGAGGAACGGCGCAGGCGCAGTCCGTAGCCCTGTCTCAAGTTGGCAGAGCCTGAATACCGAACCCACGGAAATAGCAATGATCTACATCACGCTGACGGCGCTAGCGCTGGCGCTCATCGTCTCGATCAGGTTGAACTGCTTGCTTTGGAAGAAGGCCGAGCAGCAGCCCGATTTGATCGGGCTGGCCCTGTCCCTCGAAAGGCAGTGCCGTGGCGCGTACAAACTTGATCGGGACTCGCTTGACCGCATCGCTGACGCCCTGAAACGTGGAACAAGGCAGATCGACATTACCCGAGGACTGATTCCGACGCCAGACGCGCCAAGAAAGCTCTCAGCAACGCAGCTCGGCAAGTTGCACAAGATGTCGGCATCGGCCATTCAGGAGCGGCTCGTCCAACTCGGCTACATGACGACATCCGGTGGTCATCGGTTCACCAGTCTGGGCCTTCGGGCAGGCGGCGAGTTCCGCAAGCGCGACGCAAATGATGATGGTTTCATGGTCTGGCCCGTGGACATCCCACTGACCACCGGCCGCTAACATGAACGAATCAGCACCGATCTGGCGTCTCAAGATTCAACTGCTTGAGGTCGCGCCCGCCGTGTGGCGGCGGTTCGACACCTACGCCGATGTGACGCTTTTGCAGCTTCACCACATCATCCAGGGCGCGATGGGCTGGGACTTGGCGCATCTCTATGCCTTCGAGGATGGGCACGGCTATGGCGGCCAGTTCAGCAATGCCCTGCGCCTGTGCGATGTCTGCCAGGTCGGCGATGCGCTGACCTACGCCTACGACTTTGGCGACGATTGGAGGCATCTGGTGTCGGTGGAGAAGGCGGTGGCGCGACCGGCTGGAACCTATCCTCGCATGGTCGCGGGCAACCGCGCATGCCCGCCCGAAGATTGCGGCGGAGCGTGGGCCTACCGGGCGCTGATGTCGGTGCTTGCCGGGCCACGCAATGCCCGCAGGCGCGAACTGGTCGAGTGGGTGGGCCGCTCCTTCGACCCCAAGGCGTTCGACCTCGAAGAGGCTCAGACCCGGTTGGCCGAGTACGCGTCCCTAGCCTCGCCGAAGCCGGTGAGCTGACATGCCCGCGAATATCCTGAACCTCCCCGACTTCAAGGTGCAGCGGGTCGAAGAAGCCGACCACGACTATCACGTCTACGCCGAAGTCTCGAACCCGCCCGGCGTCTGCACGGCCTGCGGCTCTGACCGCCTGATCGGCCACGGTCGCAATGAGCAGGTCATCCGCGACCTGCCGACCC
>JAFLDU010000293.1 GCA_017309145.1 Zoogloea sp. | reverse complement strand
GACCCCCACCCCCTTGGAACGGATCAGCCGCACCACCTGCTCGATCTTCTCGAGCAGGGCCTTGGGCGCCTCGTTGAACAGCAGGTGGGCCTCGTCGAAAAAGAAGACCAGCTTGGGTTTGTCCACGTCGCCCACCTCAGGGAGCTGCTCGAACAGCTCGGAGAGCATCCAGAGCAGGAAGGTGGAGTACAGCTTGGGGGTGTTGTACAGCTTGTCGGCGGCCAGGATGTTGATCACCCCGTGGCCGTTGGCGTCGGTCTGGATCAGGTCGGCGATGTCGAGCATCGGCTCGCCGAAGAACTTGTCACCGCCCTGGGTCTCGATGGCCAGCAGGCCGCGCTGGATCGCCCCGATGGAGGCGGCCGAGATGTTGCCGTACTGGGTGGTGAAGTCCTTGGCGTTGTCGCCCACATATTGCAGGGTGGCGCGCAGGTCCTTCAGGTCGATGATCAGCAGGCCCTGGTCGTCGGCGATCTTGAAGACCAGCTGCAGCACGCCGGCCTGGGTGTCGTTGAGGTTGAGCAGGCGAGCCAGCAGCACCGGGCCCATGTCGGACACGGTGGCGCGCACCGGGTGCCCGGCCTCGCCGAAGACGTCCCAGAACACCGCGGTGTTGGCGCTGGGCGTGAATTCGTGGATGCCGATGGCGGCCAGGCGTTCCTTGAGCTTGGGGGATTCGACGCCGGCGGCGCCGATGCCCGACAGGTCGCCCTTCACGTCGGCCATGAAGACCGGCACGCCGATGTGGGCGAAGGATTCGGCCATCTTCTGCAGGGTCACCGTCTTGCCGGTGCCGGTGGCGCCGGTGATCAGGCCGTGGCGGTTGGCCAGCTGCGGGAGCAGATGGATCTCCCTGTCCTGGGCTTTGGCGATCAGCAGGGGTTCGGTCATGGGGGTTTCTCCTGGGCGAAGGGCAAATTGCGTTGGGATCCGATTATCGGGCAAAGGCCCGCTCCGGGCAGGGCTTCCGACCGCCAGATGCGTAATTTGATCCCGATCAGGCCCGGTGGGTGCGCGAAAAACGGGTGGCGGGGTAAAATCGCGCCTTTACGTCGCGAAGCAAGGACACAGAATCATGGCGGGTCATTCCAAGTGGGCCAACATCCAGCACCGCAAGGGCCGACAGGACGAGAAGCGCGGTCGGGTCTTCTCCCGGCTGGCCAAGGAAATCACCGTTGCCGCCCGCATGGGCGGGGGCGATCCGGGTTTCAACCCGCGCCTGCGCCTGGCCGTGGACAAGGGCAAGGCGGTGAACATGCCTGCCGACAACATCGACCGGGCCATCAAGAAAGGCACCGGTGAGCTGGAGGGCGTCACCTACGAGGAAGCCCGCTACGAGGGTTACGGCATCGGCGGTGCCGCAGTGATGGTGGATTGCCTCACCGACAACAAGACCCGCACCGTGGCCGATGTGCGTCATGCCTTCAACAAGTATGGCGGCAACATGGGCACCGATGGCTGCGTGTCCTTCCAGTTCAAGCACTGTGGCCAGCTGCTGTTCGCGCCGGGTACCTCCGAGGACGCGCTGATGGAGGCCGCCCTCGAGGCCGGCGCCGACGATGTGTCCACCAACGACGACGGCTCCATCGAGGTGATGACCGACCCGTACCAGTTCGGCGAGGTCAAGGAAGCCCTCGAGAAGGCCGGCTTCACCGCCGAGTTCGGCGAAGTGACCATGAAGCCCCTCAACGAGACCGAGCTGGCCGGTGACGACGCCGTGCGCATGCAGAAGCTGCTCGATGCACTGGAGTCGCTGGACGACGTGCAGGCGGTGTATACCTCGGCGGTCATGGACGAGGAGTGATCAAGGTCCGCCGGTCCCGGTGCCGGCGGCAGGCTCACCATGAAAAAGGCCACCGCGAGGTGGCCTTTTCTGTGTTGGGGCTGGGGGCTTCAAGCCCGCGGCTTGCGGCGGCGGTTGGCCAGCACGCCCATCAGGCCGATACCAAGCAGGGCCAGGGAGGCCGGCTCGTAGACCTTGGCCACGTTCGGCAGGTAGTCGTAGACCAGGGTGGCGCCGCAGCCGGAGGTACTCGACAGCTTCATGTCCACGCCCGAGGTTTCGCCCTGAAGGCTATTGCGCTCTGAGCCTTCACACCACACGGTGAAGTTGCCGCCCCCGGTTGACAGGAAGATGCTCGGATCCAGATCCAGTTCGAGCGACTTGCTGTTGGCAATCGGGCCCACGCTGGTGAAGCCGGCGTCCAGGGTCAGCGGGCCGGTGCTGGTCGTGAGGGCCAGCGTCGGCGACAGACTGTTCAGAATGTTGGCGAGGCCGCTCAACGAGCTGCTGGTATAGATGCTGATCTCGGACGTCGCCGTGACGTTACGGGGACTCCCGCTGGTGTTGTTGAATGCGAAGGTGCTGTAGCCCACCCCGAAGATGGTGAGCTTGGCGCTCTGCAGAGTCCCGATGCTGGTGTCGAACAGATCCAGGGTGCCGGACTGGTTCATCGGGTTGGCCTGCGGGGCGTTGCTGAAGGACAGCGACGCAGCCTGGGCGGGCAGGCCAGATGCGAGCAGTCCGGCCAGCAGCAGTGCAGGGAAGATTCGATTCATCGTGGGCTCCGTGAGTTCACCGAACCTCGGGGAAACGGATGCTGCACAAATGGCAAAATTTGCCCTGCGCATAAACGCCGAGGTTGTTTGTATATTTATCAGTTGTCGCGATTTTACCTGTGTTGTGCGTAGCCGGGACGTTGGTTCATGAGGTTTTGTGAATTATTCGATGCGCCCGGCGTGACGGATTTGGGGCTGCCGCAATCGTAAGCTGGGGTGATGCGGGTAGGCTGCTTCTCAGCACAGGCCTGAAATGCAAAATGCCCACCATCCTCGTGGGGGGGCGGGCATCCTGTTCCGACTGCAGCGACCGGTTTGCGCTTGTGTCAGTGGTGGGGGCCGAGAGACTGGCCCCTGCCGTTCTTAGCGGCGACGACGCAGAGCCATCGCTCCGATCATGCCGAGGCCCACGAGCGCCATGGAGGTGGGCTCCGGCACGTGGTTGGTGGTCGGCGTGTAGTCGTAGGTGAGGGTGATGCGGGCGAGGGCCTCGGTCTGGATGTCGCTGAGGAGGTTGCCGTTATCGGATTCGATAATGCCATTACCGCTGGCGCGGATATCGAAGCCCGACAGGGTGCCGGTGCCGATGAAATTGGCCAGTGCGGCGCCGCTGAGCGTAACGACGCTGGTATCTTCGGCGAACAGGGTGCCGAAGTTGGTGCCAGACGTGCCTCCGAAGTCCGACGTGCCATCAAAGGCGCCTGCGGAGAAGGTCGTGCCAGTGGTGGTCGGGAGCACTTGGCTCAGCACCGTGCTGCCGCCTTGACGGAAGCGGATGGTGCCGGCTGCGACGGGGGTGAGGTTGTCGGGCGAGGCACCTTTGTTCTCTGCGGACAGGTTCTGGTTGATCGCGCCGTAGAGGGTGACGGTGATGAAGTTGAGGGTGCCGAGGAGGCTGTCGAACTGGTTGAGGGCACCCAGGGTGTGGGTCCAGTTGGTGGTGTTGTAGCCGTAAGACTCCGTCTGGGTGATGACGTCGGCGTGTGCGGCGCCGGTAGAGAGTGTGAGGGCGAGTGCGATCAGATGCTTTTTCATTGGCGTTTTCCGTGAATGTGGTGGATTGATTGAGGTATGGCGAATGAATTTTTCGCCTGAATGTTTATGAGCAATATGCGTACCTGTTTTGGGATTTTCTTTTTAAAACATTGACTTGTGTTTGATTTTTGTTTCTTTTTGTTGTTGCTGTCAAAAGTTTCGACACCTGAATGTCAATTAGTGTTTATTGGATTGGCTGTTTAATCGAAAATCCAATCTATTTTGGATTTGATTTATTTTTTTATTGTTTTGCGTGGATTTGTGATAATCAAGCGATAGTTCAAATAAATGGGAGAATGAAATGGCTGACGATTTGACCCCTGTCGATGCCGAGCACAGTGAGCGGCGGAGGCGGCAGCGCTTTGTGGCTCGACGCTGGGGAAACGTCTGTTTCTGGGTTGTCATCGATGGCCAGCGGCAACCGCTGAACGATTTGTCCCTCGAGGGGTTCAGCCTGCCCATGGGGGTGCCGCCCCTCGGCACCAGGGAGTTCCCCTTCGCGCTGCAGCTCGAGGGGATTCCGGACGAGATTCGGGGGGTGGCCCGTAACATGAACTTTGTGATGGGAGAGGGCGGCGGGCAGCTGGGTTGCAGCTTCGTCTCCTTCGAGGGGGATGGCGCGGCACGGCTCCACGACTGGCTCACCGTGCATGTCATCTCGACGGCCACGATCCGCATCTCCGAGAAGGAGGCGGCAGCCATCGTCTCGGGGCCGTCCCTGATCTGAGGCTTCCCCGGCCGGCCTGGTTAAAACTGCCCAGGTCCTTGACAGATATGATAAATTTGGCACCAGCTTCGCCGGCCTTGCGCCGGCGTTTTTCCTTCTTTGTTTTGCCGTTCCGCCCGTCGGTATTTAAGGGATTCGTGTCGTGCTCATCGCCAACAACATCACCATGCAGTTCGGGGCCAAGCCCCTCTTCGAGAACGTCTCCGTCAAGTTCGGTGACGGCAACCGCTACGGCCTGATCGGCGCCAACGGAGCCGGCAAGTCCACCTTCATGAAGATCCTGGCCGGCGTGCTGGAGCCGTCCGCCGGCAATGTGGCCCTGGATTCGGGCGAGCGCATGGCCTTCCTGAAGCAGGACCAGTTCGCCTACGAGGATGTGCGCGTGCTCGACGTGGTGATGCAGGGCCATGCGGAGATGTGGGCCTGCATGCAGGAGAAGGACGCCATCTACGCCAACCCGGAGGCGACCGAGGACGATTACATGAGGGCGGCCGAGCTGGAGGGCCACTTCGCCGAGTACGACGGCTACACCGCCGAGGCACGCGCCGGCGAGCTGCTGCACGGGGTGGGCATCCCTACCGAACAGCACAATGGCCCGATGCGTGAAGTGGCGCCGGGCTGGAAGCTGCGGGTGCTGCTGGCCCAGGCCCTGTTCGCCAACCCGGACATCCTGCTGCTGGACGAACCGACCAACAACCTGGACATCAACACCATCCGTTGGCTGGAGGATGTGCTCAACCAGCGCAACTCCACGATGATCATCATCTCCCACGACCGACACTTCCTGAACCAGGTGTGTACCCACATGGCCGACCTGGACTACGGCCGCATCCAGGTGTGGCCGGGTAACTGGGACGACTACATCGAGGCCTCCACCCAGGCCCGCGAGCGCCAGTCGGCGGCCAACCAGAAGGCCAAGGAAAAGGTCCAGGAGCTGCAGGAGTTCGTGCGCCGCTTCAGCGCCAACAAGTCCAAGGCCCGCCAGGCGACCAGCCGGGCCAAGCAGATCGAGAAGATCAAGATCGACGAGTTCAAGCCGTCGAGCCGCCAGTACCCGTGGATCCGCTTCGACTACGACGAGAAGGAAAAGCTGCACCGCCAGGCCGTGGAGATCGAGAACCTCACCTTCGGCTACGATCCGGCCAACCCGATCATCAAGAACTTCACCTTCACCGCCGACGCCAACGACCGTATCGCCATCATCGGCGAAAACGGCATCGGCAAGACAACGCTGC
>JAFLDU010000292.1 GCA_017309145.1 Zoogloea sp. | reverse complement strand
GTCATTTCCCGGGCCCCGCCATGACCGACCCCGACGCCCATGCGCCCCTTCCTGCCGACCTGCTGGCCTGTCACGAATGTGACCTGCTCCAGACCACGCCTGTGCTTGCGCCCGGCGAGACGGCGCGCTGTGTGCGCTGCCATGCGCTCCTGGCCCGCAACCCGCCCGACAGCCTGGATCGCAGCTTGGCGCTGAGCTTCACGGCAGCGGTGTTGTACCTGATCGCCAACCTGCACCCGCTGGTCGGTCTCGAGATGCAGGGGCGGCGGGTCGAAGTCAGCCTGTTCGAGGCCGTGGGAATCCTCTGGCGCGATGGCGTGGAGCCGGTGGCGGCACTGGTCTTCGTGACTGCGCAGCTGTTCCCGGTGCTGGAACTGGGCATGATCCTGGTGGTGCTGCTGCCGCTGCGCCTGGGCCGGGTGTCGCCCAGGCTCGCCACCTTTTACCGTCTGGTCCGCTCGGTACAGCCGTGGGGCATGGTCGAGGTCTTCCTGCTGGGCATGCTGGTGTCTCTGGTCAAGCTGTCCCACCTGGCCACCGTCATCCTGGGCACCGCCTTCTGGGCCACCGCCGCCCTCATCGTGATCCTCACCCTGGCCGCCCGCTCCTTCGATACGCGCCTGCTGTGGCAGGCTGCACCAGGTAGCGAGGTGGCAAGGTGAGCCGCCCTGTCACCGCCCGCGAGGCAGGCCTGCTGAGCTGCCATGTCTGTGGCCAGCTCGCCCGCAACCCCCGCGCCTCGCAGCAGCGTCTGCGCTGCCCGCGCTGCGATGCCCCCATGCATCTGCGCCGGCCGGCCAGCATCACCACCACCTGGGCCCTGCTGGTGGCGTCAGTGTTGCTCTACATTCCGGCCAACGTGCTGCCCATGATGACCACCGCCTCCCTGATGGGCAGTCAGGAAGACACCATCATGAGCGGGGTGGTCTTCCTGTGGGAATCCGGTTCCTGGCCCCTTGCTCTGGTGGTCTTTTTCGCCAGCGTGATGGTGCCGCTGCTCAAGATCCTTGCCCTGATCTACCTGACGGCCTCGGTTCAGAGTCGCTCCCGGCGGCGCCTGTTGCAGCGCACCCGGCTGTATCGGCTGGTCGAGTTCGTCGGGCGCTGGTCCATGCTCGATATCTACGTGATCACCATCCTGGTCGCCCTGGTCCAGTTCCAGGGCATCGCCACCATCCAGGCCGGGCCCGCCGCCATCGCCTTCGGGGCGGTGGTGGTATTGACCATGTTCGCCGCCATGAGCTTCGACCCCCGCTTGATCTGGGACCCACTTTCCGATCCCGCCGACCCTGCCGAATCCGCCCACGAACGGCCTGCCCATGACTGATCCCGCACCGCCCGCCATTCCTGTTGCCACTGTCGAGGCGCCCCGCCGTTTCCGCATTCCGCTGGTGTGGATCATTCCTCTGGTGGCGGCCCTGATCGGCCTGTTCCTGGCGGTGCGCAGCTATTACGAGCAGGGGCCGGTCATCAGCATCGAGTTCCGCACCGGAGTCGGTCTCGAACCGGGCAAGACCCGCATCAAATATAAGGATGTGGA
The DNA here is from genome assembly GCA_017309145.1 of Zoogloea sp. Lineage (GTDB taxonomy): Bacteria > Pseudomonadota > Gammaproteobacteria > Burkholderiales > Rhodocyclaceae > Zoogloea. Next base: position 4,018 of record JAFLDU010000292.1, on the reverse strand, counting down.
TGTCGGCCAGATCGTCTCGGTGACCCTGGCCGAGGATGGCAGCCATGTGGTGGCCACGGCCCGCCTGGCCAAGGAGGCGAGCCGCCTGCTGGTCGATGACACCCGCTTCTGGGTCGTCAGCGCGCGCGTCTCGGGCAGTTCGGTGTCCGGTCTCGAGACCCTGCTGTCGGGTGCCTACGTGGGCATGGATGCAGGCAAGTCTCAGGAGGCCCGGCGAAAGTTCGTTGCGCTCCCCGAAGCGCCGGTGGTGACCTTCGACATCCCCGGCCGGCATTTCAGCCTGGAGGCCGAGACCCTGGGCTCTATCAACGTCGGGACGCCCATCTATTACCGGCGTATCGAGGCAGGCCAGGTCACCGGCTTCAAGCTTGACGAGAAGGGCAAGCATCTGGACATCCGGATCTTCATCAAGGCCCCCTACGACCGCTTCGTGACCACCGACACCCGCTTCTGGAACGCCAGCGGCGTGGATGTGAAGCTGGGTGCGGAGGGCATCCAGGTGAACACCGAGTCGGCCACCTCCATCCTGGCCGGCGGGCTGGCTTTCCAGACTCCCGACAGCAGCGTGGACGAGCCCGCCCCCGCCGATCATGTGTTTGCCTTGCTGCGCAATCGCGACGAAGCCCTCAAACAGCCCAGCAGCGTGCGCCAGCAGTACCTGCTGCGCTTCTCGGAGAGCGTGCGGGGCCTCTCGCCCGGGGCCCCGGTGGATTTCCGGGGCATCCAGCTGGGTGAGGTCGTCGCTGTCCATCCCGATATCGGGAGCGGGGCTGGCGATCTGGGCATGGTGGTCGAGGTGGCCATCTTTCCGGGCCGTATGCAGGCCCGTCCGGACGCCGGCAAGCCCACCTTCTTCGGCAAGGATTACCGCGACAAGGACTTCCGCAGTTTCATCGACCGCCTGATTGCCCGCGGCATGCGCGCCCAGCTGCGCAACGGCAACCTGGTTACCGGGCAGCTCTATGTCGCTTTCGACTTCTTCCCGGCGGCCAAGGGGGGCAAGGCCGACTGGAGCTCCCAGCCGCCCAGCCTGCCGACCCAGCGTGGCAGCCTGGATGAGCTGCAGACGGCGCTCCTGCGCATCGTCGAAAAGCTCGACAAGCTGCCCCTCGACGAGATCGGCCAGGACACCCGCAAGGCCATCGTCGGGCTGGGGCGCACCGTCGACGAGCTCGAGAATCTGGTCAAGCGCATCGACAGCCTGGTCGGCGCCGATGTCCGCGACACCCTGGGAGGTGTTCGGGAAACCCTCGCCGAAGCCCGCGCGGTGATCGCTGATTCGCGCAAGCTGGTGGCCAGCGATGCCCCGCTGCAGCAGGATCTGCGGGCGACTCTGCAGGAGGTGTCGCGTACAGCCCAGGCCATGCGCCATCTGGCCGACAGCCTGGACCGGCACCCCGAAGCCCTGCTGCGTGGCAAACCCGAGGACAAACCATGAAAGCCCTGCCCCTTATCTTGAGCGCCTGCCTGCTGGCGGCCTGCGGCACCACGCCCCCCGTGCGCTACTACACCCTGGGGTCGGAAGGCCCGGCCGAGGCTGCCCATGCAGCCCCGGGGCCGAGCCTGGTGGTGGGGCCGGTGGGCGTACCCGCGGCCATCGACCGGCTCCTGATCGTGCGCCAGGTGGACGGGGTGAGGGCCGAGGTGGCCGACGGCCACCGCTGGGCGGCGCCCCTCAAGACCGAGATCGCCCGCCGGGTCGCCGTCGAGCTCAGCCGCAGCACAGGCAATGGCCGTATCGTCGCGTGGCCGCAGGGCAGCATCGTCGACCCGGACATGGGCCTGCCCATCGACGTGCTGCGTTTCGAGGCGGAGGGTTTCGAGAGGGTCACCCTGGAGGCGGTGTGGACCCTGCGCAAGGGGGGCAAGGACGTGGCCGGCGGGCGCTTCGCCGCCACCGAGACGGTCACCGCTCCCGGCTGGGACGGCCTGGCTGCCGCCCACGGGCGGCTGGTGACGGCACTGGCCCGGGATGTGGCCCGGGCCCTGCGTTGAGCGTTTCAGTCCGCGGCCGGCTTCTTGACGGCCCGGCTGCGGGGCGCGGCGCGGGGGCGTTTGACCCGTCCCAGGCGCCGCCGGATCTCGTCCGAATCCATCCACAGGTCGCTGCCCTGCAGAATGTGGGCGATGTCGGTGGGGCTCAGGAAGGGCGTGCACAGGCGGGTGGTCACCTTCTCGAACCAGGTGCCCAGGGCGTGCACCTCGGCCAGCTGCTCGCTGCCCTTGCCGGCGAAGCTGCTCGAGTAGGTGTGGAACATCAGCTGGCAGTTGTCGTGCACGATCAGCTCGTCGCCGGACAGGAAGATGAAGGCCGCCATCGAGTAGGCCCGGGCTTCCAGCACCGTCACTACCCGGGCATCGGAGGCCAGGATGTTGTTGATGATCTGCAGCCCGGTGTTGAAATCGCCGCCCGGCGAATTGATGTGCAGATAGATCAGGTCCGTTTCGGCGGCGGTGCGCAGGGTGTAGAAGAGCTCGGTGTAGAACTGGGGCGCCTGGATCTCCCCGCACAGGTAGTACGACACCTGGTGGATCGGCATGTGGCGCTCGTAGCGCACCAGCCCGCCGAATGGCACCTCCTCGTCCTCATCCGGCTGCTCAACCCGGCCGAGGCCGGTCTTGTGCTGAACCATGTTGTTCTCCCCGTTGTGCTGCGGACGGATCCAGTATGCGTCCGTGACGCGCACTGCGGCAAGGCGGGCTGCCGGCCCCTCCCGACCCCCCGCCCTTGATGCGATAATCGCGGCTTTCGTCTTTCGGTGCCTCCCGGCGTGGAGGGCCGTCCTGCCCCATGCATTTCCCCCTGCCGGATTTCTCCGCCTGCCGTGTGCTCGTCTGCGGTGACGTGATGCTTGACCGTTACTGGCACGGTGCGACGGCGCGTATTTCGCCGGAGGCGCCGGTGCCGGTGGTCACCGTCCGCAACGACGAGCTGCGGGCCGGCGGGGCGGGCAACGTGGCCCTCAATGCCGCGTCCCTGGGCGCCCAGGCACGGGTGATCGGGCTGGTGGGCGAGGACGAGGCCGGCCGCCTGCTGGAAGACAGCCTGCTGTCGCGGGGCGTCGCCTGTGCCTTCGAGCGGGTCTCCGATGCACCGACGATCACCAAGCTGCGGGTCATCTCCCGCCATCAGCAGCTGATCCGCCTGGATTTCGAGGAGCGCTTCGACGCCCGCCACGGGGCCCGCGTCGCCGCCGCGCTGGAGGCACACCTGGACGGTGTCAGCGTGGTGGTGCTGTCCGATTACGCCAAGGGCACCCTGGCCGACGTGCAAGGCCTGATCCAGGCCGCCCGGGCCCGGGGCGTGCCGGTGGTGGTGGACCCGAAGGGCACGGATTTCAGCCGCTACCGGGGCGCCACCCTGGTCAAGCCCAACCTGTCCGAGTTCGAAGCGGTGGTCGGCCCCTGTCCGGACGAGGCGACCCTGATCGCCCGTGGTGAGGCCCTGCGTGCCGAGCTCGACCTGGAGGCCTTGCTGGTGACCCGCAGCGAGCAGGGCGTGACCCTGATCCAGCGTGGTCAGCCCGCCCACCATCAGCCGACCCGGGCGCGGGAGGTCTACGACGTGACCGGTGCCGGTGACACCGTCTCGGCAGCGCTGGGCTGCGGCATTGCGGCGGGCCTCAGCCTGCGCGAGGCGACGGCCCTGGCCAATCTGGCGGCGGGCGTGGTGGTGGGCAAGCTGGGTACGGCCACCGCCACCCTCGAGGAGCTGCGTGACGCCATGGAGGCCCACACTCCGGTGGCCCGCGGTCTGCTGGGTGTGGAGGCGGTGCTGTCCGCCTGCCAGCGTGCCCGCGCCGCCGGCGAGCGCCTGGCGGTGCTGCTGGCGCTGGTGGTGCTGGCCGGTGCGGCCCTGCTCGCCCGTCTTGAAGAAGCTGGCCGCCAGGCCGACCGGGTGCTGGTGATCGAACCCGCTGCGGCGGCTGCCGACGGCCTGGCCGTGCTGGCCGCGCTGCGCCCGGTGGACTGGGTGGTCGCTGTCGATGAGGCCGGCCGCGACGCGCTGCTGGGCCGC
>JAFLDU010000291.1 GCA_017309145.1 Zoogloea sp. | reverse complement strand
CCATGGAGCGGCTCTTTTCCGCCTTCGAGCAGGCCGACAACAGCACCACCCGCCGCTACGGCGGCACCGGCCTCGGTCTGGCCATCACCCGCAAGCTGGCCGAGCTGATGGGGGGGAGCACGGGAGCCCGGAGCCGTGACGGGCAGGGCAGCACCTTCTGGTTCACCGTCGTGCTTCGTCGGGGGGGCGAACAGTCGGGCGCGCCCCGGCTGCCGGCGGGTCAGCAGGCCCGGGCCCGCGTCTGGGCGGCGCATGCCGGCAAGCGGCTGTTGCTGGTCGAGGATGAGGCGGTGAACCGCGAGGTGGCCATGCTCTTCCTGGGCGACGCGGGCCTGGAGGTCTGCGCTGCCGAAGATGGCGCGGAGGCTCTGGCCCTGGCCCGGGACCAGGACTTCGACTTGATCCTGATGGATATGCAGATGCCCGTGATGGATGGCCTGGAGGCGACGCGCCTGATCCGCCGGCTGCCCGGCTATGCTCTGGTGCCCATCCTGGCGATGACCGCCAATGCCTTTGCCGAAGACCGGCAGCGCTGCCTGGAGGCAGGGATGAACGACTTCATCACCAAGCCCGTGGTGCCGGAACTGCTGTACACCAAGCTGCTCGAGTTCCTGCCGCCGGATTGAGCGTCCTGGCCGTGCGGGCAGGGCGCCTGCAGCCCCGGACCTACGTCAAACCGCGTATGGGGCCGACTCCGGGTGGTGGCGTATGATGAAAATCAATTTCTTCATACGTCACCTTCCATGCTCTCCTTTTTCCTGTACGGTCTGCCGGCTTCCCGTCTCTGGCCGAAGAGACCCCTGGCGCTGGCGCTGCACGCACTGTCTCTGGGAGGCGCGTCGGCGGCCCAGGCTGCGTTGCCCGAGCTCCCGACGTTGCCGGACGTGGTGGTCTCCGCCAATTACGAGAATGGCGTCGGCACCAGCGACGCGGCCAGCGAAGGGCTGGTCACACGCAACCTGCTGCAGCGCCGGCCCGTCCTCCGGCCTGCCGAGGTGCTGGAGTTCGTGCCGGGGGTGATCGTGTCCCAGCACAGCGGGGACGGCAAGGCCAATCAGTACTACCTGCGGGGCTTCAACCTGGACCATGGCACCGACTTCGCCACCCATCTCGACGGCATGCCGGTGAACATGCCGACCCACGCCCATGGCCAGGGCTACACCGACCTCAACTTCCTGATCCCCGAACTGCTCCAGTCCATCCACTACCGCAAGGGCTTGTACGCTGCCGAGGATGGGGATTTCAGTTCGGCAGGGTCGGCCCGCCTGAGTCTGGTGGACAGCCTGCCGCAGGGGCTGGCGTCGGTGACCGTCGGCGAGCGCCAGTTCAAGCGGGCGCTGCTTGCCAAGTCTGTTGAGCTGCGCGCGGGCTCGCTGTTGTACGCGCTGGAGGGCGCATCCAACGACGGTCCCTGGCAGAACCCGGAGAACTACCGCCGCCTCAACGGGGTGTTGCGTTACAGCCTGGCCGAAGGCGGAACGAAGCACAGCCTCACTGCAATGGCCTACACCTCGCGCTGGCACAGTACCGATCAGGTGCCCAAACGGGCCATCGACAGCGGGCTGATCGGCCGCTATGGCGCCATCGATCCCTCGGATCACGGGGATGCGCAGCGCTACAGCCTGTCATGGCAGATGCTCAGGTCGGTGGACGGGGGCGAGTGGGCGGCCAGCGCCTACGCGATCCGCTCGCGACTGAAGCTGTTCTCCAACTTCACCTACTATCTGGACAATCCGGTGGACGGGGACCAGTTCGAGCAAGCCGAATCCCGCCAGGTGCTGGGCGGCGGCCTGAGCCGTCTGTGGCAGGGGCAGCTGGCCGGGCTGGAGAGCAACACCACCCTTGGCGTGCAATGGCGCAAGGACAGTCTGCGCCCGGTTGGGCTCTACGCAGCCAGGGACGGTCAACGGACCGGCGTGACCCAGGAAAGCCGGGTTGAGCAGAACAGCGTCGGTGTGTACGCCCAGAACGAAACCCGCTGGTTGCCCTGGCTCAGGACCGTCGCCGGCCTTCGCGCCGACCGGCTCAAGGTGGACGTGACCAGCAACATCGACGCCAACAGCGGGGCGCGGAGCGCCTGGATCAACAGCCCCAAGTTCTCGCTGATCCTGGGGCCGTGGGCACGCAGTGAGTTCTTCCTGAACTGGGGGCAGGGCTTTCACAGCAATGACGCCCGCGGCATCACCGCCAGGGTGACGGCCCGGACCGGCGAGGCCATCGATCCGGCGGTGCCGCTGGTACGCACCCAGGGCCGCGAGATCGGCTTTCGCAGCGAGTGGATCCCCGGTCTGCAGAGCTCAGTGGCCCTGTGGCAGCTGGACATGGCCTCCGAGCTGGTGTTCGTCGGTGATGCGGGCGAAACCGAGGCCAGTGGTGCGTCCCGGCGCCACGGTGTGGAGTTCAACAACCATTACCGGGCGACGCCGTGGCTGATCCTGGATCTCGACCTGGCCCTTTCGCAGGCCCGCTTCCGGCAGATGCAGGGGGATGCGCCGAATGCCGGCCAGCATGTGCCCGGGGCGGTGAACAAGGTGCTGTCGGCCGGTGCCACGGTGATCGGACTGGGGCCCTGGTCCGGGCAGTTCCAGTTGCGCTACTTCGGCCCGCGTCCGCTGATCGAGGACGACAGTGTGCGCTCCCTGGGCACCACTCTGGCCTATGTCCGGGTGGCTTACCTGCTCAGTGCTGACACGCGCGTCACGCTGGATGTCTTCAATCTCTTCAACCGAAGGGTCAGCGATATCGACTACTACTATGCCTCCCGCCTGCCGGGTGAGCCCGCCGGGGGCGTCAGCGACATTCACTCCCATCCGGCCGAGCCGCGCACGCTGAGGGTCAGCCTGAGCACCCACTTCTGAAGAGGGGCTTCCTCAGTGCGTTCAGGGGAACAGCAACAGCGCGCGGGGGATCGTGATGCTGATGGTGCTCTCGCCCGACGGCCCGGAACGGATCGATAGCCGTCCGCCCAGGGCCTCGATGGCGGCCTGCTGGGCGGGGTGGTCGTCCGTGGCGGAGGAGCTTGGGCAGGCATGAGCGCTCTTGCGGATGTGCAGATGGACCGCCTGATCCCGCCTTTCCGTGTCGATCTCCAGGGCGGGGCGCGTGTCCGGTCGGGCCGGCAGCAGCAGGCTCTGGATGGCGCCATCCAGGCTGGAGTCTGGGTAGACGAGCACGCCTTGCAGCGCCGGCGCCAGCGTCAGATGGATCTCTCCGTCCGGTTGCGTGCTTTGCCAGGCCTCGGCGAGTCCGGTCAGCCAGTCGTCGAAAGCAAGGCGCTGTGTTTCGTTGCGCGGGTTGCCCGCCCGAGCCGTCAGCTCGGTCAGGCTCGACTTGCATTTGGCGATCTGTCCTCGCATCAGATCCAGGTCTGCACACAGGGCCGCGTCGTCCCGGTGTTGCAGGCGTAGTTCGTCCACCAGGATCTGCAGGGTGCCGAGCGGCGTGCTCATCTGATGTGCGGTGCCTGCTGCCAGAGTGCCCAGGAAAATCAGCCATTGATTGCGGGTACTTTCCTCGCGGGCCCGTGAGAGGGCTGCATTGCGTTGGCGGATCGCCTGCATCATGCGTGACACGAACCAGATTACCACCGTGGTGGACACCACAAAGACGGTCCACATGCCGAGGCGACTCCAGCGGCTGGCCAGTTCGACGTCCAGAGGTTCGAGCGGTACGTAATACACCCACAGGAAAGTGTAGGTGCCCAGCGACGCGAGTCCGAATACCCAGGCCTGCAGGGGGGCGAGCACCAGGGCACCGAAGGCCGCCAGCGGCAGGAAGACCGCGATCAGGGGGTTGCTGGCCCCGCCGGAGTAATACACGAAGGCACCCCAGCCGATCAGGTCGAAGCCCAACTGCACCAGAGGTGCGAACAGCGAGGTCCGCACCAGGCCCTTCGGGTCGAGTAGCAAGGCGAGATTGAGGCAGGTGTTGACGCTCAGCATCACGGCGGCCACGGCCAGCAGCGGGGCAATGAACAAGGTGCCTTCCGACAGGTGATGCCCTGCCGCCGCGGCCAGGATCATCGACAACACCGATAGCCAGCGCAGCGAGATCAGGCGTTGCAGGGACAGGGTGGGGAATGCGGGCACGTCCAACGCGGATGCGTGCTGCGCGTGATCCGGTGGGAGGTCCGCAGGGGCGATGTCCGTGGCGGAGGGTTTGCGCATGGGGGCGGACAACCCTGGTCATGACCAGGGAAAAAAATGAGCCCCCCGGGGGAGAGGGGCTCAATGATGAGGTGGCTCAACAACGTCAGAGCACGCTGCATCGTATCGGGCAGGGCTCGGTCGGACTAGTGACAGAAAGTCGCAGTGGGGTGCTGCTGCGGCATTGCGCCACTTTGCGTCAATCCGCCGCGCGGCGACCGGTCACTTCTCGGTCCGGACCGGACTGACCAGAATCCGCCCTGTCCGGATTCGCTCAGGCCCGGACAAACCTCCAGCCGGGAGTGCTCCGCCAGGGCCTCCCGGCATCTCCTCCGGAACAGTCCGGACCATGTGTTTCCACCCAGCAATGAAACCTTCTTCCTTGTTTCGAAGCCGACTCGCGCGGGATGTGGCGCTGACGCTCGCCGTCAAGATGGTCTTCATCATCGGGCTGAAGTTGGCCTTCTTCAGTCAGCCGCTGGACAAGTCCGAGGCGGCCCGGCGCATCTCGGAGATCGTCTCCAGCAGCCCGCTCCCGCCGCTCCCAGTATCCCACCACGATCAGGAGAACCCATGATCAGCGAATCCGTTGTCGATCTGTCGCGGCTCCAGTTTGCCGCCACGGCCCTGTACCACTTTCTGTTTGTGCCATTGACGCTGGGGCTGTCCTGGCTGCTGGTGATCATGGAGGCCGCCTATGTGATGAGCGGCAAAGAGATCTACAAGGACATGACCCGTTTCTGGGGAAAGCTCTACGGCATCAATTTTGCCCTCGGGGTGACGACGGGCATCACCATGGAGTTCCAGTTCGGCACCAACTGGGCCTATTACTCCCATTACGTGGGTGACATCTTCGGCGCTCCGCTGGCGATTGAAGGTCTGATGGCCTTCTTCCTCGAGTCCACCATGGTCGGCCTGTTCTTTTTTGGTTGGAACCGTCTCTCCAAGGTCGGCCACCTGACGGTCACCACCCTGATGGCGCTGGGCACCAATCTGTCTGCGGTACTGATCCTGATCGCCAACGGCTGGATGCAGAACCCGGTAGGGTCTGCCTTCAACCCGGTGACCATGCGCATGGAGCTGACCGATTTCGCGGCCCTGGTGCTCAACCCCGTGGCCCAGTCCAAGTTCGTCCACACCGTGTCTGCCGGCTATGTGACCGGGGCGATGTTCGTGCTGTCCATCTCGTCCTGGTATCTGCTGAAGGGCCAGCATGTGGAATTCGCGCGGCGCTCCTTCCGCATTGCCGCGGCTTTCGGGCTGGCCGGTACGGCATCGGTGATCGTGCTGGGTGACGAGTCGGGCTACTCGGTGGGCGAGGCCCAGCGCTCCAAGCTGGCGGCCATCGAGGCCATGTGGGAGACCGAGCCGGCACCCGCGGGCTTCAATCTGATCGCCATTCCCAACGAGGCCCGC
>JAFLDU010000290.1 GCA_017309145.1 Zoogloea sp. | reverse complement strand
CATGACGCGGGCCCGAACGGGCCCGCAAAAGCAGAACGGCCCGATCACGTGAATGATCGGGCCGTTCTGTTTGAATCTGGTTGCGGGGGCAGGATTTGAACCTGCGACCTTCGGGTTATGAGCCCGACGAGCTGCCAGACTGCTCCACCCCGCGTCTGGAGGGGGCGAATATTAAGCCCCCTGAACGAAAACACCAAGCTTTTTTTTGCAGTGAAGCAAAAACAGGTCGAATCCCGGCCACGCCGCGTGCCGACGTCAACGCACCCGCCAGCCTCGCGCAAGCAGCGCTTCGCGGCATCGGGCGCAGCCCTCCCAGGGCAGGCAGTCGCAAGCCAGTTCGATGAAGGCCGCCCCCGTCTTGACCACCGAGGCCTGGGACTGCTTCCGTGCCGGAGCCCCGCCGGCAGGGGCCGCCGCGGCATCGGCGCCGCCCGGCATCCAGCGGGCAAAAGGGCCCATGTCCGTCACGTTCTGCACATACCAGGTACGCCGCCCCGGATCCCAGCGCGCGCCCAGCGCCTTGGCTTCGTCCTTCTCCGCAAACGGAACCTGCAGATTTGTCCTCATCACCACTCCATCCTGTCGCAGGCCTGCAAAGAACAAGGGCCGACCCTCGCGGATCGGCCCAAGCCCTTGATTATTCTGGTGCCCCCTGACGGAATCGAACCGCCAACTGATGATTACAAGTCAACTGTTATACCACTTAACTAAGGGGGCCTTGACGGGTCCGGTGACGTCCTCCAGCAAGGCGCGAACATGGACGGAAAAGGCCGGGCTGCACTATGCTTCGAGGAGGCTCAGGCCTTGTCGAGCGCCGGATTATAAACAAACCGCCCCATTCACGCAGCCGCCACACTCACGCATGCCCACCGCCACCCAGGTCGACGTCGCTTCCACCGCACCGGAAGCCCCGTCCAGCAAGACGCTCCGCCTGATGTTCATCGAGGACTCGGAGAACGACGTCCTGCTCCTGCTGCATCATTTCCGCAAGGCCGGCTACGACCCGAGCTACCTCCAAGTCACCTCCGAGGAGGAGATGCGTACCGCCCTGCGCGACCAGCGCTGGGACCTGATCCTGTGCGATCACAACCTGCCCGGTTTCAGCGCCCGGGGCGCCCTGCGCCTGACCCAGAAGCTGGCCCTCGACATTCCCTTCATCATCGTCTCCGGCGTCATGCAGGAAGACGAGGCCATCGCCGCGATGCGGGCCGGCGCCCACGACTACCTGAGCAAGAACAAGCTCGACCGGCTCATCCCCGCCGTCGAGCGGGAACTCCGCGAAGTCGCCAACCGCCACGAGAAGCGGCTGGCCGAGCTCACCCTGCGGCGCAGCGAGGCCCGCCTGCGCGCCCTCACCGACAACATTCCCGGCGTGGTCTTCCAGATGGGCTACTCCGCCAACGGCACCCTTGGCTTCCAGTACCTTAGCGAGGCCGCCGCCATGCTCTTCGGCGCACCGGCCGAGGAGCTGATCGGCGGCTCCGGCGGCTGGATGACCTGGCTCCTCGACGAAGACCTGCCGCGCTTCGTCAAGGCTGCAGCCGACTCGGCCAGCTGCCTCGCCACCCTCAACTGGGAGGGACGCATCCAGCTGCCCTCCGGCGAACAGAAGTGGATCAACCTGCGCAGCTCGCCACGGCTTTCGGACAATGGCGAGGTGGTCTGGGAAGGCGTCATGTGGAACATCACCCACAGCAAGCACGTGGAGGCCGACCTGCGGGAATCCCGCAGCCAGCTCGCGGCCCTGTCCAATCACCTGCAGCGCATCAAGGAAGACGAGCGGGAGCGCATCGCACGGGACGTGCACGACGTGCTGGGCGGCACCCTGGTCGCCATGAAGTTCGAGATGTCCCTGCTCGAATCCAAGCTCGACACCCAACCGGCCCAGGCCCGCGAGCGGGCGCGCAACGTCGGCCGCATGGTGGATGACGCCATCGCCACCGTCGGGCGCGTCACCCGCGAACTGCGCCCCGGCATCCTCAAGGATTTCGGCCTGGCCGCCGCCATCGAATCCCAGGGTGAGGACTTTGCCCAGCGCACCGGCATCACTTGTAACATTCTCTGCACCGACCACGACCTGGACCCGGACTACGATACGGCCCTGGCCTTCTTCCGCATCTTCCAGGAGGCCCTGACCAACGTCAGCAAACACGCCCGGGGCACCCAGGTGGATGTCCGCCTCATGCAAGAGGGGGACGAGGCGGTACTCGAGATCACCGACGACGGTTGCGGCATCGGCGCCGCCGACCTCCTGAAACCCCGCTCCTTCGGCCTGCGCGGCATCCGCGAGCGCATGAGCAGCCTGGGTGGCACCCTCGAGCTCAGCCCCGTCGCGCCCCACGGCACGCGCCTCGTCCTGCGCGCTCCGCTACGGCCTGGCCACCCCGAGGACCCCCAGAACACCACCCGGAGCACCCCAGCATGAGCAAGCCCATCCGTGTCCTGATCGCCGACGACCACGCCATCGTCCGCCAGGGCCTGCGCCAGATCCTCTCCGACACACCCGACCTTACCGTCACCGGCGAGGCCGAGAACGGCGTGCAGGCAGTGCAGATGGTGCGCAGCGGCGAATGGGACGTGATCCTGATGGACGTCTCCATGCCCGACCGCAACGGCATCGACGCGCTCAAGCTCATCAAGAAGGAATTCCCCCGCCTGCCCATCCTCATCCTCAGCATGTACCCAGAGGAGCAGTACGCCATCCGGGCCCTCAAGGCCGGGGCGGCGGGCTATCTCACCAAGCAGAGCGCCCCCGACCTGCTCGTCACCGCCATCCGCCAGGTCGCCAGTGGCAAGAAATACGTCAGCCCCTCCCTGGCCGAAGAACTGGCCAACGCCATCGGCGAAGACAGCGACCGGCCGGCCCACGAAAAGCTCTCCGACCGGGAATACCAGACCCTGTGCATGATCGCCTCCGGCAAGACCCCCACCGAGATCGCCGAAGCCCTCAACCTCAGCGTCAAGACCGTCAGCGTGTATCGCGCCCGCCTGCTCGAGAAGATGAATCTGCGCAACAACGCCGAACTCACCCACTACGGCCTCAAGCACGGTCTGGCTGAGTAGTCCCCTCCCAGCACGACCCGCCCCCCGGGGGGATTCCGTGGGTATACTCAAGGCCATCAAGGACAAGCCGTTATTCGATAAGATTAGCGACCCAGTTCCATGCCACCCACCCGGCGTGGTAACCCCGCAGGCCGCAGGATGAACCAACGCGCCCCTTTCCCTCGCCGAGCGAAAATGATCGACACCAGCCAGCCGTCTGACGTTGCCCGAGAAACCCTGCGCCAGCTCGCGCTGCGTCGCATCGCCCCGACCCCGGACAACTACCGCTCGCTGTATCACGAGATCGCCGGATCCATCGCAGAGGATGTCTTCCCGGAGCGCGCCCTCAAGCTCATCGCGGCCGCCCTGCCCCGCAACAACCACGAGTCCCTGCGCCTGGTGCGCGAGTTTGAAGCCTCGGTGGCCCAGGCCGATTGGGCGGCCGTGCGCAATGTCCTCATCGAGGGCTTCACCCGCAACGAGCAGCTCGACCTCAACTGGGGCACGCTGCTGCGCGACCTCATCGCCGAATGGGACCGCCGCCAGGCCGGCCTGACCCAGGCGCGCAAGCGCGAAATGCTCGACCGGGTGCTCAGCGCCTCCGGCAACAACCCCGACAAACTCCACGAACGCCTGCAGGGCCTGCTGCGCGCCTGGTCGCGCAACGGCGAAGAAGAACTCCCCGGCAATGGCGCCCCCACTGCCCACGCCCCGGCCGCAACCGTCGCCGCCGGCAGTGAGACGGCCCCCGTCATGGAGCTGGCCCCATCCGCCCCGGTCAGCAGCACCGACCAGGCCTTCGCCGACATGCTGGCGACCCTGCTGGCCAGCCTGGCCAGCCAGGTCCGCCCCGCCGACCCCGACCTGGCCAGCGAAGCCGAAGCCCTGTCCAACGCCATCCGTGGCGCCTCCGCCCCCCAGTCCCTGCGCGAACGCCTCGACCGTCTGCGCGCCAGCCTCGACTGGACCGCCGAAGACCAGCATGCGCTGCGCGACGCCCTGCAACGCGTGCTCCACCTGATCCTCGACAACATCAGTCAGCTGGTGGTGGACGACCGCTGGCTGCAAGGCCAGCTGGCCCTGATGGGCGAGCTGTTCGAACACCCCCTGGACATCCGCGTCCTCGGCGAACTCGAAACCCGCCTGCGCGACGTCATCAGCCGGCAGGGCGCCCTCAAGCACGAGCTCAGCGAAGCCCAGGCACGCCTCAAGGAGATGCTGGCCCGCTTCGTCGACCGCCTTGGCGACTTCTCCGAATCCACCGGCGAATACCACGACAAGATCGAAAAATGCGCCGAGCGCATTGCCGACGCAGCCGACATCAGCGAACTCACCGAGGTGATCGCTGAAGTCATGCGCGAGACGCGGACGGTGCAAGAGTCCACCCGACGCTCCCGCGAAGAGCTCGACGAGCTGCGTACCCGTGTCAATCACGCCAATGGCGAGATCACCCGCCTGCAGATCGAACTCGAACAGACCAGCGAGCTCATCCGCCACGACCCGCTCACCGGCGTCCTCAACCGCAAGGGCCTCGACGAAGCCCTGGCCCGCGAGACCGCCCTGGCCCAGCGCCGTGGCACGGCGCTCTGCATCGGCCTGCTCGACGTGGACAACTTCAAGCTGATCAACGACCAGCACGGCCACCAGACTGGCGACGAAGCCCTCCAGCACCTCTCCGAGGTCGTCCGTGAAAACGTCCGCCCGCAAGATTCCGTCGCCCGCTACGGGGGTGAAGAGTTCGTCATCCTGCTGCCCGACACCCAGCTCGACAGCGCGGTGAACACCCTGGTCCGCCTGCAACGCGCCCTCACCAAACGCTTCTTCCTGGCCCGCCAGCAAAAGCTGCTGATCACCTTCAGCGCCGGGGTGGTCCAGATGCACGCCGACGAATCCCCCGAGTCCGCCATCGACCGCGCCGACAAGGCCATGTACATCGCCAAGCGCTCCGGCAAGAACCGGGTCATCGCCGCTCCCTAAGCCCAAGGCGCCCCCTGCCCCCCCCCGGGCGCCTGCCCGAACGCCCCAGTCTCAAGCACAAGCCGGCACCCGCCGGCTTTATGCTAAATTCGTATCGACATGACAAATAAATCGATACGCAAGCTGCTGTCCATCACCCTGCTCGCCGCCTGTAGCAGCGCCCAGGCAGCCGCGCCGGCGCCACCGCTCGGGCGGCTGTTCTTCAGCCCTGCAGAGCGCACGCACCTCGAGCAGCCGCCCGCCCGTACCGTCAAAGCCACGCCACCACCCCGGCTGGACGGCATCATCACCCGCAGCGAAGGCCCGCCAACCCTCTTCCTCGACGGCCAGGCCACCCCGAGCGACGCCGCACGGGTGCGCATGCGCGACAGCAGCGCCCTCGTCACCACCCCGGACGGTCGCACACACCGCCTGCGGGTCGGCATCCCGCCCGCCAGCTCCCCGTGATGCCGCGCCCCGTCGCACTCGCCCATCCC
>JAFLDU010000289.1 GCA_017309145.1 Zoogloea sp. | reverse complement strand
TCGAGGCCGTGCTCAGCCTGCCCGGCGGCGTGTTCCAGCCCTATTCCGGGGTCAAGACCTCGGTGCTGTTCTTCCGCCGGGGTGGGCGCACCGGGCAGGTGCTCTTCCTCCACGCCGACCACGACGGCTACAAGCTCGACGCCAACCACGACGCGCCGGTGGCCGATGACGACCTGCCCGCCCTCGCCGACGCCTACCGCCGCCGCGGTGAACTGGCCGCCACCTGGGCCGCCCGCGACCCCGAGGCCGAATGGATCGAGAAGTGGTGGTTTGCCGACACCGCCACGCTCCGCGCCAACGACTTCAACCTCTCCGCCGGCCGCTACCGCCCCATGAGCCGCAGCACCGTGGAACACCGCGACCCCCGCGAACTGCTCGCGGAGCTGGCGGCGATCGAAGCGGAGATTGCGGAGGAGGTGGAGGGGCTGCGGGGGTTGCTGGGGGAAGAGGCGTGAAGCGCTTGCTGCTCGGCGATGTGTGTCAACAAGTGCGTGAAAGTATTCGCCCTGGTGACGCACAAGACATGCCCTATATTGGCCTTGAATCCATCGAGTCTGGAACGGGTGAGTTTGTTGTCGGGGGGCTCAAAACACCTGAAGCGCCGCTGGCAACTAGCTTTTTATTTAGCGACGAGCATGTGCTTTATGGGAAATTGCGACCTTATTTGAATAAGGTCGCTGTCCCGCACTTTTCAGGCAAGTGTTCAACCGAAATTATCCCTTTGGCTCCTAGCCCGGAAGTCGATAGGTACTATTTAGCCTATTTTTTGAGAAGCGCTGGCGTGCTTAACGCAATCAATGCTCGGGTTGCAGGGTCACGAATGCCTAGGGCAGACATGAAGTGCCTCTTGAGCCTTCCCTTTCCATATCTGCCGCTCCCCGAACAACGCCGCATCGTCGACATCCTGTCCCGCGCGGAAGGCATCGTCCGGCTGCGGCGGGAGGCAGAGAAGAAGGCCGCCGAGCTGATTCCGGCGCTGTTCATCGAGATGTTCGGCGATCCGGCGGTGAATCCGAAAGGCTGGCCTTTAACGACGCTAGGGGCGTCTCTTCAGATCCCAATCCGTAATGGGATTTCGCCATCGAAATCTGGACGTGTAGAGGGGCGAGTGCTGACGCTATCCGCAATTACTCGGGGAGCATTCAATCCTCTTGCCGTCAAAATTGCGCACTTCGCAGCACTGCTTTCCGATGGTGACGAGGTGAAAAGTGTGGATTTCCTTGTCTGCCGTGGGAACGGAAACCCCGATTTAGTCGGACGTGGTTGTTTCCCCGATGCGGATATGCCAGGTGTTGCGTTTCCAGATACCGCGATTGCAGTAAGGGTGTCGCCGACTACCTTCGATAGAGGCTTCATCGCAGCTGTTTGGGAAACCTCTTTTGTCCGCGATCAAATTCGCGCGGAAGCTAAGACAACAAACGGAACGTACAAGATTAATCAGACTGCGTTGGCCGCAATCGTTCTGCCAAAGCCTCCCCTTGATATTCAACGTCGTTTTGTTGTGAAGCTCGAAGCCATCCGTGCCCTCCAGACCCAGCAGGCCGCCGCCACCGCCAAGGCCCAGGCCAGCTTCGACGCCCTGCTGGCCCAGGCTTTTCCGGCCTGAAGCCCGTCGCCGGGCCTGGGGCAGGCCCGGCGAGTGGTCAGACCACACCCCCGCAACGCCTTTTCCCCCAGCCACAAGGCCCGAAGCCTTGCGATCCGCGGACTTTTGCCTTGGATGCAAGGCGTGATGCGCTGGCAGGCGGGCTTTTTGCTTCGCGCGCAAGGCAAAAAGCCTTGCGGGCAAGGGGGCGGGCGTTGCGGGAAGGGCTCTGTGCCTCGGGGGTGAAGCCCCGGGCCGGGCGGGGGGACAAAAAAACACCGCACGCCATTCGGGCTGCGTGCGGTGAAGGGGAGCGGCCCGGAGCAGACCGCCCCCGGGTCAATCGGGGCAGGCTGGCGGCAGGGTGCGCCAGCCTGCGGGCTCAGGGGGCGGTGCTGCCGTCCTTGCCGGGGCGGCGGGAGAAGCGCACCGACATGGCGTCCTTGAGGGTGTCGAGGGCGGCCCCCTGGCCGAACAGCTTGGCCAGCGCGTAGCCGTCGTAGGAGGCGCGCATCAGGTCGCTGCCCAGGGCCATTTCGGTGTCCTCGCCCTTGGACAGCAGCGCACGCAGGCGCTGCATGCGCGGGCGCAAGGTGTCGAAGGCGGCCAGATCGCCCTCGGCCTCGGCCAGGTCGAAGGTGGGCGGGATCATCTGCTTGTTCTGTTCGAGCACCATCAGGGTCTGGCGACAGAAGGCCTCGGAGCGGTCACCCATCTTGGGCAGCTTGTGGCGCTGCTCGGGGGTGAGCTCGACGAAGTTGGCGAAGAGCTTCTCGAGGGTGGCAAGGGCCGCGTCCATGGCGGTCACGTCGTCGGCGGAGAGATCGAGGGAGATGAGGTTCTGGCTCATGAGCTGTGCTTCCTGCGTTGATCGGAGTGGGTCACCCAGGCTGGGCGCGGAGACGGATTTTAGGCGAAACAATGCAATGGAGATATATGCCGTTAGGCATAGGTCAGCGGGGGGTGAGTGCCAGACAAGCGCGCGTGTTCGTGCAGACGTGGTGGATGACACGCGGATGAATGCCCCGCGTTGATGGTTCCGGGGGCTTAGCGAAGCGCGTTGAGGATTCTCTCGGCTTCGAGCCACGGCAGGCGCCGCTTGCCCGATTTCATGCGGTCGAGCGCGATGAAGGCGGCATCTACCGTCAGCAACTGGTGCTCGATCATGGCGCGCAGCAGCCCTATGGTGCCCATGACCGCGACTTGCTCGGAATCGGCAACAAGGCGCAGATTGGTGTCGCCCGTCAGCAGCGTGCAGTCTTCCTGCTTTGCAAGGGCGAGTGCCAGGTAGTCGTTGTGGCTGGGTTTGGCGCCATTGCGTGCTGGGAGTTGGTGGTTGTAGCGACCTGGCAGTTGCAGGGCATAGGCCACAAAATCGCTGCGGATCTCCATGATCTGCAGGCCCAGTGCTTCGAGCTCCGGGCTGCCGGGCTCGATTTCTTCGTAATAGAGCAGATCAGGAATGCCAAATTGCATCGGAAGCCGGAAGAGCGTTTCCATCAACGCGCCGGATTCCATGTCGATCAGGATGTTTGCATCACTGATGAGCAGGCGCATCTGCCGATTCCAGCTGGCGTTCTTTGTGGAAGCGCATCATTGGGATGCCCAGCAGTTCCGCCGCCTTGCCCTCGGAGATGTACTGCTCGGCCAGGGCGCGGTACACCAATTGATCGAACAGGCGTGGGTGTTCTTGCGGCAGCGCCTGGCCAGGTTCGTTCGTGCGCCAGCCCTTGGCAGAAAACCGCTTGAACATTGAAAGATGGATCGCGTCCGTGATCACGCCGCATTGTTTGGCGCGTTGCAGCCATCCGGCCATCGACAGACCGAACTCGTGTTTGAGCACATACAACTCTTGCCATTCAAGCGCGTGGCGGTGTTGCCCGAGCGACTGCAGCACTGAAACCCGTGGTGCGAGGAATGCGCCCGCAAAGCGGTCACAAGCCTTCTCTTCGTTCAGGTCGTCGGCGAGTCGTCCATCCAGCAGCAGATGCCCCAGTTCGTGTGCCAGCGTGAACCGCTGCCGATCACCGGGCCACCGTTGGGAAACGGCAACGACTGGATACTCGCGGCCGTCTTCTGTCCGAGCCCGGGCGGTCAGGCCGGAAAACCCCGGGTTCTCTTCGTCGACCACGATCACCAACAGGCCCAGCCCTTCAAGGGTGTCGGTGAGATCGGCGATCGGATTCATGCCCAGCTGCCACGCGTTACGCGCCGTATTCGAGAACGCATCGATCTCATCCAGCGAGGCGATGTGTTCGGGCAGGTCAGCGGGTGGTGCAAAGGCCGGGAACGGTAGCTCGGGAAAGGCACCGAGCAGTTCCACGCGCTTTTCCACCAGCTCGACGACCTTGATCTGCAGGGCATCCTGCGCTGTCTTGCCAAAGGTCGAGCGTTTGCGGAACTCGGGTTGCAGCAGTTCGACTGAATGCGTCCGGAAAAAATATTCTGTCCGGATGCCGCAGGCGCGTGCCAGCTTGAGGAGCTGGGACGACGATGGGGTGAGGAGACCTTTTTCGTACTTCTGGATGGCGGTGTGAGAGACACCAACCTTTTCACCCAGCGCACCCAGGGTAAGCCCGGCGGCCAGTCGTGCTTGACGAATGCGATCGGCAATCATGGGCGCCTCCTTGGATGTGGGTTTAAAAAGATAAGAATTATAGGAAATTTTTAAACCTTCCGGGAGATGTTACCTGCGTCGCTCGCGGCCCCTCGGTTTTCCACAATAGGGCCGCCCCCAATGTGGACGATCACAATTTTCCGCTTTTCCCGGTGCGGCCAAGATGACGGCATGGAATCAACCGCCGGAGGAGAAGCCGTCATGGAACAACAGAAAAAGCAGCCGTTCTACAAGATCCTGTACGTACAGGTGCTGTTCGCCATCGTGTGTGGCATTTTGCTGGGTTATTTCGAACCCAAGCTGGGGGTGGATTTCAAGCCCCTGGGTGACGGCTTCATCAAGCTGGTCAAGATGATCATCGCGCCGGTGATCTTCTGCACCGTGGTGCACGGCATCGCCGGCATGCAGGACATGAAGAAGGTGGGCCGCGTGGGCGGCAAGGCGCTGCTGTACTTCGAGGTCGTCTCGACCCTGGCGCTGGCGATCGGCCTGGTGGTGGCCAACGTGGCCCAGCCGGGCGCGGGCTTCAACGCCGACGTGACCACCCTCGACACCAAGGCCATCGGTGATTTCACCGCCAAGGCCAAGGCCCAGAGCTCCACCGAGTTCATCCTCAACATCATCCCGGCGACCTTCGTGGATGCCTTCGCCAAGGGCGACATCCTGCAGGTGCTGCTCCTGGCGATCCTGTTCGGCTTCTCGCTGGCCGCGATGGGCGACAAGGGCAAGCCGGTGTTCGACTTCGTGGAGCAGATCTCCCACGTGATGTTCGGCATCGTCAATACCGTGATGAAGCTCGCCCCGCTGGGTGCCTTCGGCGCGATGGCCTTCACCATCGGCAAGTACGGCGTGGCGTCGCTGGTGCCGATGGCCAAGCTGATGGGCGCGTTCTACCTTACCTGCGGCCTGTTCGTGGTCATCGTGCTGGGGTCCATCGCCCGCTACACCGGCTTCTCGATCTTCAAGTTCATCAAGTACATCCGTGAAGAGCTGCTGATCGTGCTGGGCACCAGCTCCTCCGAATCCGCCCTGCCGCGCCTGATGCACAAGCTCGAGAAGCTCGGCTGCGCCCGCTCGGTGGTTGGTCTGGTGGTGCCCACCGGCTACTCCTTCAACCTGGACGGCACCAACATCTACATGACGATGGCCGCCCTGTTCATCGCCCAGGCCACCAACACCGAACTGACCCTGACCCAGGAGCTGACCATCCTGGTGGTGGCGATGCTCACCTCGAAGGGTGCCAGCGGCATCACTGGCGCCGGCTTCATCACCCTGGCCTCGACCCTGGCGGTGGTCCCGACCATCCCGGTGGCCGGCATGGCGCTGATCCTCGGCATCGACCGCTTCATGAGCGAAGCCCGCGCCCTGACCAACTTCATC
>JAFLDU010000288.1 GCA_017309145.1 Zoogloea sp. | reverse complement strand
CCAACGGCATCAAATTCACCAACCGGGGCAGCGTGCAGCTCAGCGTCACCAACGGCCCAGCCCATCCCCAGGGACTAGAGCTGCGCTTCGAGGTGACCGATACGGGCGTTGGCATCCCCCACGACAAGCAGGGCCTGATTTTTGAAGCCTTTTCCCAGGCCGACACCTCCACCACCCGCCGCTATGGCGGCACCGGCCTGGGCCTGACCATCTGCGCCCGGCTGGTCCAGGCAATGGGCGGACAACTCGGTGTGGTCAGTACTCCGGGCGAAGGCAGCACCTTCCACTTCACCGCACGCTTCGAGCTCGGGCAGGCCCTCGCCCAGACCGACGACGATGCCCAGCTCGAAGGGCTCCCGGTTCTCATCGCGGTGGCCAACCCGGCCGAGCGCGGCCTGCTGATGGAGCTCCTGACCCAATGGCGGATGGCCCCCACCGCCGCCGTCGATGCATCCCAGAGCCGGCGCGCGCTGGGCGAGGCGCTCAGTCTGGGCAAACCCTACCGGGTCGCCATCATCGGCACCCAGCTGCCCGACGCCGAGGGCTTCGAACTGGCCGCAACCATCCCCCATCTGACCCAGCCAGCCCCTAGCGTCATCATGCTGGCCGGCGAAGGACGCCGCGGGGATGGCGCGCGCTGCCGCGAACTGGGTATCTCGGCCTATCTGCCGATGCCGATCGAGGCGTCGGACCTCCTGAATGCCATCCTGCTGTCCGTGGACCTCACGGAAGCCACCGGCAGCGACCGCCCGCTCATCACCCGCCACACCCTGCGCGAGCAGCGACGCCAGCTGAAGATCCTCCTCGCCGAAGACAACGTGGTGAACCAGACCCTGGCCACCCGCCTGCTGCAGAAGCTGGGGCATCAGGTTGAAGTGGCCAACAACGGCCAGGAGGCGCTGGATCTTCACGCCCAGGGCCACTTCGACGTGATTCTGATGGACGTACAGATGCCGGTGATGGGCGGCTTCGACGCGACGGCGGCGATCCGCGCCCGGGAAGCGGCAGGCGCACCGGTCACGCCCATCATCGCCATGACGGCCCACGCGATGAAGGGCGACCGGGAGCGCTGCCTGCAAGCTGGCATGGACGGCTACCTGTCGAAGCCGGTGCACGCCCCCGATCTGGTCGAAGTGCTGATCCACCACGCCGGCCTGGGTGACCCTGCGCCCACCCCCGAACCCGAATCCGCCCCGCCGAGCGGCCCGGTGTTCGACCGTGAAAAGGTGCTGGCCAATCTCGGAGATGACGAGGACCTGCTGGCCCAGCTGCTCGACATGTACTGCGAAGACGAACCGCGCATGCTCGCCAGCATAGAGGCGGCCGTCGCAGAGGGAGATGCCGAAGCCCTGCACAGCAGCGCCCATGCGCTCAAAGGCGCCGTATCCAACTTCTGCGCCACCCGCGCCCAGGCCAAGGCCCAGCAGCTGGAGCGGGCCGGCCGTGAGCGCAACATGGACGCCACCCCGGCCCTGCTCGACGAGCTGAAGGTGGAGCTGACCGCCCTGCGCCAGGCCTTCGGCAGGGCGACCTGAGGCGCCCCGGAGCGGCTTCCGGGTCGCCCCGTCGGAGATCCCGACTCAGGCTGCCTGGATCAGCTCGATCTTGTAGCCATCCGGGTCTTCGACAAAAGCGATCACCGTGCTGCCGTGCTTCATCGGCCCGGCCTCACGCACCACCTTGCCGCCCCGGGCCCGGATGGCATCACAGGCCGCATAGGCATCCGGCACCGCCAGGGCGACATGCCCATAGGCCGTGCCCAACTCGTAGGACTCGACGCCCCAGTTGTGGGTCAGCTCGATGACCGCCCCCTCCGCCTCATCCTGATAACCGACGAAGGCCAGCGTGAACTTGCCCTCCGGGTAGTCCTGGCGACGCAGCAGGCGCATGCCGAGCACCTCGGTGTAGAAGGCCAGGGAGCGGTCGAGATCGCCGACGCGGAGCATGGTGTGGAGCAGGCGCATGGAAAGTCCTTGTATCAGATCACGGGAAGGGCCGCTCCCGCCTCGCGCAGGGCACGGCGGGCAACGGAGTATTCGGGGTAGAGTGTCTCCACCACGGACCAGAATCTGGGGGAGTGGTTCATCTCGACCAGGTGGGCCACCTCGTGCGCAACCACATAGTCGATCAACGGCAGGGGCAGGTGGATCAACCGCCAGTGCAGGCGGATGCCGCTCCGGCTGCTGCAACTGCCCCAGCGGGTCCGGGCGGCAGACAGCCCGACCGGTGGCACCGGGCGCCCCAGGCGCAGGCAGTACTCCTCGACCCGGTTGCGGAACAACTCAAGACCGCGCTGCTGCAAGGCCTTGAGCAGCAGCGCGCGGGCGCTGCCGCCGGCGCGCAGAGCCAGTTCGAGCACATGCCCTTCCTGCCCGAGCCCCTCATGCCAGTGGATACGGTTGGCCCCCCGCGCGATGCGGAGCCGCCAGGGCGCGCCAAGCACCGGGATCTCCGCACCATCACACGGCTCGCAGGGTTCGGCAGGCGGCCTGACAGGCCTCGCCTGAAGCCTATCCACCACCCATTCGGCGTGCTTGCGGATGAAGGACTCAACATCGCCGAGCCCAACCCTCAGCGGCACACCGACGGTCAGCCCGCGATGGTCGATGCGCAGCCCGAGGGTCTTGCGCACACTGCGTCGCAGGGTGTAGCCGACCCGCAGGCCAGCCAGCTCGATCTCCCGGGACTCGAGGAGCGGCGCGGTCACGCCTGGGCCTTCTCCCGGGGCTTGGTGGAATCGCGGTAGTGGTGGGGAAAGAGGCGACGCATCTCCCCCTCGACCCAGGCCTCGGCCTGGCGGTTGACCTCCTCGGCGGAGAGGCCACGGGTGTCGATGACCGGCCCGACGCTGACCACCACCTCCCCGGGGCGCTTGAAAAAGGCGTTGCGCGGCCAGAACTCGCCGGCATTGTGGGCCACCGGCACCACCGGCGTACCGGTCTGGGCGGCCAGCCAGGAGCCGCCGGCCTTGTAGCGCTTCTTGCTACCGGGCGCCACACGGGTGCCTTCCGGGAAGATGGTGACCCAGAAGCCGTGGGCCAGGCGGTCACGGCCCTGCTCCTCGACCTGGGCCAGGGCATCCTTGCCGGCACTCCGGTCGATGGCGATCATCGGCATCTGGGAGATGCCCCAGCCGAAGAAGGGCACCTTGTGCAGCTCCCGCTTCATCACGAAGACCATCGGCGGGAAGATGTCCTGCAGCATGATGGTCTCCCAGGCCGACATGTGCTTGGACACGATGATGGCCGGCCCGGCAGGGATGTTCTCGGCGCCGATCAGGCGGTAGGGAATGCCCAGCACATGCTTGACCACCCAGGCCATGATGCGCGGCCAGCCACGGATGATCTTGTGCCGCGTCTCCGGCCCGAAGGGAAAGGTCGCCATCCCGATCAAGGCATAGAGGGGCGTAAACACCGCGAGGGCAAGCATGAACAGGAGGTTGCGGATCAGGACCACGGGCAGGGCTTTCAGGCAGTCAGTTCGGCAGCCACGGCTGCCAGGTCGGGATAGATCTTGGTTCCATCGGGCAGATCAGGATCGAGCTGGGTCTTGGCGCCCTTGCCGGTCAGCACGAGATAGGGCGCGCACCCGACCGCCACGCCGGCCTGCAGGTCGCGCAGGCTGTCCCCCACCACCGGCATGCCCTTGAGATCGACATTGAAGCGTTCGGCGATCTCGAGGAACATGCCCGGCTTGGGCTTGCGGCAGGCGCAGGTGGAATCTGCCGCATGGGGGCAGAAGAAGATGGCGTCGAGGCGCCCCCCCTTCTGACTGATGGCCTTGACCATCTTCTCGTTGATGGCGTTGAGGGTGTCCATGTCGAACAGGCCGCGCCCGACCCCGGACTGATTGGACGCCACCACGACCCGCCAGCCCGCCTCGTTGAGGCGCGCGATGGCCTCGAGGGAGCCGGGGATGGGCTTCCACTCCTCCGGCGACTTGATGAACTGGTCGGAGTCGAAGTTGATGACTCCATCCCGGTCGAGCACGATCATTTTCATGGGCAAGCCTCAGCGGATCATCAGGCCGACAGGCGGGAGATGTCGGCAACCTGGTTCATCAGGCCGGCCAGCTGGTTGAGCAGGGCCAGACGGTTCTGACGCACCAGCGGCGCCTCGGCCATCACCATCACCTCGTCGAAGAAGCGGTCCACCGCGGCGCGCAGGCCCGCCAGGACGCGCAGGGCATCCGTGTAGGCCTCGTTCTGGAAGTGGGAGCGGGCCAGCGGCGCGACCTCGACGATGGCGTGGAACAAGGCCTTCTCGGCGTCCTCCACGAGCAGCGCCACATCGGGCTCGGCCAGCGCACCTTCGGCCTTCTTGAGGATGTTGACGATGCGCTTGTTGGCGGCGGCCAGGGCGGCGGCTTCCGGCAGCTGCTGGAAGGCCAGCACCGCCTCAAGCTTGGGCACCACCAGGTCGATGCGGGTCGGCCTGAGCGCCAGCACGGCGTCCACCACGTCCTGGGCATGCCCGGCATCACGCAGGGTGTTGCGCAGCCGCTCCAACATGAAGTCATACAGCGGACCATCGACATCGGCGGTCAGCACGCCCGGCGTGAAGGCTTCGGCCGCATGCTTGATGAGCCCGGCCAGATCGAGGGGCAGCGGCCCCTCCATGAGGATGCGCAGCACGCCAAGGGCCGCCCGGCGCAGACCGAAGGGGTCCTTGTCGCCGGTGGGGATCTGCCCGATGCCGAAGAAGCCGACCAGAGAATCCAGCTTGTCGGCCAGGGCCAGGGCACGGCCGATGTTGCTGTCGGGCAGGGCATCGCCGGCAAAGCGCGGGCGGTAATGCTGCTCGATCGCCTCGGCGACCACCGGTACGGCGCCTTCCGCCAGGGCGTAGTAACGGCCCATGGTGCCTTGCAGTTCGGGGAATTCGCCGACCATGTCGGTGAGCAGGTCGGCCTTGGACAGCAGCGCAGCCCGGTTGGCCAGGTTCTCGTCGGCGCCCAGCAGGGCGGCGATGCGCCGGGCCACGGCGGACAGGCGCTCGACGCGATCGCCGAGGGAACCCAGCTTGTTGTGGTACACCACCGACCCGAGTTTGACCACGCGCGGCGTCAGGCCGGCCTTGATGTCCTGCTCGAAGAAGAAGCGCGCATCGGACAGGCGCGGACGCACCACGCGCTGGTTGCCGGTGATGATGTTGGACGGGTCGGCCAGCTCCATGTTGGACACGATCAGGAAGCGGTTGAGCAGCTTGCCTTCGGCGTCGAACAGGGGGAAGTACTTCTGGTTGGCCCGCATGGTGAGGATCAGGCATTCCTGGGGCACCGCCAGGAACTCGGCCTCGAACTCACCGACGTAGACGGTCGGGTGCTCGACCAGCGCCGTGACTTCGTCCAGCAGGTCGGCGTACTCACCGAGGGTGGCGTTCTGGCGCCCGGCCTCGGACACCAGCTGCTTCTCGATGTGGGCGCGGCGCTCGGCAAAGTCGGGGATGATCTTGCCCTCGGCCAGCAGGGTCGGCTCGTAGGCGTCGGCGGTGGCGATGTCGATGTCGCCACGGCTCATGAAGCGGTGGCCGCGGGTGGTCCGGCCGGACTGGATGTCCAGCACGCTGCCCGGCACCACATCGGCACCGTGCAGCAGGG
>JAFLDU010000287.1 GCA_017309145.1 Zoogloea sp. | reverse complement strand
CGGCTATGCCGCATCGAAGGGTGGCGTGGTCGCCATGACCCTGCCCATCGCCCGCGAGCTGTGCCGCTCCGGCATCCGCGTGATGACCATCGCCCCGGGCATCATGGAAACCCCGATGCTGCTGGGCATGCCCGCCGAAGTCCAGGAAGCCCTGGGCAAGACCGTGCCCTTCCCCGCCCGCATGGGCAAGCCGGCCGAGTTTGCCGCGCTGGTCGAGCACATCTTCGGCAACGCCTACCTGAACGGCGAGGTGATCCGCCTCGACGGCGCCATCCGCATGGCCGCCAAGTAAACGGAGCCCCCGCCCGCGAGTACGCGGACGGCCCCCCCAGGGGGCCAAGTCATTCCTGGGACGGCCCGGCGACTAGCCTGGGCGCCGCCCCGCACAACTGAATTCATGAAAGGCACACCATGAGCACCAACGATCCGATCGTCATCGTCTCCGCCGCGCGCACCCCGATGGGTGGCTTCCAGGGCGATTTCAACAGCCTCACTGCGGCCCAGCTGGGTGGCATCGCCATCAAGGCCGCCGTCGAGCGTGCCGGCATCTCCGCCGAAACCGTCGAGGAAGTCATCTTCGGCTGCGTGCTGCCCGCCGGCCAGGGTCAGGCCCCGGCCCGCCAGGCTGCCCTGGGCGGCGGCCTGCCCCTGTCCGCCGGCTGTACCACCGTCAACAAGATGTGCGGCTCCGGCATGAAGGCCACCATGCTGGCCAATGACCTGCTGCTGGCCGGCACCAACGACGTGATGATCGCCGGCGGCATGGAGTCCATGTCCAACGCCCCCTACCTGCTGCCCAAGGCCCGTGGCGGCTACCGCCTGGGCCACGGCCAGGTGATGGACCACATGTTCCTCGACGGCCTCGAGGATGCCTACGAGAAGGGCCGCCTGATGGGCACCTTCGCCGAGGACTGCGCCGGCCTCTACAACTTCACCCGCGAGCAGCAGGACGCCTACGCCATCGCCTCCCTGACCCGCGCCCAGGCCGCCATCAAGGACGGCTCCTTCGAGTGGGAAATCACGCCGGTGACCGTCGCCGGCCGCAAGGGCGACGTGACCATCAGCAGTGATGAGCAGCCGCCCAAGGCCAACCTCGAGAAGATCCCCACCCTCAAGCCGGCCTTCCGCAAGGACGGCACCGTGACCCCGGCCAACTCCAGCTCCATCTCCGACGGCGCCGCGGCCCTGGTGCTGATGCGCGCCTCCACCGCCGCCGCCAAGGGCCTCACGCCCATCGCCAGGATCGTCGGCCACAGCACCCACGCCCACCAGCCCAACCTGTTCGCCACCGCCCCGGTCGGCGCCATGCAGAAGCTCCTCACCAAGACCGGCTGGACGGTTGCCGACGTGGATCTGTGGGAGATCAACGAGGCCTTCGCGGTGGTCACCATGGCCGCCATCCATGACCTCAAGCTGGACCACGCCAAGGTCAACATCCACGGCGGCGCCTGCGCCCTGGGCCACCCCATCGGCGCCTCCGGCGCGCGCATCATCGTCACCCTGCTCGGCGCCCTGAAGAAGACCGGCGGCAAGCGCGGCATCGCCAGCCTGTGCATCGGCGGCGGCGAAGCCACGGCCCTGGCTGTTGAAATGCTCTAAGGACCCACACCATGATCCTCACCCAAGAACAGGAAATGATCCGCGACTCCATGCGTGCGTTTGCGCAGGAGCGTCTGGCCCCCTTCGCCGCCGAATGGGACAAGAACCACACCTTCCCCGCCGAGGCCCTCGAGGAACTGGGCGAGCTGGGCGCCATGGGCATGTGCGTACCCGAGGAGTGGGACGGCGCCGGCATGGACTACATGAGCCTGGTGCTGACCCTCGAGGAGATCGCTGCCGGTGACGGCGCCACCTCCACCATCGTGTCGGTGCAGAACTCCCTGGCCTGCGGCATCACCCAGAAGTACGGCACCGACGCGCAGAAGGAAGAATGGCTGAAGCCCCTGGCCCGCGGCGAGAAGCTCGGCTGCTTCTGCCTGACCGAGCCGCACACCGGCTCCGATGCCGGCGCCATCACCACCCGCGCCGACCGGGACGGCGACAGCTTCGTGCTCAACGGCGTGAAGCAGTTCATCACCACCGGCAAGCACGCCCACATGGCCATCGTCTTCGCCGTGACCGACAAGGCCGCCGGCAAGAAGGGCATCTCCTGCTTCCTGGTGCCGACCGCCACCCCGGGCTTCATCGTCGGCCGCACCGAGGACAAGATGGGCCAGCACGCCTCCGACACCGTGCAGATCATCCTCGAGAACTGCCGCGTGCCGGCCAGCGCCCTGCTCGGCAAGGAAGGCGAAGGCTACAAGATCGCCCTGTCCAACCTGGAAGCCGGCCGCATCGGCATCGCCGCCCAGAGCATCGGGATGGCCCGCGCCGCCTTCGAGGCCGCCGTACGCTACGCCAAGGAGCGCGTCACCTTCGGCGTGCGGATCATCGAGCACCAGGCGGTCAACTTCAAGCTCGCCGACATGAACACCCTGCTCGACGCGGCCCGCCTGATGGTGTGGCGTGCGGCCCAGCTCAAGGACGCCGGCAAGCCCTGCCTGAAGGAAGCGTCGATGGCCAAGATGTTCGCCTCCGAAGCCGCCGAGAAGATCGCCTCCGACGCCATCCAGATCCACGGTGGCGTGGGCTACACCAGCGACTTCCCGGTCGAGCGGATCTACCGCGACGTGCGCATCTGCCAGATCTACGAAGGTGCCAACGACATCCAGCGCCTGGTGATCGGCCGCAGCATCGCCGCCGAGTAAAAGGTACATCGGGCTACTGCGCGGGCCGATCTCGCAATTGCGGTGCTCGCCGTACTCAAGTACGGCTGCGCGCCTCATTGCGACCTCGGCCCGCTCGCTACGCCCGCTGTACCCTTTACGGCTTCTTGGTGCATTTGCGGGACCGAAAACAATAGGCGTGAAAGGAGACACCGTGGGCCCCCTGCATGGAGTGAAAGTCATCGAATTCGCCGCCCTCGGCCCCTGCCCGATGGCGGCCATGATCCTGGCCGACCTGGGCGCGGAGGTGGTGCGCATCGAGCGCAAGCCGGCGCCCGGCGCCAAACCGGCCTCGGACCTGTTCGATCCGAAGATCGACATCCTCAACCGCAGCCGCCGGGTGCTCACCCTGGACCTCAAGAAACCGGAAGGGCTGGCCGCCGCCCGCGAGCTGGTCTCCAAGGCCGACATCCTGGTCGAAGGCTACCGCCCCGGCGTGATGGAACGCATCGGCCTGGGCCCTGACGCCTGCCTCGCCGCCAACCCGCGGCTCGTCTTTGGCCGCATGACCGGCTGGGGGCAGACCGGCCCGCTGGCCCACGCCGCCGGCCACGACATCAACTACCTGTCCCTGTCCGGCGCCCTTTCCGCGATCGGTGAGGCTGGCGGCAAGCCGGTGGTGCCGCTCAACCTGGTGGCCGATTGCGGCGGCGGTGCCATGCTGCTGGTGGTCGGCGTGCTGGCCGCGCTCACCGAGGCCCGCACTTCGGGCCAGGGCCAGGTGGTGGACGCCGCCATGACGGACGGCTCGGCCCTGCTGATGACCATGATGTACACCCTCAAGGCGATGGGCCAGTGGTCGGCCGAACGGGGCAGCAACCTGCTCGACGGTGGCGCCCACTTCTATGACACCTACCGCTGCGCCGACGGCAAGTACCTCTCCATCGGCCCCATCGAGCCCCAGTTCTACGCCCTGTTCCTCGACAAGGCGGGCATTACGGATCCGGATTTCAAGCTGCAATGGGATCGCGCCCGCTGGCCGGAGCTGAAGCGCCGCCTGGCCGCGCACCTCGAAACCCGCAGCCGCGACGAGTGGTGCGCGCTGCTCGAGGGCAGCGATGCCTGCGTGGCGCCCATTTTGAGTATGGACGAAGCGCCCGAACACCCGCACAATCGGGCGCGCGGCACCTTCATTGAACTTGACGGCGTCATCCAGCCGGCCCCGGCGCCCCGGTTCAGCCGCAGTGTGCCCGCACAACCCCGCCCGCCCGTCGTCGGCGCATCCGGCGAAAAGGTGCTCACCGACTGGGGCTTCACCCCTGAGGCGATCACCGGCCTGCGCCAGGCGGGCGCGATCCAATAACAATTGCAACAGGAGAACACAGTGGATTATCAGAACATCATCGTCGAGACCCGCGGCAAGGTCGGCCTCATCACCCTCAACCGTCCGAAGGCACTCAATGCCCTCAACGACGCGCTGGTGGATGAGCTGGGTCTGGCGCTCAACGGCTTTGAAGCCGACGAGAACATCGGCTGCATCGTCATCACCGGCTCCGAGAAGGCCTTCGCCGCCGGCGCCGACATCACCATGATGGCCAACTTCAGCTACATGGACGCCTACAAGGGCGACTACATCACCCGCAACTGGGAACGCGTGAAGACCTGTCGCAAGCCGGTGATCGCGGCGGTGGCCGGCTTCGCCCTGGGCGGCGGCTGCGAACTGGCGATGAGCTGCGACATGATCTACGCCGCCGACAGCGCCAAGTTCGGCCAGCCGGAAGTCAAGCTGGGCATCCTGCCGGGCGCCGGCGGCACCCAGCGCCTGCCCCGCGCCGTGGGCAAGGCCAAGGCCATGGACCTGTGCCTCACCGCCCGCATGATGGACGCCACCGAAGCCGAGAAGTCCGGCCTGGTCGCCCGGGTGATCCCGGCCGAGCAACTGCTCGAAGAAACCCTGAAGGCCGCCGACACCATCGCCGGCTTCTCGCTGCCGGTGGTCATGATGATCAAGGAATCGGTGAACCGTGCCTACGAGAGCAGCCTCAATGAAGGCCTGCTGTTCGAGCGCCGCGTCTTCCACTCGGCCTTCGCCCTGGAGGATCAGAAGGAAGGCATGGCCGCCTTCGTCGAGAAGCGCAAGGCCGACTTCAAGAACCGCTGAGCCGACCGCCACGCCTGCGAAAAATGCGCCCTGCGGGGCGCATTCTTCGCTTCTGGAGGGCTGGTTTCAGCTGCCCATCGCCCGCAAGGCCGGCATCAGGGGGTCGATCTCGGTGGCGGGCAAGCGGGCCCCCTCGGGTGCCAACCCGGCATACACCGCCAGTGCCTCCGGGCTCGGGCGGCCGACCAGCCCGCCCAGTTCCGAGAAGCGCAGGCCCTGGCGCACCAGCCAGGCGATGCAGGTGTGGCGCAGCACCTCCGCATCGATGCTGCCGGCACTGCTCAGCCCCGCATCGAAGGCGGCACAAGCCAGGATCGACTGAATGTCGGCAGGCTGCAGGCGGGCCCCAGCGGCGTCCTGCAGCAGCGGTGCCTCGCTGCCGCCGATCGCCGAAGGCCGGCATCCAGCCATCCAGGCCGGCGTCTCCAGGCGCCGCGGCGACGGACCCACAACCTTCAGCCAGCCTCCCACTCCGTCGAAGTCACCCTGATTGAGGGCCACCGCCTCCTCGGTGGTCAGCCCCATCAGTAGCAGGCCGAGCGCGAAACGGCCTTCGCCGGACGAGGCCGCCAGCAGGTCCACCACCTCCTCCTGGGACAGCTCCCGGGGCGGGCGGGCATGGGCGGCGAGCAGCCCGGAAGCGGCCCCGGCCAGGACCGGCGCCTGCTGCTCCGGCGCCGCCAAACCGGACAGGCCGGGCGCCGCCGGGGACGGCCCACCCCACGGCGGAGGC
>JAFLDU010000286.1 GCA_017309145.1 Zoogloea sp. | reverse complement strand
GCGCTGGGTGAGCTGGCTGTTGAGGGGCAGGCCGGACAGGTGGGCGCCGCACACCGCCACCCGGACCATGCCATTGTCGGCAGGCTCGGGGATGACCGGCGCAGCAGCCAGGACCTTGCCGGTAGCGCCGGCCGGCAGCCGGGTGTCGGCCTGCCAGCGGCCTGCCAGTTCCAGCAGCGGCATGTCCTGGTGGGCCGGGGCGAACAGGGTGACGCCGAAGGGCAGGCCGTCCGGGCGGATGGCGGCGGGCACGGCGACGGCCGAATAATCCAGCAGGTTCATGAAGTTGGTGTAGTAGCCCAGGTCCGTGTTGATGCGGATCGGGTCGGCCTCCACCGCGGCGATGGTGGGGTGGTAGCCGGCGGTGGGCGTGAGGATCAGATCCACGCCCTGCCATACGGCATCGCACCTGCGCTTCAGGGCCTTGAGCCGGTACTGGGCGTCAAAGGCCTCCACAGCGCTGGCCCGTGCCCCGCCGAGGGTGATCTCCCGGGTGACCGGAAAGACCGACTCGGGCTGGACTTCGATGAAATCCTTGATCGCATGGTAGCGCTCGGCGACCCACGGGCCGCCGTAGAGCAGGCGGGCGGTGTCGAGGAAGGGGCCGAAGTCCACCTCCACCGGCGTGCCGCCAAGGGTGGTCAGGCGTGCCACCGCGGCCTCGAACAGGGCGGCGTTGTGCGGGTCGCCGAAGTAGCTCAACTGCTCAGGGCGCGGCACG
The DNA here is from genome assembly GCA_017309145.1 of Zoogloea sp. Classification (GTDB taxonomy): domain Bacteria; phylum Pseudomonadota; class Gammaproteobacteria; order Burkholderiales; family Rhodocyclaceae; genus Zoogloea. Next base: position 4,981 of record JAFLDU010000286.1, on the reverse strand, counting down.
CCGAAGCGGAAGGGCTCGCCGGCCGGGAAGCGGCGGCCGTGGACCTCCACCGGCCGGCTGTAGGCGTCTGCTTCATCGAAGCCGCGGGCCACGGAGAACACCGCGGCCGCGTCGGCGGCGCTGAGGGCGAAGATCGATATGGTGTCGATGCTCCGGCAGGCGGGCACCAGGCCGGTGGAGGAGAGCAGGCCGCAGGTCGGCTTGAGGCCGACCAGGTTGTTGAAGGCCGCCGGCACGCGGCCCGAGCCGGCGGTGTCGGTGCCGAGGGAGAAGCTGACCTGTGCGGTGGCCACCGTCACGGCCGAGCCTGAGCTGGAGCCGCCGGAGATGAAGGCCGGGTCGATGGCGTTGCGGCAGGCGCCGTAGGGGCTGCGGGTGCCGTTGAGGCCGGTGGCGAACTGATCCAGGTTGGTCTTGCCGAGGGGGAGGGCGCCGGCGGCTATCAGCCGGGCCACCACCCGGGCATCGGCGGTCGGCAGGTAGGCGAAGTCCGGGCAGCCGGCGGTGGTGGGCAGGCCGGCCAGATCGATGTTGTCCTTGATGGCGAAGGGGATGCCATACAGGGGCAGGCTGGTCGGGTCCTGCGCGTCCAGGGCGCGGGCGCGGGCCAGCAGCTCGGCCTCGGGCAGCAGGCTGATCCAGGCATGGTGCGCATCCGCCCGGGCCCGGGCGTGCAGGTCGGCGAACAGGGTGCTGGGCTTGAGGCCCTGGCGGTAGGCGGCGGCCAGGGTGGCGAGGTCTAGGCTTTGGGGCAACATGGTCGTCTCTCCGTCATTGGGGGGCGCAGTGCAGGATCAGCAGATCCTGGCCGGCGGCGACGGGGGTGGCTTCGCGGCAGAGGAGTTGCAGGATCTCGCCGTCTTCGGGGGCGGTGACGGTGAACTCCATCTTCATGGATTCGACGATCACCAGCGGATCACCGGCCTTCACCGGCTGGCCGGGCTCGACCAGCACCTTCCAGATGTTGCCGGGGATGTGACTGGCCACCAGGCGGGCGCCTTCCGGCAGGTCCAGCTCGGTGTCGGCCGCCGCCGCGGCGATGTCGGCCTCGCTGATGTAGTCGGCCTGGCCGGCGGCCTTCCAGCGCTCGCGCTCGGCTTCGAAGGCGGCCTGCTGGCGGGCCTTGAAGGCGGCGATCGGGGCGGCGTTGTCCGCCAGGTAGCGGCGGTAGTCGGCGAGGCGGAAGACGCCGTCCTCGATGCGCAGGCGGGCGCGGCCGGCGGCGAAGTCCTTGCGCAGCTGCAGCAGCTCGTCCTCGCCCACCGGGACGAAGCGCACCTGGTCGAAGAAGCGCAGCAGCCAGGGCCGCTCGAACTGCTCCGTGCCACGGCTGCCGTGGTTCCAGCGGTTCCACATCTGCACCGTGCGGCCGACGAACTGATAGCCGCCGGGGCCTTCCATGCCATACACGCACATGTAGGCGCCGCCGATGCCGACCGCGTTCTCGGGGGTCCAGGTGCGGGCCGGGTTGTACTTGGTGGTGACCAGGCGGTGGCGCGGGTCCATGGGTGTGGCGACCGGGGCGCCGAGGTAGACGTCACCCAGGCCGAGGACCAGGTAGCTGGCTTCGAAGACGGTGCGGTAGACCTCGTCGATCGAGTCCAGCCCGTTGATGCGGCGGATGAACTCGATGTTGGAGGGGCACCAGGGCGCGTCCTTGCGCACTGACTGCATGTACTTGTCGATGGCTAGCCGGGTGGCCGGGTCGTCCCATGACAGGGGCAGGTACACGGTGCGGCTGGGGACCTGCATGTCGTCGATGGCAGGCAGGGCCTCTTCGGCGGCGATCAGGGTGGCCAGCAGGGCGGCCCGGTCGGTGCGGCGGGCGTCGAAATGCAGCTGCAGGGAGCGGATGCCCGGGGTCAGGTCGATGATGCCGGGCTGGGGGTGGGCCTTCAGCCACTCCATGAGGGCATGCACCCGGAAACGCAGCTCGAGGTCGAGGACCAGGGGGCCGTATTCCACCAGCAGGTAGGCGTCGCCGGCCTGGCGATAGACCACGCGGGGGCGCTCGCCGGCCGCCGGCAGCTCGGCCAGCACCGGCGTGGTGAGAGTCTCCGGCTCGGCGACGAGCGGGGTGCTGAGAGGGGCGTCGTTCAGACCCAGGGCAGCATCCGTGGCGGCCAGGCGGCTCGCGGCGGTGGCGGCGCTCACCGGTATGAAGCGCAGGGTGTCGCCGGGGCGCAGCTGGCCGAGCTTCCACAGATCGGCCTGGATCACCACCGCCGGGCACACGAAGCCGCCCAGGCTGGGGCCGTCGGGGCCGAGGATCACCGGCATGTCACCGGTGAAGTCGATGGCGCCGATGGCGTAGGCGTTGTCGTGGATGTTGGAGGGGTGCAGCCCGGCCTCGCCGCCGTCGCTGCGCGCCCACTGGGGCTTGGGCCCGATCAGGCGCACGCCGGTGCGGCTGGAGTTGTAGTGGATCTCCCAGTCGGTGGCGAAGAAGCTCTCGATGTCCGGGTCGGTGAAGAAGTCCGGCGCACCGTGGGGGCCGTAGAGCACGGCCACCTCCCAGTGATGGCCGTAGGCCGGGGCCTGCAGGGCCAGGGGCGGCGGCAGGGTGGCACCGGGGTGGACCGCCAGCACGTCGCCGAGGCGCAGGCAGCGGCCGGCATGCCCGCCGAACTGGCCGAGGGTGAAGGTGGACTTGCTGCCCAGGTAGTCGGGCACGTCGATGCCGCCGGCCACCGCCAGGTAGCTGCGGCAGCCGGCATCCTTGACGGCCCCGATCTTCAGCACGGCGCCGGCCTTGATGGCATGGGCCTGCCAGAAGGCGAGGGGGGCGCCGTCCAGGGTGGCGGCGGTGGGGGCGCCGGTGAGGGCGATCACCGCGTCGCAATTGAAGCGCAGGGTTGGGCCGGTCATGGTGCATTCCAGGCCGGCCGCGCCCTCCGGGTTGCCGACCAGGCGGTTGGCGGCGCGCAGGGCGAGCTCGTCCATCGGGCCGGAGGGCGGCACGCCGACGTCCCAGTAGCCGGTACGGCCGGGCCAGTCCTGCACCGAGGTCTGCACGCCGGCTTCCAGCACCTCGAAGGTGCTGGGGCGGTAGTCGAAGCTGTTGAGGTAGCGGGTGGTCTGGCGCCCGGCGCGGAACACCTCGCCATCGAGGATCTGGCGCAGGTAAGCCCGGTTGGTCTCGATGCCATACACGCGGCTGGCGTCGAGGGCGGCGATCAGGGCGTCGGTGGCGGCCTCGCGGGTGTCGGCATGGACGATCAGCTTGGCCACCATCGGGTCGTAATAGGGGGGCACTTCCGAGCCGGTGGTGACGGCGGTTTCGACGCGTACCCCGGGCGGGAAGGCGACCTCGGTGAGCAGGCCGGAGGAGGGCTGGAAGTTGCGGGCCGGGTCCTCGGCATACAGGCGCACCTGGATGGAGGCGCCGCGGGGCGTCGGGGCGCGGGCGGGCAGGGCCAGATCGCCGGAGGCGAGCAGGACCATCCATTCCACGAGGTCGACGCCGGTGACCTCCTCGGTGACGCCGTGCTCCACCTGCAGGCGGGTGTTCACCTCCAGGAAGTAAAAGGCGCCGCTGTCGGCGTCCATCACGAACTCCACGGTGCCCGCCGAGCGGTAGGCGATGGACTCCATCAGGCGCACGGCGGTACCGGCCAGGCTGGCGCGTTGGGCGTCGGACAGCCCCGGGGCCGGGGTTTCTTCGATGACCTTCTGGTTGCGGCGCTGCACCGAGCAGTCGCGCTCGCCGAGGGCCAGCACCCTGCCATGGCCGTCGCCGAAGACCTGCACCTCGATGTGGCGGGCGGCGGTGACGTATTTCTCCAGGTAGATGCCGGCTTCCTTGAAGTTGGCGCGGGCCAGGCGGTCCACCGAGGCGTAAGCCTCGTCCAACTCGGCTTCCGAGGCGATCAGGCGCATGCCGATGCCGCCGCCGCCGGCGGTGCTCTTAAGCATCACCGGGTAGCCGATGCGGGCGGCCTCGCGGCGGGCATGGGCCACGTCGTCGAGCAGGCCGCTGCCGGGCAGCAGCGGAACGCCGGCCTTCTCGGCCAGCTCGCGGGCGGTGTGCTTGAGGCCGAAGGCCAGCATCTGGGCCCGGGTGGGGCCGATGAAGGCGATGCCGGCGGCCTCGCAGGCATCGGAGAAGTCCGGGTTCTCGGACAGGAAGCCGTAGCCCGGGTGGATGCCCTGGGCGCCGGTGGCCCGGGCGGCTTCAAGGATGCGCTCGGCCTTCAGGTAACTCTCGGCGGCGGGGGCCGGGCCGATGCATACGGCCTCGTCGGCCAGGCTGACATGCAGCGAGTTGGCGTCGGCCTCGGAATAGACGGCGACCGAGGCGATGCCGAGCTTCTTCAGCGTGCGGATCACCCGGCAGGCGATGGCGCCCCGGTTGGCGATGAGGACTTTGCTGAACATGGTGGTGTCTCGCGAAAAGGGCGGCGGGTCGTCCCGCCTGATCTTTCCTTGTCCGCCCGGGTCGTCCCGGGGGCCGGCGTGTGCCGGTGGCGTGGGCTGATGGATCAGCCCCAGATGAGGAACTGCACTGGTGTCGGGTTGTAGGCGTTGCAGGGGTTGTTGAGCTGGGGGCAGTTGGAGACCAGCACCCACAGGTCCATCTCGGCGCGCAGCTCGACGTACTTGCCGGGGCCGGAGACACCGTCGTCGAACTTGAGCTGGCCGTCGCCGGTGACCGGCACGTTCATGAAGAAATTGACGTTGGGCACCAGGTCGGCCTTGGTCAGGCCGATGTCGGCGTGCTGGATGGCCAGCAGGTAGTTGTCCCGGCAGCTGTGCATGAACTTCTTGTGCAAGGCGTAGCGCACCGTGTTGCTCTCGGCGGCGCAGGCGCCCCCGAGGGTGTCGTGGCGGCCGCAGGTGTCGGCCACGATGGTGAGCATCGGCCGGCCTTCGCTGCTCATCAGCACCGAGCCGGTGGTCAGGTAGATGCCGCCCTGGTGCAGGATGGTGTCGGTGACGCTGTAGTGCTCGTCGGTGTCGTGGCGGTTGTAGAAGATGATGT
>JAFLDU010000285.1 GCA_017309145.1 Zoogloea sp. | reverse complement strand
CCCTTCACGTCGGCCATGAACACCGGCACGCCGATGCTGGCAAAGGATTCGGCCATCTTCTGCAGGCTCACCGTCTTGCCGGTGCCGGTGGCGCCGGTGATCAGTCCGTGGCGGTTGGCCAGCTGCGGCAGCAGGGCGATTTCCTTGTCCTTGGACTTGGCGATGATGAGGGGCTCGGTCATGGAATCCTCCGGGTGGGCGAAAAGGGATCAGCCGGCAATTATCGGCCAACTGCCCGCAACGGGCATGAAATCTGCCCTCGCGCGTCAAAAAATGATTGGCAAATTGATCCGCGGCAAGCGCGGGCTGCGCGAATTTCGGGCGGCGGGGTAAAATCGCGTTTTTTCGTCGCACACCAAGGACACAGAATCATGGCGGGTCATTCCAAGTGGGCCAATATCCAGCACCGCAAGGGCCGGCAGGATGAAAAGCGCGGTCGGGTCTTCTCCCGGCTGGCCAAGGAAATCACGGTTGCTGCGCGCATGGGTGGAGGCGACGCCGCCTTCAACCCGCGCCTGCGCCTGGCGGTGGACAAGGCCAAGGCGGTGAACATGCCGGCCGACAACATCGACCGGGCCGTCAAGAAGGGCACCGGCGAGCTGGAAGGTGTGACTTACGAGGAAGCCCGTTACGAGGGCTACGGCATCGGCGGCGCGGCGGTGATGGTCGATTGCCTCACCGACAACAAGACCCGCACGGTGGCCGACGTACGTCATGCCTTCAACAAGTATGGCGGCAACATGGGCACCGACGGCTGCGTGGCCTTCCAGTTCAAGCACTGTGGCCAGATCCTGTTCGCGCCGGGCACGTCGGAAGACGCGCTGATGGAAGCCGCCCTCGAAGCCGGTGCCGATGATGTCGTGCCCAACGACGACGGCTCCATCGAGGTGCTCACCGACCCGTACCAGTTTGGCGAGGTGAAGGAAGCGCTGGAGAAGGCCGGTTTTGTGGCCGAGTTTGGCGAAGTCACCATGAAGCCGCTCAACGACACCGAACTCGCCGGCGACGACGCGGTGCGCATGCAGAAGCTGCTCGACGCGCTGGAATCCCTCGACGACGTGCAGGCGGTTTATACCTCTGCGGCGATGGATGATGCCTGATCAGCTTTTCCGATAGCCGGAACGCCAGATACAAAAAAGCCACCTTGCGGTGGCTTTTTTGCTTTGCAGCGCGCTCCCGGATCAAGCCGGGAGGCAAGGCAAATTACTTGCGGCGACGGGCAGCGGCCAGGCCCAGCGCGCCAAGGCCAACCAGGGCCATGGAGGTGGGTTCCGGAACCGGGGTGGTCGGCACGGTGTAGTCGTAGGTCAGGGTCAGGTTGTAACGGGCCTGGGTGGCGATGGAGGAATCCAGGTTGCCGTTGTCGGAGTTGATGGAGCCGTTACCAACCGCGCGCACGTTGAAGCCAGCCAGGGTGCCGGCGCCGATGAAGTCGGCCAGGTCAGCAGCGCTGGTGAAGGTGATGGCGGCCAGCGAGCCGGCAGCGGTCAGGGAGCCGAAATCAACGCCGGAGGTGCCGCCGAAGTCGGAGGTGCCGTCGAAGGCGCTGGCGGCGAAGGTGGAGCCGGTGTTGCTCAGGGCCAGGGTCTGCAGGGTGGTGGTGCCCTTGCGGAACAGCAGGTTGGCGCCAGCAACCGGGGTCAGGTTGTCGCCAACAGCGCCGGTGTTTTCAGCCTTCAGGTTCTGGACGATGTCGCCGGACAGGTTGATGGTGACGGCGTTCAGGGTGCCAAGGCTGGAGTCGAACTGAGCCAGACCGGACAGGGCGTTGGTCCAGTTGGTGGTGGCCAGGCCGAAGGTGTCGGTCAGAACGATGGTGTCGGCTTGGGCAGCGCCAGTGGCGGCAACCAGGGCGAGAGCGAGCAGCTTTTTCATGTGGAAACTCCGAGTTGAAAATCGTCAAAAATATTTTGCAGTGGGGGCGATCCCTGCTGCTGGCTCATTCCGAGCAAAAGCCGTGCCCGCTTTGGGGTGTTTTAGTTAAATCAATCACTTAAGTTTTATTCTCGGGATGTCGAAATCCGTTTGTAAAAATTCTCGACAGGTAAGCGTGAATTTCTGTGTATCCGTGACGAGTGCCACGAAAATTCGAATCAAATTTTGTGACCCATTAATGAATTTGGGTTTTTAAGTAAAAACCATCGTTTGATTTGCAAATTTGTTGTATTTTTGACCAAAGCTGTCAGATCAGAGATTTTGAAAGGGTTTGCCATGATGGAGCTTCAGACCGCGACTGCCGTTGTGCCACGCGGTGAGCGTCGCAAGCGCCAGCGTTTCGTGGCGAAGCGCTGGGGGAACGTGTGTTTCTGGGTGGTGATCGATGGCGAGCGGCTGCCGGTCAACGACCTGTCGCTGGAAGGGTTCAGCGTCCAGTGGGGGTGGCCGCTGGCCGAGCCGGAGGCGTTTCCCTTCGTGATCGAGCTGGAGGGGATTCCGGACGTGATCCGCGGTGTGGCTGAAACCGTGAACTTCGTGCTCGGTGCCGAAGGCGGGATGATGGGCTGCCGTTTCGTCACGCTTTCCCGGGATGCGGCCGAGCGTCTGCACGAGTGGCTGACCCTCCACGTCATCTCCACCGCGACGATCCGGATCTCCGAGGCCGACGCGGCGGCCATCGTGTCGGGGCCGTCGCTGGTCTGATGCGCTGCATCAAGCACCGAGAAAATTTCTCAGGTGCTTGAAAGACATGATAAATTTCGGACAAGCTGCGCCGGCCCCGTGCCGGCGCCTTTGTTTTGCCCGTGTCGCCGCCTGCGACCGCCGGAATTTAAGGAATTCGTGTCGTGCTCATCGCCAACAACATCACCATGCAGTTCGGGGCCAAGCCCCTTTTCGAGAACGTCTCCGTCAAGTTCGGCGAAGGCAACCGCTACGGCCTGATCGGCGCCAACGGGGCCGGCAAGTCCACGTTCATGAAGATCCTGGCCGGCGTGCTGGAGCCCACCGCCGGTAACGTGGCCCTCGACAGCGGCGAGCGGATGGCCTTCCTGAAACAGGATCAGTTTGCCTATGAAGACGTGCGGGTGCTCGACGTGGTGATGCAGGGCCACGCGGAGATGTGGGCGTGCATGCAGGAGAAGGACGCCATCTACGCCAACCCGGAAGCCACCGAAGAGGACTACATGAAGGCGGCCGAGCTGGAAGGCCACTTCGCCGAGTACGACGGCTACACCGCCGAGGCCCGCGCCGGCGAGCTGCTGCACGGCGTCGGCATCCCCACCGAACAGCACAACGGCCCGATGCGCGAAGTCGCCCCCGGCTGGAAGCTGCGGGTGCTGCTGGCCCAGGCCCTGTTCGCCAATCCGGACATCCTGCTGCTCGACGAACCGACCAACAACCTCGACATCAACACCATCCGCTGGCTGGAGGACGTGCTGAACCAGCGCAACTCCACGATGATCATCATCTCCCACGACCGCCACTTCCTGAACCAGGTGTGCACCCACATGGCGGATCTGGACTACGGCCGCATCCAGGTGTGGCCGGGCACGTGGGACGACTACATCGAGGCGTCCAGCCAGGCCCGCGAGCGCCAGGCTAACGCCAACCAGAAGGCCAAGGAGAAGGTCCAGGAGCTGCAGGAGTTCGTGCGCCGCTTCTCGGCCAACAAGTCCAAGGCCCGCCAGGCGACCAGCCGGGCCAAGCAGATCGAGAAGATCAAGATCGAGGAGTTCAAGCCCTCGTCCCGCCAGTACCCGTGGATCCGCTTCGACTACGACGAGAAGGACAAGCTGCACCGTCAGGCCGTCGAGATCGAGAACCTCACCTTCGGCTACGATCCGGCCAACCCGATCATCAAGAACTTCACCTTCACCGCCGACGCCAACGACCGCATCGCCATCATCGGCGAGAACGGCATCGGCAAGACCACCCTGCTGAAGCTGCTGGTGGGTGAGGAACTGCACGGCCTGAAGCCCCAGTTCGGCACCATCAAGTGGGCCGAGAAGGCCAAGCTTGGCTACTACGCGCAGGATCATGCCGATGACTTCGCCAGCGGCGAGAACCTCACCGACTGGATCAGCGGCTATGTGCGCGAAGGTGGTTACGAGGGTGACGATGCCGAGACCCTGATCCGCGGCACCCTGGGGCGCCTGCTGTTCAAGGGCGACGACGTGAAGAAGTCGGTCAAGGTGATCTCCGGGGGCGAGCAGGGCCGCATGCTGTTCGGCAAGCTGATGCTCCAGCGCAAGAACGTGCTGCTCCTCGATGAGCCGACCAACCACCTCGACATGGAATCCATCGAGTCCCTCAACTCGGGCATCGCGGATTTCACCGGCACCCTGTTCTTCGTGTCCCATGACCGGGAGTTCGTGTCCTCGATCGCCACCCGCATCCTCGAGATCCGCGGCCCCGGCGAGATCATCGATTACCGCGGCACCTACGAGGAATACCTGGCCAGCCAGGGCATCCAGTAAGGTCCGGTGGAATGGCGGCGGCAGGACACAGGAAGCGGAATGGCATGCCCGGCCTGATGTCCCTGCCGCTGTTGGTGGTCCTGACCATCGCCTTCGGGTTGCTGGCGGACCGCCATGGCGGCGACTGGGGGCAAGCCCTGGTCAGCTTGTGGACCTGGGCCTTCTTCGCCCTGCTGCTGTACCGCAGCGAGGGCAGCCGGGGGCGGCTGCTGGCCTGCCTGTGCATCGCCACGGCCGGGGAGATCGTGCTGTCCCTGGTGTGGGGACTGTACGACTACCGGCTCGGCAACCTGCCGCTGTTCGTGCCGCCCGGCCACGTGCTGCTCTACTGGCTCGGCCTGCAGCTGGCGGAGCGCCTGCCCGAGGCCGCCGTCAAGGTACTGCCGTGGTTGGCGCTGGGCGCGGTGAGCGTCCAGGCGGTGGCCGGCATCGACGGCCTGGGGCCGCTGCTCATCGCCATCTTCCTGGCCTGCGTGCGCTGGGGGCCGGCGCCCCGCCTGTACGTGACCATGTTCCTGCTGGCCCTGGTGATGGAGCTGTGGGGCACCTGGTTGGGCAACTGGACCTGGCGCGGGCAGGTGCCTGGCCTTGGTTGGCCGCTGGCCAATCCGCCGCTGGCGGCTGGCGCCTTCTATTGCGTGCTGGACCTGCTCAGCGATTCCGTGCGTCGCCGACGCGCCTGCCCGGCCGACTGAAGCAAAGCCGTGCAAGGGCTGGCCGCCTCCCCGGGTGGCGAGCGTGTGCTAGCCGGCGAGGATCCTCTGCGCCGCCCGGTCGCCCCAATGGGCGGCTTCCTCAAATACCGAATACCCTGACAGGTCCGCGTGGGCGAACAGTAAGCGCCCGTCTGCCCGGCGCAGGGCCTCCAGGCCGGGATTGGTCAGGCTGCCCGGCACCGGGCAGGCCATGCCGTGGCCGCGCAGGGTGATCTCCACGGAGCGGGTCAGGCGCCACAGGGTAGGGGCGCCATAGATGTGGCGCAGCTCTTCCGAGGCCAATTCGTAGAGGCTGGCCGCCGATGCGCCTTCGAGCCAGCGCCGGGCCTCGCCGGGCGCCTGCCCGGCCAGGGCCCGGTAGGCGGTGAACACCGTGGCCGGTGGCCGCGCGGCGCGCAGCCATTGATGGGTGGCGACCACCCAGCCCAGCCCAGGGCTGCCATGGATCACGTTGTCCCAGGCCAGGGGCAGGTCCCCGGTTTCGGCGGGAAAGCCGTCGAGCAGGAAGTTGG
>JAFLDU010000284.1 GCA_017309145.1 Zoogloea sp. | reverse complement strand
ATCGCAGAAACCGAAGCCCTCCAGAAGGGCATGGAGACCAAGGCCGTCGAGTTCGTCAAATCCGGCGCCGAGATCTACCGCAAGGTCTGACGGCGCGGGTATGTGCAGGGGCGGCTGAAGCCGCCCCTGCACCCTCCCCCGGTTGCCTGTCAGAGCGGGCTGCCAGGACGGCACATGACCGTACCGCTGCAGTTGGCGGGCTTGGCATACACGTTCCGGGCGACGCCGGGCTGCCCGTAACCGTAAGGGAAGAAGATCATCGGGCCGGCGTAGAAGTATCCGGACTGGCCTTCGGCGTTGGCCTGGGTCAGCAATGCCCCGCTACCCGAAGTGGCACCCAGCGTCTTGTAGTCGAAGGTGGCAGCCTGGGAGCTGTCCTTGACATAGATGTTCTTGAACGCCTGGCCGCCCTGTTCCCCGGCGAAGAAATAGGCACCGACAAAGCGGTAGCCCAGCTGCCCCTGCGCATTGGCCTGGGCGACGAAGCTCTCCGGCGCCGCTTCGCCGGTCGGCGCCTGCAGGGTATAGGTGTAGCGCGCACTGCTGCGGTCCTTGCCATAGATCGCGACCGTCGCACCGCCGATACTGAAGTTCCCCACTAAGTGGAATCCCCTCGCGCCCTGCCCGTTGGCCTGGTTCAGGAAGGCGCCGCTGCTGGTCTGGGCCGGCAGCAGCTCATAGCTGAACGGCGCCAACCCCTGGGCAGCCCTCACGTAGAACACGCTGCTGACGAGCCCGTCGGTCATGAAGGTGGCGTGCGCATAGCCCCGCGCCCCCTGGGCATTCAACTGGGTCTGCAGGGCGGTGGCCGTGGCGGGCAGATCCAGCGCCTCCCAGGTGTAGGTCGTCGCCAGGTCCTTCACGTAGAGGTTGATGTACTCCGTCGCCTCCACGGAGCCGAACAGGTAGGCATAGCCATTCCCCCCTTGCGCGTTGGCCTGGGCCAGCAGACTGGCACGATCGACCCGGTAGGTGTCGGCCAGGTAGAGGGGTTTGATCATCGCTGCCGAGGCGTCCTGGCAGCTCAGGCCGATGTCCGAGACATTCGCCGTCACACTGCCCGAGGCACGGGCCAGCGTACAGCTCTGCCCGACGGGCTGGGTCTTGATGGTGACGGTGTAGGCCGTGTTGGCGTTGAGCCGCGTCTGGAAGGTGAAGGCACCGTTGGCGCTGACCGTCAGATCATCACCGCCCCGGTTCTGCAGGACCACGACCTTGCCGGCGGCCAGTCCGGTAACCTGCCCACCGACGGAATAGGTGACACCGGGCGTCGACGGGCTGTCGTTGCCACCGCCATCCCCGCCACAGGCCGCCAGGATCAGCGGAACCAGGCAGACCAGCATGCAACGCACCCCGCGCTGTTGAATCGACATGGAAACGCCTCGAACTTGAAACCGTGCTTGTCTTGCCATGGCTCAGGCCCGCTCCAGACAGCGGCGGCGGCGCAGGGCCCCCAGGCCCAACACGCCGATCCCCACCAGGGCCATGGACTGGGGCTCGGATACGTGCCGGACTGCCGGCGTGTAGTCGTAGCTGACGCTGATCCACCCCGTCATCTCGCTGACGAGGTCCGCCGCAAGCTGGCCGTCACCCCGGGCAGAGGGCGCGCTGAAAGCCTGGGCGTCGATGGTGAAGGCGCCCGCCCCGATGAGATCCGCCCACCCCGTCAGCACCCCCAGGGCACCGGTATTGGTTGCGCTCAAGGGCCCGAGCTGCGCCCCGGAGGCTCCGCCGTAGTCCACCACCCCATCGAAGGCGCCCACCGCTTCGGAGGCGGAGGCGTAGGCCGCGATGCTCCTCGACACGGGCCCGTAGAAGACGAGGTTAGCCCCGGCCTGGGCCAGCAGGGTGACCGGCTTGGCTTCCAGATTCTCCAGGCGGAAGCTGCCGGTCACCCCGAGGCCGTAGTTGAAGGTCACGGCGTTCAGGCTCCCCAGGCTGCTGTCGAAGCGGCTCAGGGAAAAGGCGTGACTCCAGCTGCTGGCCGCGCCAGGGGCGTAGGAATCCGAGAAGGAAATGACATCCGCCCTGGCCGTTCCCATCAGCGAGACAGCCAGCGCGACAACACCGAACAGTGATTTCATGGTGCGACTCCTTGCATAGCGTTGGATGAAGGATCCCGGGCTCAGCATTTGCCCGCCGCCTTGAGCAGGGCATTGCAGCCCCCCGGCGTTGCAGCGGACGGCCTGGCCGCGCCGTCGCGGCCGGTTTCCGTGCAGATGGCCTCGGAGACCGTCCTCCCGAGCACCGAGATCGACCCGCCCACGAAGCAGTTGTACTGGCGCCCGGCGCGGGTCCGGACCTGGTAGCGGGTGGTCGTGCCGTCATCCACCCGGTTGCTGATGGTGAAGTCCTTGCTGTCCAGTGCCAGCGCGAAGGCCGTGCGCTGGACGATGGCGTCGTCGGTGACGGCCACCGACGCGCAGCCGACCAGGGCGCTGCAGCACAGCGCGGCGGCCAGGGAGTGCTTGAAATACATACGCTTCATTCCTCGTTGATCGATGCTGGCCGGCATCCGCACCCGCAGCCCGGCCCATTACACCCATGGCATTTGCGGAACCAGTCTAAACAGCGGGATCGGGCCGGCCACGTGCTTTCAGGCAGATGGAAAGGACGTACCGCCCGGCGGCGGAGATTTCTGTGAATGGCTGCTCCAGGGAGGTGAGCGTCACAGGAGAGCGCGTGCGCTGGAGCGATAATGCGGCCATGGCTACGATCACCGGGCCGCATGCCCACAGCGCCCCGCCCCCTTCCAGGGACATCGTCCGTGCGACCCTGCGCCTGAGCCTGGTCTATTGGGCCAGCATGTTCGGCGCGGACAGCGTGCTGGGCTATTTCATCAACATCGACCCGCTCGAATCCGCGCCGCTGAAGCTCGTGCTGTTCGGAGCGGGGGCTTTGATGACCTACGGCATGTCCTTGCTGCTGTTCCGCCTGCGGAGCCTGTCCTTCACCCGCAAGGCGCTGCTGTGCTTCGGCCTCACCGCGGTCACCGCACCGGTCTTCACCGCCATCGACTTCTTCAATTACGTGCTCTGCCAATACCCCAGGCCGGTGAGCCTCGACCCGGTGTATTCCGGCTACATGCTGATCGAGGGGGCATCGATGCTGTTCGGCTGGGCCTGCCTGTTCCTTGCCCTGCTCTATCACTTCGAGGTCAGGGAGCGGGAGCGCCGCCTGGCGGCGATCCGCGAAGAAGCCTTGACGACACAGATGCGCGCCCTGCATTACCAGGTGAACCCGCACTTCCTGTTCAACACCCTCAACTCCATCGCGGCGCTGATCGAGGAAGGTGCCGCCACCCGCGCCGAGCGTATGGTGCTGTCCTTGTCGACCTTCATGCGAACCACCCTGAGCCTCGATCCGATGCAGGACCTGCCCCTGGCCAGCGAGCTGGCCCTGCAGGAGGAGTACCTGGAGATCGAGCGCGAGCGCTTCTCCGACAGGCTGCACTTCCGCATCGAACTCCCGCCTGAGGTCGGGGCGGCCCTGGTTCCCGGCCTGATCCTGCAGCCGCTGGTCGAGAACGCGATCAAGCACGGAGTGGGCGCGACACGCGGGCCGGTGGAGATCGTGATCGCAGCCCACCGCGACGGGGCACGCCTGCATGTCAGCGTGGAGAACGACATGCCGCCGGATCCCGACTCGCTGTGCCCCCCTCCCGGCATGGGCATCGGCCTGCGCAACGTGGCGGAACGCCTGCAGCTGAGATTCCAGGGAGACGCCCAGCTGTCCTCCGGTATGCCCACCCCCGGACGCTACCGCGTCTCCCTCGAGCTGCCCTGGAGGTCATCATGAGCGGGCCCAGTGTCCTGATCGCCGACGACGAACCCCTCGCCCGGCGCCGGCTGGCGCGCCTGCTGGACAAGCTGGCGTGGGTCCGGCACATCGAGGAGGCGGCCGATGTGGAGGAAACCCTCCGCCGGGCCGACGAGATGCGGCCGGACATCCTGCTGCTGGACATCCAGATGCCCGGTGGCAGCGGCTTCGATGTGCTGGAGCGGCTGCGCCAGCCGCCGCCGGTGGTGATCTTCGTGACGGCCTTCGATCACCACGCCCTGCGTGCCTTCGAGGCCAACGCCCTCGACTACCTGACCAAACCGGTGGAGCCGGGACGCTTCCGCAGCGCCCTGGAGCGGGCCCGTGCGACGGTGGAGTCGCGCCGCACGGCCGACCGCATCACCGAACTCCAGGAGACCATCGCCGCCCTCAAGCGGGCCCTCGGCGAACGGACCCGCAATGCGCGGGATTTCTGGGTGAAGGTCCGCGACGACCATGTCCGCGTCGCCCAGGAGAGCATCCTGCGCTTCCAGGCCGAGGGCGACTATGTGCGCATCCATGTCGCCGGCGCCCAGTACCTGTATCAGGACAGCCTGAGCGCCCTGGAACGCCGCCTGCCCGCGGAGGAGTTCATGCGCATCCACCGCAGCCACATCGTCCGCCGGGATGCCGTGCTGCGCATCAGGCCGGCCCCCTTCGCCGCGCTGATGATCACCCTCCGCGATGGCACCGAGATCCGGGTCGGGCGCACCTATACGGCTGCGGTGCGCAGCCAGCTCAACCACAAGCCGGTGGACGCGCCCTAGGCGGTGGCGCCTGCAGGGGGAGCTCCCAGCAGCGAAGCCTCGTCCACCTCGTCCACGTATTCCGGGGCCATGAAGCGGATGGCGTAGTCGCGATAGACGCCTGACTTCACGAACAGCGCGAACAGGTCGGGATCGATGTGCTGCTGGTCGCGCATGCGTGCCATCAGGGCCATCGCTTCGGACAGGCGCTTGCCCCGTTTGTAGGGGCGGTCGATCGCGGTCAGGGCCTCGAAGATGTCGGCGATGGCCATCATGCGCGCCACCGGGCTCATCTCCCCACGGGTCAGGCCACGGGGGTAACCACTGCCGTCCATCTTCTCGTGGTGGCCACCGGCGATCTCGGGCACCGCCCTGAGGTGGCGCGGAAAGGGCAGCGCCGACAGCATGCGGATCGTCTGCACGATGTGTTCGTTGATCTTGTAGCGGTCTTCCTCGGTGAGGGTGCCCCGCCCCACCGACAGGTTGGCCAGCTCCCCCCGGTTGTAGAGCAGCGCCGGCACCGCCATGCGGAAACCCCAGGGATTGTCGGCGGGAATCCGGTCCTTCTCGCCGCGCGGGACGCGATGCTCCGGCCGGTCGGCGAGCAGGGCCTCGACCACCGGCAAGGGCTGCGCGGGCCCCTTGCGGCGGGCCTCCTCCGGGGCAATGCCGAGATGGTCATCGAGGGTGCGCAACCAGGTACGACCGGCGATCGCCTGCAGACGCGCCACGGCGGCCGGGTCCAGGGTTTCGCCGCCCAGGTTGCAGGCCGCCACGAAGGCGAAGTCCGCATCGAGGCGGGCCCACTCGGCCTCCAGGGCCTGCCTTGCGGCCCCCGCGTCCGCACCGGCGGCAACGGCCTTCAGGCTGGCGATCTCGGCATCGCGCTTGAGCACCTCGAAGCGCATCCGGATCTCGTGGATGCGGTCATGGAGGGTCTCGAGCTTGGTGGCCTTATCCACCACGAACTCCGGCGTGGTGACCTTGCCGCAGTCATGCAGCCAGGCCGCGATGTGCACGGCCTCCCAGTCCTCGGCCCCTAGCTGGAAATCCCGGAAGGGCCCGTCCGCCGCGTCGCAGGCGGCCTGGGCCAGCATCTTGGTCAGTTCCGGCACGCGGGCGCAGTGGCCGCCGGTGTAGGGGCTCTTGGCGTCGATGGCACCGGCGATGAG
>JAFLDU010000030.1 GCA_017309145.1 Zoogloea sp. | reverse complement strand
TGCCGACATGGCCACCCGCAATACCGAACTGAGTATCCGCCTCACCGGCGACCCGGCCAGCCTGCTGGCGAGCCTGGCACAGAGCCGGGCAGCAATGCTCCGCACCTACGGCACCATGAAGGAAGGGGTCGAAGGCGCCAAGGCTTCGTGGGCGGCCGCCCAGGAGAAGGTGCGTGGGCTGGCCACCAGCCTGGGGTCCATGGGGCCGCCGACCCGGGCCCAGGTGGTGGAATTGCAGAAGGCTGTGGCCGCGGCCGGCAAGCTCAAGGATGCGTACATCCAGGCGCGGGATGCCGCACAGGCCCAGCGCGGGAAGCTGGCCGACAACGCCTCGTCGATCAGCCAGGCTCGCCAGGTTGTGGATGCGCAGAAGGCGGCAGCGGCCGCCGCGGCTGAGGCTCAGAGGGCAGCGGCAGCCAAGTCCATCGCAGCAAAGCGCGCGGAGATTGCCGAGGAGCTGCGCCTGGCGGCGATCGTGTCGGCCACCCGGGCACAGATGGCCGCTGCGGCCCAGCAGCAGCTCCAGGTGGAGCGCCAGGTCGCTGCCGAGGCGGCGGCTGCAGCCCGGCGCCAGGCCGAGGCACAAGCCGCGGCTGCCGAGTGGTCACGACGGTATGCGGCTATGCGCCTGGCTGCCGAGGACCGCGTCAATGCCTATGCGCGCCGGCAGACTGCTCAGCCGCTCTCCGGGCCGGGCAACCCCAACATCCCCGCGACTCGGGCTGGGCTGACGTCGATCAGCCAGCAGTTGGCCCAGGCTCGCAACATCGGTGCGGCCGTGGTCGGCGCACAGGGCATTGGCGACCTGGTGCGGGTGGTCGATGCCTACACGTCGATCAATGCCCGGCTGAAGCTCGCCACGCGGTCCAGCCAGGAGCTGGCTGCGGCCCAGCGTGAGCTGTTCACGATCGCCCAGCGCAACGGTACGGCGCTGGGCGACATTGCGCAGTTCTACACCCGCATCGCCGATCCCGTGCGGGCCATGGGCCTGTCGCAAGTCGAGGGGCTGCGGGTAGCGGAAGCGGTCAGCCAGTCGCTCCGGATCTCAGGGGCATCGACCCAGGAGAGCACCGCGGCACTGACCCAGTTTGCCCAGGCCCTGGGCAAGGGGGTCGTCAATGGCGACGAGTTGCAGTCCGTGCTGGAGAACGCACCGCGCCTGGCCCGCGCCCTGGCGGATGGCCTGGGTGTCCCCACGGGCAAGCTCAAGGAAATGGGCGAGCAAGGCGCCCTGACGTCGCAGAAGGTGCTCACGGCCCTGCGCTCGCAGATCCCGCAGATTGCGCGGGAAGCGGCCCAGCTGCCCCTGACCATCGGCCAGGCCACGATGAACGTCCAGGGCGCGTTCCAGCGCTACGTGGGTGGCGCCGACGAGTCGGCGGGGGCCAGCCGCAAGGTGGCCGCCGCACTGAACGGGGTCGCGCAGAACTTCGGCACCGTGGCCAACGGCGCGATCGTCGCCGGCAACGCCCTGGCGGTTGGCTTTGCGGCGTCGCGCCTCACCGGCTTTTTGGCGGCAGCCGGTGGTGTCACGTCGGCCCTGCTGAGTTGGCCCGCCTTGCTGGCACTGCTTGCAGCCGGCGGCACGGCCCTTTGGCTGGGGATGGGGCAGGGCGCGAGCAAGACCAAGGATGCGGTCAAGAGCTCGCTGTCCGACATCCTCAAGGAGGTGGAAGGCTTTGGCGATCGGCTGGGGGATGTGCAGCGCGGTGCGGCGATCGATGGCCTGACCGAGGGCATCAAGAAGGCGCGGGAGCAGTACGCCGGCCTGAAGGCCGAGGCCACCCAGGGTGAAGTCGGCAAACGCCTGAAGGCCGACATCGAGCGCGGGGAGAAAGCCCTGGCCGACCTGCAGAAGCGCCAGGCAGAGCTGGCCAACAGGAACCTCACCAAGGAACGGGGCGATCTGGGCCTGGACAAGAAGCGCACGGTGGATCTGGCCCTGGTCGACAAGGACCAGGCCGACAAGCTGCAGGCCTTCGAGAAGCTGTACAAGGCCTTCGTGCGCAACAGCATCAACGCCGACGGCGACCTGGTGACCAGCTACCAGGAAGTGCGGGTCGCCCTGGACAACGTGATCGAGGGCACGAAGTCGCCGGCCGAGTTCGACGGCTTGATCAGCCGCCTCTCCAAGGCCTTGAAGGGCACCGTGGGCGGCGGCACTGCACCGCTGCGTGCCGAGCTGGCCAGCCTGATGGAGGCCCGGACCCGTGCGGAAGAGAAGGCCCTGAACGACCAGGTGGCCGGCCTGCAGGCCCGGGCAGACCGCGCGAGCAAGTACATCGCTGCGATGGCTGCCCAGGCGAAGCTGGCCATGGAAGTGGGCACCGGCATGGCGCGAGTGCAGGCCGAGCTGAAGGAAGACACCAAGGCGCTCTCGGCCGACCAGGTGGCACAAGCGCGGGCCGCAGCGGCCGAGGCCCAGCAGAGCGCCAATGTGCAGGTGGCCCTGCTGCAGAAGGTGGAGGCCCAGAAGAAGGCCATCATCGAAGCCGACCGAGTTGCCGCGAGCCGCGTGGCCACCAATGCTCAGATCGACGCGAACCGTTCCGCCCAGGCCCAGCTCCGCGCATTGACGATCGAGAAGGCGACCGTGGCGCCGGACAGCGATCGGGCCCGGGAGATCGCCGCCGAGGAAAAGCGGATCGCCGAGGACCTGGCCAAGGAGAAGAAGCGCATCGCCGAGGCGGCAGCGGACGCCCAGGCCAACGCCGCCCGCCGGGTGGCGGACGTGGAGCGGGCTACGGCGCAGCAGCGCCTGGAGATCCTGCGTAGCGCCCAGGGCGAGATAGCCAGCAAGGCCAACGAGGCGCTGGCCAGCTACAAGAACTACGCTCAGCAGGTCATCCAGCTTGACCGGCAGATCGTGGCCAACCGGCTCGACACCCTGAACAGCATCGAGTCGCTCAAGCGCAAGGACATGAACCCGGCCGGCCAGGCTGACAGCCTGCGGGCCGAGATGGACCGCCTCCAGCGGGAAGCCGCCGACGCACGAGCGACCGGAGACCGCACGCTCCAGCAAGAGCTTTTAGCCCGGCAAAAGTCCGTTGCTGGCGAACTGGGCGGACTGCAGGGCGACGGGGTCGACAGCCGGGCCATGCGCGCGGAGGCGATCGCCAGCTTGCAGCGGATCGGCGATGAGTCGGCCGCAATCCTGTATGACCAGCGCAGGGAGGCAAAGGCCGCCGCTGAAGAGCAACAGGCGACCTATGAGGCCCTGGTGGCCAACCTTGAGCGGCTGTCGATCGAGATCGGCAAGATCAACCAGGGCGAGGCGATCAAGCTGAAGGCCGAGATCGACATGGCCTCGGTGCAAGACTCGATCACCGCGGTGCAGGCTGCTTTCGCAAAGGCCACCTTCGCCATCCGCATCAACGCGACGGGTATGCCCACTCCCGTGGGCACCATCGATGCGGAGCGCCGCGCGGCCGGCGGCCTGATGACCGGCCCCGGCCACGACACCAGCGACAACATCCTGACCCTGACCAGCCCCGGTGAGTTCGTTGTGCGTGCGGCCGCCGTGCGCCACTAGTGGCGGTGGTCGTGCCGGTGACGATCCGCGTGTCGCAGCTGGTGTCCCTGGCTGTGCCCATCGCGGTGAATGTCTCCGCCCCCGTGACGACTCCGGAGCCAGGTGGCGAGGCCTTCACCTGGTCGGCGGTGGTGACGGTCGGCGGTGTGGATGTGTCGGCCCGCCTGACCGGGCAGATCACTGTCGAGGCGGCGGAGAATGCAGCCCGCGTGGCCCACTTGAGCCTGGCGCCGGCAGGCCAGCAGGTGGCGCTGGCTGACCTGGCGCGCAAGCCCGTGATCGTGTCGCTTGAGCGCTTTGATGCGTCGGGCGCCCGTACGGGGCTTTACCGGCTCTTTACGGGGCTGGTGGATACCCCGGAATACGAATCGGCAACTCGGGTGCTGACGCTGGCGTGCTCCGATGCCCGCCAGAGCAAGATCGCCGCGATGCCCCGGTCCCTGCTCGATGCCCTGGTACCGACGGGTGTCTGGAGTCCGTTCGTTTTCGATCGCTACGCCACGTCCGAGCAGTACTTGGCGGACCGCCTCGGGACGACGGCGGGCGCCGTTGACGGGGACGCCTACGGTGCCCTGGCGTTCACGCCTTGGGCGGGGACCCCGTCACGGACGATCACCGATGCGGAGATCCTCGACGAAACGCTGGTGCCGGCGCTGGCCGGGGCCACATCAGCCCGGCGCACTCGGCTGACCGTGACCTATCGCCGGCCGCAAGCAGTGGTGCGGGGCATCGCTTTCCAGTACCAAGCGCCGAGCTTGGTGACCCAGGCGTACATGGGTATTCGTGCGCTGACCCGATCCGCCGTGGAGCAAGCCTTGGGCGGTACCGGGGCGACCGTTGCATCGCCCATCAGCTTTGTCGATTACCCGGCCCGAGCGACGATCGAGAACGTCGGGGCCGTGGTGACGGCAGACGCCCAGGCGCTGTGCCTGGGGGCCTCGTGCTGGCTCAACCGCCGGTACTCCCGCTGGATCGATGAGACCTGGGTCGTGGCGATCGGCACCGAGGGCACGCTCACCGAGGAAAGCCGGGCAGTGAGCGTCGAGTGGGATCCGTCGGACAGCAACCATCGTCGCCTACCTGCCAATGCCGTGACTGCATTCGCCGTCGAGAAACGGGACGGCCCGGTGCCCTACATCGCGCCGCGGCATGCCGCCGGTGAGACCCGGGTGGATTACGTACCCCCCGATCAGCCGGACGCTGCCGCCTTCGCCGTGGCCTACGCGGCCTCGGTCCGGACGGCGGCCCGCCAGGTGGCGGAGAGCCTGCGCGGGAGCTCGATCCGCTTTGCCATGCTGCTTGACCCCGGCATCACGCTCCGGAGCTTCCTGGCGGTGGATACGGAGCCGGTCTCCGGCGCTGGCAAGGTCACCCGGCTGGTTCATCGCATGGACATCGACGCCGGCACTGCGATCACCGAGGTGGAGGTCGAATGCGTGAGCGTGACGCTGCCGCCCGTTTCCCCGCCCTCGAGGCCGATGATCCCGACTGCGATTAAGCCCGGGAGCCTGCATGCCAACTGCCAGACCTGGATTGGCGGCGTGCAGTCGGCACCGGCATGGGACGAGAAGACGATGTTCGGCTTCTCTACGAACGCCGCGATGCCGGCGCCTGGCACGAATCTCTTCCCGGAGCAGTTCAGCCTTGAGGTGCCAGGGATCGAAGACGCCGCCCAGGGCGCCGTAGCACCGCCGCCGACCTGCACGATGACTGCCAGCAGCCCAGTGCTGACGGCCCTGACGAGCACCGACGGCTTTGCCGCCGATGTCGAGATCTCAGGCCCGGGCATCCCGGCAGGCACCACCGTCCTGGATGTGAATGCCACCGCCCGGACAGCCACGCTGAGCCACGCCGCGACATCCAGCGGCGTGGAGCGGGAAGTCCGCGTCGAGACCCGGCAGTACATCCCGCGCATCCGCGTCACCTATTCCCCCGTGATCGTCCGCAACGGACCTACCGTAGGAGCCTGACATGGCCAGCTTTGCCTTCTATACCGACCCCGGGCTGACGACGCCCCTCTCCGGATCCCTCGACTTCGCCCAGGCCTTGGACGGTTCGACCGGCGCTGTCGTGGCCACGCTGTACCTGGGCTCAGCGGCACCCGCCCGGATCCTCCGGGCTGCGAGCAATCCCGGCGTCGATCCGATCGTGCTGGCTATCACCGATTCGAGTGCCGGCGGTAGCCCGGCGAGCGACCTGACCCTCGGCCTCGAGGAAACCTTCTCCGGGCGTGCCCCGGGTGCTGCGCTGACCCTGGGCTTTCAGATCAACGGCGGCATCCCGAATGCCGTGCCGGTCTATGTGCGCGCGCAGGACTCGACCGGCGATATCGGGCTCCACTCCGATCTCGCCCTGGTGCTGACGCCCTGCGAGGAGGTGTGACGTGGGGACGTTCGACCTTGCTGTCCGCAAGCTTGAGCGGGACGACAAGCGCTCCGGTGTCTCCCAGCTCCCGGAGGCGGCGCCGATCCCCGCAAGCGCGGGCAAGGCCCCGAACAGCATCCCGAAAGCGGGTGGAGGGGGCGACCTCAAGGAACCCAACTACGCCGCCCGGACGTATCACCCGCGCCGAACGATGCGCAGCACGGATTCGCTGATCACCTGGGAATACGACCCCATCAAGTCAATCGAGATGGTCGATAGCACGGGCACCAAGGTTGTCCTGACCTTCGCGGAGCCGACCACCTGATGGACGCCAGGCATGTCGAGATCCCGGCGCAGAGCCGCCCGAAGCGGCTGGGGCAGCCGTATCACGGGCTTGTGACAGCCGGGGAGCTGACGCTCTCGACGGGCGTTAAATTGCCCTTCCCAAGCGCCTACGGGGACTGCTATCTCCTTCAGGTGCCGGGTGTTGCCCCGCTGGAGATGTCCCCCGAGGAGGTGGCCATTGAAGCCGCTGCGGGGCGTGAGTGGCGGACCTACGCACTGTTGGCCGGCCGGGCCCGGCAGTACGGTGGAGTGACCGTCGGAACCAATGCCTGGCTGTACGCTGCACCCGATGGGACGGTTTGGCGGATCCGGTGCCTTCAGCTCGACACCACGTTGATTCACCCGACGCCGCTTCCGGATAACAACTGGGGCTATTACCCCGCCAACCTGGATTTTGAATTTGAGGTTAGCCGCTTTGGTCTGATTTCGCCCGATGGTGAGCCTGACACCGCAGTGGTCAACGTCCCTAGCGTGCGCATCGGGCCGGAGACCGGCTGGCGGAGCGATTACTTTCGGGATTACAGCGCGGGAGAACCTATCCGGCCGGAGATCCGGCGATATCCCGGTGACGGCTTCATGATTCAGTGGCTGCCGATCAATATCGACGACGTGTCGTCGGACGGGTCGCGGTGCCTGTTCTGCTGCAACAGGTCAGCGGAGCAGTCAGCTGGCAATTTGCCGTCCAGCCAGGGTCGAGCCTATCCGCTGTCGTGGCTGGAAGTCTCAGTGTCAGGTAGCGGCTCAGCGGCTGACATCGCTATATCGATGAACCTGGTTAAGCAGAATCCGACTGAGGAGGACTACACGTCGTCTTGGGATGTCGTGATGACCTCTGTCCCTGATTTGCTCGGAACCACCACGAATCCAGTCACCTACTATGACGATCATGGCGATGTCGTTCTAGTTGTCAGAAACAGGACGGGGACTCACTGGGGCTCAAGCAAAGAAGTTAAGTCGGGCGACCACCGGACGCAGACTGTGCCGACTCGATATGCGGGCGGCTACTACGACCGCGCCGACGTGCTGGCTTGGGCATCTGTTGGTCAAGTGTCAATCGTCGATGATGTGACAGGCACGGGTGAGCACGCTGTTGGGGCCATGACGACACAGGAGGGCGAGGTCTGGAGCGAGAATGGAAGATATGGCCCTTACCCGATAACTCTGGGTGCCTGGCCCTTCACGTACTCGTGCTCCGTTCATCAACTCGTGACCGTGACTTCATCGGTCAGCATGGGCGGTCATGGACTTGCGATCCCGCCTCTGGAACTGGAGCAATCGGCATCACTTGTCCGCCAAGGAACCGAGCCTTTTAGCGATTTCGACCCAGGCTTTCCGAGCTCCATGACTTTCAGCATAACCTCCCGCATCAGATGCGTGTTCGGCGAGTTCACAAAGACCGGGACCGATTGGCATTCATGGTGGGGCGGCATCGGTATCAACGGGCTTCATGAAGGCAACGGCGGCGACTGGGGAGCGTTCATGGGAGCGTTCGTGAGCAGTCCGAACGTGCTCAGGGGAATCAACATCCGGGACGTGGATCACGTCAGGCTGGTCCGGATGAATAACAAGTGCTACGCGGTGGTGGCCACGGGAGAAGCCTCTGGGTGGCCGTTCGATCTGCAGCAGCGGGTAATCGCCATCGGGACGCCAGACGGCTGGACGATGATCAATGCCCCCGGGAACGACTACTTCGCAAGCTACAACCCCGGTACCGCACAGTTCGCCTCATCTCCGAACAAGGGCGTTGGCTGGGTTTAGCCTGGCGCAATTTCCTTTAGTCGTGCTGCGCGGGGGCATGGGCGACTTATCTCACGAATTCGGCGGAAGTTTTCGCGCGCGGCTTCAGCGGGTCGCCTTCTTTGCCTCCTTTCTTGGCGAAGCAAGAAAGAAGGTCGCCCGCCGGGGCGAAATCCCGGCCAATCCAACTCAAAACAACGGAAAGCCGCCCAGTAAAGGCCCCCTCAAGAAGACAAGTAGACGCACAGACCGTACCAACCCGCCCCCCCCTTCTGCCCCGGGGTTTGACGGCCCGGACACCCCCTCCGCTGCTGCCCACCCAACCGCAGCGCAACAAAACTGCTGCCCAGCCAACACCCGCCCCACCACCCGCCAGACACCAAGCCGCATCCGGCAAGGCCTGGCCCGCGTGGAACGGAATTTGCCCGGGGAAAGGGTTTGCTTGCCCCCGGCGGGCCGCCCTGGCGCGCCTGCCCCCGCCTCCATGTGGATCGTCAATATCGCCCTGCGCCGCCCCTACACCTTCGTGGTGATGGCGCTGCTCATCCTGCTGTCCATGCCCTACGTGCTGCGGAAGATGTCCGTGGACATCTTTCCGTCCATCGACATCCCGGTGGTGGCCATGCTCTACAACTACAGCGGGCTGCCGGCCCCGGAGGTGTATAGCCGGATCACCCGCAGCGCCGAGCGGTCGATGACCCAGTCGGTGGACAATATCGAGCACACCGAGTCCATCTCGGTGGCGGGCGGCGCGGTGGTGAAGGTCTTCTTCCAGCCCGGCACCGACATCGGTACCGCCCTGGCCCAGGTGCAGTCCGGCGCCAACGCAGCCTACCGCTCCATGCCGGCGGGGATCGCCCCGCCCCAGGTGGTGCAGTACTCGGCCACCGACCTGCCGCTGCTGCAGGTGGGCGTGTCCAGCGCCACCGTGCCGGAAACCGAGGTCGGCGAGCTGACCAACGACGTGGTGCGCAACACCCTGCGCATGAAGAAGGGCGTGGAGCTGACCGCCCCCTTCGGCGCCCGCAACCGGCAGATCTCGGTGGACATCGACACCCCCGCGCTGCTCGCCCGCGGCATCACCCCCGCCGACGTCACCAACGCCATCGGCAACCAGACCCTGACCCTGCCCACCGGCATCATCAAGATCGGCAGCCAGGAATACGACGTGGCCCTCAACGGCTCGGTGGCGACCCTCGCCAAGATCGGCGACATCCCGATCAAGACCGTCGGCGGCAAGACCGTGCATGTGCGCGATGTGGCCAGCGTGCGCGACGGTGCCGGGCCGCTGCAGACCATCGTGCGGCAGAACGGGGAGCGCGGCATCCTGACCTCGGTGTTCAAGGTGGGCGGGGTATCCACGCTGGAGGTGGTGGACCAGGTGCGCAGCGAGCTGCCGCGCATCCTCGAGAAACTGCCCGAGGACATGAACGTCAAGCTGATGTTCGACCAGTCGCTGTTCGTGCGCGCGGCCATCGGCAACGTGCTCCACGAGGCCCTCATCGCCGCCTCGCTGACCGCCGCGATGATCCTGCTGTTCCTGGGCAACTGGCGGTCCACCTGCATCATCGCGGTGTCCATCCCCCTGTCGATCTGCTGTTCGCTGATTGTCCTCTACCTGCTCGGCGAGACCCTCAACCTGATGACCCTCGGCGGACTGGCCCTGGCGGTAGGCATCCTGGTGGACGACGCCACCGTCGAGATCGAGAACATCGAGCGCCAGATGGCCCTCGGCAAGAACCCCCACCAGGCCATCCTCGACGGGGCCCAGGAGATCGCCGTACCGGCCTTCGTGTCCACCCTGTGCATCTGCATCGTCTTCGTGCCGATGTTCTTCCTCAGCGGGGTGGCCCGGTCCCTGTTCGTGCCGCTGGCCGAGGCGGTGGTGTTCGCCATGCTGGCCTCCTACCTGTTGTCGCGCACCCTGGTGCCGACCCTGGTGATGTACATGATGGCCTCGCAGCACGGCGCCCACCGGCCGCCTCCCGCCGCAGGCCTGGCCGCCACCTTCCACCGGGTGCACATCGGTTTCGAGGCCGGCTTCTGCCGCCTGCGGGAGCATTACACCGTGCTGCTGGCCGCCCTGCTGCGCCAGCGCCGCCGCTTCGGGGCCGCCTTCCTGGGCTTCGGCCTGCTGTCCCTGGGCCTCGTCCCCCTGCTCGGCCAGGACCTCTTTCCGGCGGTGGATGCCGGGCAGATCCGGCTGCATCTGCGGGCCCCCTCGGGCACCCGCCTGGAAGAAATGCCCAAGCTGGCCGACCGGGTCGAAGCGGCCATCCGCGAGACCATCCCGGCAGCCGAGTTGGCCGACATCCTGGACATCGTCGGCGGTCCCTATTCCACCCGCAACACCCTGTTCGGCAACTCCGGCACCACCGAGACCGCCGACGCCGAGATCATGGTCTCGCTGCAGCCCGGCCACGCCCCCAGCGGCGACTACATCACCCGCCTGCGGGCACTGCTGCCGGAGCGTTTTCCGGGTGTGGAATTCTTCTTCCAGCCCGCCGACCAGGTCAGCCAGACCCTCAACTTCGGTACTCCCGCCCCCATCGACATCCAGTTCATCGGCGGCAAGGCCGCCGACGTCATCCCCCTGGCGGTCGAGCTCAACAACCGCCTGCGCGCCATACCCGGCATCGTCGATGCCCACGTCTACCAGCGCTGGGGCAAGCCGGCCCTGGCCCTCGACATGGACCGGGTGCGCCTGCAGCAGCTCGGCCTGGCCGCCAAGGACGTCGCCCAGAACGTGATGATCTCCCTCTCGGGGAGCATGCAGGCCTCGCCGGCCTACTGGCTCAACCCGAACAATGGCAACACCTACACCATCGGCGTGCGCAGCCCGGAGACCGCCCTCGAGGATCTGGACGCCCTGCTGCGCACCCCGGTGGGGGCCAACGAGGACGGCCCGCAGCTCCTCGGCAACGTGGTGTCCCTGTCACGCCAGGCCATGGCCCCCGTGGTCACCAGCTACAACACCAACCTCATCTTCAACGTCTACGCCAACATCGAAGGCCGTGACCTGGGCAGTGTCAGCCGCGACATCGAGGCCCTGCTCGACGAGATCCGGCCCAGACTGCCGCGGGGTGTGGACCTGGCCCTGCGCGGCCAGGTGGAAACCCTGCACAGCTCTTTCGCCGGCCTGGCCCTCGGCCTGGCGGTGGCGATCGTGCTGGTGTACCTGCTGCTGGTGGTCAACTTCCAGTCCTGGCTCGACCCGCTGATCATCATCAGCGCCCTGCCCGCCGCCCTGGCCGGCATCGCCTGGCTGCTCTTCCTCAGCGGCACCAGCCTCAGCGTGCCAGCGCTCACCGGCACCATCATGACCATGGGGGTGGCCACCGCCAACTCGATCCTGCTGGTGTCCTTCGCCCGCAGCCGGCTGGCGGAGGGCGTGCCTCCGGTGAGCGCCGCCCTCGAAGCCGCCTCCACCCGCCTGCGCCCGGTGCTGATGACCGCCTTCGCGATGATCGCCGGCATGCTGCCGATGGCCCTAGGCCTCGGCGAGGGCGCCGAGCAGAACGCCCCCCTCGGCCGCGCGGTGATCGGCGGCCTGGCCTTCGCCACCGTCTCCACCCTGCTCTTCGTACCCCTCGTCTTCGCCGCAGTGCACCTGCGGCTGGCGCGCCACGGCCTCCGCCCTCAACCGGCCCTCGCCTGACCCACACGGAACACCCGTCATGTCCGACCCGACCCTCCCCCCGCTCACCGCCCACACCGGCGGCCGGACCCTGCGCTACGCCCGCTTCGCCGGCTTCAGCCTGATCGGCCTGCTGCTGGCCGGAGGTGGCGTACGCCTGGCCCTGCAGCACCAGGACGCCCGCGCACTCGAACAACGCACCGCCACCAGCCTGACCCGTAACGTATCCACCGTGGTCGCCCGCCCCGGCGACAGCAAGCGCAGCGTGACCCTGCCCGCCACCCTGCAGGGGCGCAGCGAGATCACCCTGCTGGCCCGCAGTGGCGGCTACTTGGCGGCTTGGCACAAAACCATCGGCGAACGGGTCAGGAAGGGCGAACTGCTCGCCACCATCGCGGCCCCCGAACAGGACCAGGAACTGGAGCAGGCCCGCGCCGCCCGCGAGCAGGTGCGGGCCCGGGTCGAGCTGACCCGCGACACCCTCAAGCGCTGGGAGCACCTGGCCAGCCTCGACAGCGTGGCCAGACAGGATCTGGACGAAAAACGCAGCGCCGCCGCCCAGGCCCGCGCCGACCTGGCCGCCGTGGAGGCCAATGTCAGGCGCCTGGAACAGCTCAGGCAGTTCCGGCTCATCCATGCGCCCTTCGACGGCGTCATCACCCGCCGCAGCGTGGAGGTGGGCGACCTGATCGCCGCCAACGGCAAGGAGCTCTTCGCCCTTGCCCAGACCGACCCGCTGCGCCTGACCCTGTGGATTCCCCAGGTGTACGCCAGCGAGATCAGCCAAGGCCAGGAGGTGAGCCTGCGCATCCCCGAGAACCCGGGCCGCAAGCTCAGCGCCCGGGTGGCCCACGCCGCCGGCGCCCTCGACCCGGTGACCCGCACCCGCCAGGTCGAGTTGGAGCTGCCCAACCCCGACGGCAAGCTGCTGCCCGGCACCTACGGCGAAGTCACCTTCAACCTGTCGAGCAGCGCCAAGGCCCTGCTGGTGCCCACCAACGTACTGGTCACCGGCCAGAACGGCAACCAGGTGGTGGTGGTGGACAAGGACAACACCCTGAGCTTCCGCAAGGTCACCCTCGGCCGCGACCTGGGTCGCGACATCGAGGTGCTGGCCGGCCTGGAGGCAGGCGAAGTCCTGGTCAGCAGCCCCTCCGACCTACTCGCCGAAGGCGAGACCGTCCATCCCAAGGCCTTGCCCGAGAAGAAGGGCAAGGACGCGCCCGGCGGCAAGCCCGCTCCCCAGGACAAGGCCACCGCCGCCAGCGACAAGACCCCCGACCCCCCTCCGGCCCGCAAGGGCTGACCCCAGGAGCCCCTATCCGTGAAATTCATGAAATCCCTGCTGCCCCTCCTCCTCGCCCTGACCACCACCCTGCCCGCCCAGGCCGGCCGGATAGACAACGGCACCTGGAGCCATGCCTGCGGCCCCCGGCCTGCCGCCGTCAACCTCGACCTGAAGAACGCCGACGCCTTCAACAAGAGCGTCGGCGCCGTGAATGGCTACCGCCAGGCCCAGCGCGCCTGGCTCGACTGCCTGCAGAAGGAAGGCAACGCCGACATCCAGGCCACCAGCCAACTGATCAGCCAGTACATCAACGGCGAAGCCCAGGCCGCCAGGGAGATCAATGACCGGATCGCCGCCGATGCCAAGGCCGCGGATGCGAAGTTCGGTGAGGGCAAGTAAGGGAATGGAGGCCGCCCGCCCTGCCGCCCCCGGCTGGCTGCATCGGCTAACCAGCGCAGGCCTGATGCTCACCGCCCTGACCCTTTACGGGGCAGGCGCCGCGAGCGGCCAGGCCGGCTTCGTGATTGCCGGCATGGTCGCCGACATGACGTTCTGGATCAGGATCGCCCCCCACAGGCGGCGCGTGCGCGAAGCACGAGGCGGCTGAGGCGCGCCCGCCCTCAGCCCCCTCAGCCTTGCGCCGGAGACGCGTACCGCGTCAGGCGCAGGCTTCGGCCTGCTGCCTCACCCGCCCCGCCACCGTGGGCGCGGTGGCCAGCACACGGCCGTCCCGGAAGCCCCACAGGCTGCCCGCGGGCATGTTTACCCAGGCCTCGTCGTGGGTCAGCGGCACGGTGGTCAACACCACGCTGCGGGTCGCCGGATCCACGCCCTGGCCGAGGTCGCAGTCCTCGTCGGTATCCACCAGGCGTACCCGCCGCTTGAACGGCGCCTGGCGCAACACGTGGCTGAGCCGCGTCGAGCAGTGGGCCAGCATCAACTCGCCGTCGGACAGCAAGAAGTTGATCACCCCGTAGTCGCTGAGGGCCACAGCCGCCTCGCGCAGCCACGCGAAGAGGGTGTCGAAGTCAGGGCGGACATCACCGAAACGATGCTGCAGAGCGTCCATCAACCAGCAGAAGGCCCGTTCGCTGTCGGTGCAGCCCCGGGGCCGGAAATCCCCCTCCAGCCGGGGCACGAAATCCACCAGGGTGCCGTTGTGGGCGAACACCCAGTCACGCCCCCACAGGCGGCGCGAGAAAGGATGCGTGTTTTCCAGGCGCACCGTGCCGACCGTGGCCTTGCGGATGTGCGCCACGATGTTGGTGGCCTGGAAGGGATGCTCCGCCACCATCTCGGCCAGTTGCGACTGGCAGGACGGATGCGGCTCATTGAGGATGCGCAGGCCGCGGTCCTCGAAAAAGGCGATGCCCCAGCCGTCGGCATGCTCGTCGGTGCGCCCGCCGCGGGCCCGGAAGCCTGCGAAGGACGCGCAGATGTCAGTGGGCAGGTTGCTGTTGAGACCGAGTAGCTGGCACATGGTCGGGTTGGAAACGCATTCTCTGTCGGTTCAGGGGTCACCCGTTGGGCCTTGCCTGCGGCACATGGCGCGGCGGGTTTTCACTCTCAACGGCCGGGATGCACCGAAAGTGGACACCGATTTCCGCAATTCGCATGAATGGCGTGAGCAAGCGCACGGATACGTATGTCAATGCAAGACCCGCGCCAGGCTCGGAAGGCCGTGTTCATGGCCTGGGCGGGGTGGATGGGGAGATGCGCTGTGCGGAAATCAACATGGTTTCGCTCAGCAGTGTTGAAGCGGCAGCAACGCGTGGCATGGGAGGGGGGGGTATGTAGGGGCGGCTTCAGCCGCCCCTACATGAGAACGGACGGAAACGCCCGCCGGTGCGCCATCCCGGCTTTTCAAGGTAGAAGCAAGCCCCCCTCTACCAGCTATACCCCGCCTTCAAGTAAGCAAACCGCCCATTGAAACCAAAAGGCGAGCTCTGGCTGTAGGGCAGCACGGTGTTCGGCGTGGTGGCCGGGGTGAGGCGGTTGGGGTAGCGGTCGGTGAGATTGTCCACGCCGGCGGTGAAGGTCCATTGCCGGAGCTTGTAGCTGGCGCTCAGGGTCAGCTTGTCGGAAGGCGAGCCCTTGGTGATACGGCCGGTCTCGGCACAGCCCCTGCGCTGCTGGGCCGGCAGCAGCACCTCAACACGCCTGCCGGAAGAGCATCATCCCCAGCTGAAGTGGGTCATCGGCTGCTCCGCTCAGGCCTGGGTGGCGCGGGAGAAGAGCTGGATCACCGCCACCCCGGCGACGATCAGGCCCATGCCCAGCATGGCCGGCACATCCAGGCGCTGGCCATAGACAAGCCAGGCCGCCAGGCTGATCAGCACGATCCCGGCCCCGGACCAGATGGCATAGGCGACGCCGATGGAGACATGGCGCAAGGCCAAGGACAGAAAGAAGAAGGCGGCAACATAACCGATCACCACCAGGACGCTCGGACCGAGGCGGGTGAAGCCGTCGCAGGCCTTCAGGGCCGAGGTGGCGAAGACTTCGCAGACGATGGCGAGGGCGAGGAACAGGTAGGGCATGGGTCAGGCACTCCGTTGAGACCCGGAGGAGCTTACCCCGGGCCTGGCACGGTCGCGCTCATCCTTTGGGAGTACAGGCCACGTGCGACGCCCGCTGCACTCAGGCCGGCGAGGGGGCGTTCCGGGAGACGGCTTGACCGAACTCAATCCGGCCGGCGAAATCTCCGAGTAGATTTCTCGGAATCACCCCGTGCAATGACGCCATGGCGAAGAAATTCCCGATCCACCCCAAGCACCCGGAGCGCATCTGCTGGGGTTGCGACAAATACTGCCCGAAAGACGCTCTCGGCTGTGGCAACGGCTCAGGCCGCACCCAGCACCCCGCCGAACTGCTCGGCGACGACTGGTATACGTACGGCGATTGGGGGCTGGACCTCGAAGAAACGCCTGCGAAGGGCGGCGACCGCAGCTAGCGGCGCTGACGCTTTGGTCCTTCGCTGGCGGTCACCGAGGCGATCGGGTAGTGGCAGCGCCGCAGCAGCGTGTCCGGCTGCACATCGACGGCCCGGCTGTGCTCGTTGATGGAGAGGGGGTATTTGCTCCTCGAAGGCCCTCTGCCCCCCCGGTCACAGAGTAACTGCAACCAACAACCAAGCTGCTTACAGGCCCGAAATGTAATCGGCCAGCTCATCTATCTCTGCGTCACTCAGGGGCTGTACGAAGCGGTTCATCACGCCTTCAGCACTGTTGCGCCGTTCTCCGAGCTTCCAGCTAACAAGCTGGCCGCGCAGATAGGTGTGCTGCTGGCCGCCGATCACCGGATTGAAGGTGGTGCCAACAACGAGCCCCTTGCCGTCCGGGCCGTGGCAGCTGACGCATGAGGGCACACCGCGCGCCGGATCGCCATTCTCGAAGAGAGCCCTTGCCTTCGGCAGGTTTCGAGGGGCATCGCCCTTCATCTTCTTCAGGCTGGCATAGTAAGCCGCCACATCTACGAAATCAGCATCGTCCAAGCTGGCTGCGATGATGTTCATGGTCTGGTGCTTGCGGGCCCCCTTCTTCAAATCGATAAGTTGCTTGATGATGTACTGGGAATACTGGCCGGCGAGCTTAGGCGTAGCCGGGGCATGGCTGTTGCCGTCCAGGGCATGGCACTCCTGGCACAGCTCGGTGACGGCGATCTCTCGCCCCAGCACCGGATCACCTTTGCCGATACGTAGCTTGACCTCGTCGGCACTGTCATCGGCCACTGACGCCACGGCGGCGGCCCCCAGGACAATGGCGGCGAGCACAAAAAGGGGAGCTCTGATCCCTGGAATTCGATACATGAAAGGCACTCGGAAGGGGGGCCAGGAATGCTCAACGAGGCGCCCCAGTGGTATCGACTTATTGAGGGGAACGGCCGGCGGCGAGCCTCTGCACCGTCTCGAGAGCCCTCTCAACGTTGGCAACCGGTGCCACGCCACCAATGGTGGCGGCCACTTTGCCGTCAGAGGTGAGCACATAGGTAACGCGCTCCACCGAGGCATGGTCAATGTCCACGCCTCGGGTGTCCTTGCGCCCGGCGGACCGTTCGCGCACGGTCAGGTCATAGGCACGGGAGATCCGGCCGTCGACATCGGAAGCCACTGCGAGCTTGCCGGCGCAGTAATCCGGGTCGGCAGAAAACTCGTTGAGCCGGGCGATGCTGTCCAGGGACACGCCGATGACGCTGGCGCCTGCGGCAACAAACCTATCGTATTGCTCGGCAAAGGTGTGGGCCTGAAGGTTGCAGCCGGTGGTGTAGGCGGAGGGATAGAAATACAGCACCACAGGGCCCTTACTCAGAGCCGTCTTCAGGGAATAGGTGAATGCCTTGCCAGCCAGGGAGGCGCGGGCTTCAAAGTTGGGGGCCACGTCGCCCTCCTTCAGGGCCGCACCAACGGGCAGTGCGAGGATGGAGAGTAGCGCGCCAACAAGGGCGAAGCACGGGAAAGATGTCTTCATCGGGGTCTGTATCCGTCAGGATTTCTTATAGAAGTTATGGCAGCTCTTGCAGGTTCTGGACAGATCCGTGGCCAGATTGGTAGCGTGGTCAAACTCACCACTGTTCACGGATTTAAGAATATCGGCAACCAGCTCCCGGCTTTTCTTGGACAGCTTCACGGCATCGTCGGCGTCGCCCTTGCTCACGTAAAAGTGCTCGATCTCAGCGAACATGCCGTCGAGTTCGGTTGCATCGGAGAGACTGCCCGTCTTGTCCCGCAGAGCGATGTTGGAGGCCATACTCTTGTTGGCGTCCTCGACGGCCTGCATGAGGTCGGAGTCGAGCTCCGCCACGGCGGCCCACACGGAACCGGTGAAGAGAATGAGGATTCCGGTTATCAGACTGATCTTGCGCATGACTGTTGAACCTGCAAGGCCGGTGCTCCGACCGGCCGCGTAAGAGTGGGAGTAAGACTGAAAGCGAGGGTAAGGGCATCGTCCATCGCAGGACGGTGCCCTGTGCGTCAGGCGATGAGTTCCTTTACCACCTTGCCGTACACCACCGTCGGGCGCTCAGACCGGCCTGCGTTCAGGTAGGTCACCTTGAGGTGATCAAGGCCCATTAGAGCGAGCACCGTGGCGTGCAGGTCGTAGGTATCCACGGCTTTTTCCTTGTCCGCCACCTGCAGGCCGATGGCGTCGGTCTCGCCGTAGGTGAAGCCGGCCTTGGCTCCGCCGCCTGCAATCCACTGGGTGTAGCCCCAGGGGTTATGGTCGCGGCCGTCACCCGACTCGCCGAAGGAGGTGCGACCAAACTCGGAAGTCCACACCACAAGGGTTGATTCAAGCAGCCCTCTAGACTTGAGGTCGGCCAGCAGGCCGGCGACAGGCTTGTCCACCATCTTGGCCATGGCACCATGGTTCTTTTCGAGGTCATTGTGGGCATCCCAATTGCGGACGTCCTCATTGGCCGGTCCAGAGACCACCTGCACGAAGCGCACACCACGCTCGACCAGACGACGGGCGCGCAGCAGCACGGTGCCGTAGTCGTTGGTTTCCTTCTCGCCGATGCCGTAGAGAGCCTTGGTTGCAGCCGTTTCCTTGTTAACGTCCACAGCTTCCGGCGCGGTGCTCTGCATGCGGTAGGCCAGTTCATAGGCTTCGATGCGGGCCTTGAGTTCGCTGTCACCCTTGAACCGGCGGGCGTGATGCTCGTTGAGGCGCTTGAGCAGATCGAGTTCCGAGCGCTGGGCCGCGGCGGCGATCAGTTCGGGGCGGCTGAGGTTATGGATAGGCTGATCGCCCGGCAGGAAGGCGGTGCCCTGGTACACCGCCGGCAGAAAGCCGGAGCTCCAGTTCACGGCCCCCCCCTGGGGTTCGTTCTTGCCGTTGTAAAGCACGACATAGGACGGCAGGTCGCGGTTGGCGGAGCCCAGGGCGTACTGGACCCAGGCCCCAAGGGACGGACGCCCCGGCACCAGATCCCCGGTGTTCAGCTTGAGGATGGAGATGTTGTGGGTAGCGCCCACCGTTACACTGGACTTGATGAAAGCGATGTCGTCGGCACGCTGGGCCAGGTTCGGTAGCAGATCGGAGAACCAGGCACCGCTCTGCCCATGCTGCTTCCACTCCCGCTTGGAGATGAAAAGCTTGTTGGCGTCGCCGCCCCGGGTGGCGAGTTGGATACCCTGGGTGAAGGAATCCGGCGTCGGCTTGCCGGCCAGCTTGATCAGCTCCGGCTTGTAGTCGAAGAGGTCCAGATGACTGGGGGCGCCGTCCATGTGCAGCCAGATCACCGCCTTAGCCTTGCCCGGGAAATGGGTGGGCTTGGGTGCGAGCGGATCATCATTGGCGCCCGCCAGATCACCGGCATAGGCGACGTTGAGAAAACCGCTACCCGGCAGGGCCACGGAGGAGACCCCGATGGCCCCCAGGCCGAGGCCGGATTTCTTGAGGAAGTCGCGACGTGATTGCATTGTGGGTTGTCCTTGTGGAGTCGATTAGTAGCGATAGACGAATTCGTTGGAGTTCAGGATCGTGTGGGTCAGATCCACGAAGGCAGCGAGGCGCACGGGCTCGGCGTTGCGAGCCTGGCTAGTGTTGAGGCCCACCGGAACCGCCATCGACACCTTGCCGGCGGCGATCGCCTGATCCCGGAACAAGCCCTCCTGATGGTCAAGGAAGGACAGCAGCGTGTTCTTCTCGACCTTGTCTGGAGCGCGGGAATAGACGATCTGATATAGACGTTCGATCTGCTTGACCGGATCGGGACCCGCCTCGCGGATCACCCTGCCCGCCAGAGCCTGGGACGACTTGAAGACCTGGTCGTTGTTGATCAGCGCCAGGGCCTGCAGGGGCGACGTGGTGATGGAACGCTTGCTGTGCACCTTCTGGGGCGAAGCCATGTCGAAGGTTTCGAGCATCGGGTAAGGCACGCTGCGGCGGGTGAAGATGTAGATGCTGCGGCGGTTGTACTCGTTGGGGTCCTTGTCCACCGTCCAGAAGCGGCCCGGAGTCTTCAGGGTGGAGGGCACCGGCGGGAACACCGCGGGGCCCCCCACCTTGTCCACCAGTTCGCCCGAAGCGGCCAGCAGCGAGTCACGGATCTGTTCGGCATCCAGGCGCTGGCGGGGGAAGACGGCCAGGAGCTTGTTGTCAGGGTCCACCTTGGCGAGATCTTCACGCGGAGCGGAAGACTGGCGATAGGTACTGGAAAGCAGGATCTCGCGCTGCAGCTTCTTGGCGCTCCAGCCATCCTTCACGAACTTGTCGGCCAGGTAGTCGAGGAGTTCCGGGTGGGTCGGCTTGGCGCCGGCGCGACCGAAGTCACTCACCGTTTCCACAATACCCTTGCCGAAGTACTGACCCCACACGCGGTTTACGAAGACGCGGGCGGTGAGCGGGTTGTTGGGGCTGGAGAGCCACTTGGCGAGCGCCGCACGGCGGCCGGTGGAGCCTTCGATGGAAGCGAAGTCGAGCTTCTCACCGGTCGGGTTGAACAGGGCAGGAACGCCAGGCTGCACTTCTTCCAGCGGGCGATCCCACTCGCCGGTGAACAGCAGATGCGTCGGGGCCGGATCCTTGCCCAGATCCTTCACGCCGGAGATCTTGTCGGAACCCTTGGTCGGGCGCAGTTCGTCATACTTCCGCAGCTCTTCGGTCAGCTTGGCCAGTTTCTCCTTGATGTCCTTCGCACTTTCCTCGTAGTTGAGATACGACGCCGTCACGGCCTGATCCGTGTAGTTGGTCGTCAGGTAGCGGTTTATGACCCAGCGCTCCTTGGTCGAGGCTGTGTCGGGCTTGTCACGCTTGGCCAGCGCCTCGCGGGTTTCAGGCGTGAAGCGGCCGATATGGTATTCCTCACCCACCTTGCGGATCGGTGCCAGGAGTGCCTTGATGCGGTCACGCACGTCCTTCGTGGCCGCCTGGTACTTGGCCTGGGCGTCCGAATAGCTCAGGTCCACCGGGGCCTTTTCCTTCAGGGGAAGGTTGTCCGTAGCCGCCGTATTGGCAAAGAAGGCCTGCAGCTGGAAGTATTCTTTCTGGGAGACCTTGTCGATCTTGTGGTTGTGGCAGCGGGCGCACTCCACCGACGAACCGAGGAAGACCGTACCGACGGTATCCACCATGTCGGTGGTGTTCTGGTACTTCTTCTGCACCAGGTTGCGGGAGTTGCTGTCATCGGCGTAGGCACGCAGGAAGCCGGTGGCAATCAGCGCCTCCTGCTGGTTGGGCCACAACTCGTCGCCGGCGATCTGCTCCTTCACGAAGCGGTCGTAGGGCTTGTCCTGGTTGAAGGCGTCGATCACGTAGTCGCGATAGCGCCACATGTTCGGGCGGGTCTCATCGTTGGTGAAACCGGCGCTGTCGGCATAGCGGGCAAGATCCAGCCAGCGGCGGGCTTGACGCTCGCCATAGCGGGGTGAGGCTAGCAGACGATCCACCAGCTTTTCGTAGGCCTCCGGGGAACGGTCATCAACGAAGGCCTTGACCTCCTCCGGCGTCGGGATGATGCCCCACACATCCAGGGTGGCGCGGCGGATGAAGGTCTCCTTGTCGGCATCCGATGAAGGCTTGATGTTCTTTGCCTCCAGCTGGGCGAGCACGAATGCGTCCACGGGCTTGCGGACCCACTTGGCCTGTTTGACCGCGGGCACTGCCGGCGCCTGCACGACCTTGTAGGCCGACCACTGAGGTGCACGCTGAGCACGGGTGGCTGCCGGCGACGGCGCCTCAGGCTTGTCTTCCGCTCCGGCGGGCAGCGTGGCTGCAAAGCACGACACGACTGCGAGATACACGAGTTTCTTCATCGATTCACTCCAGATTGCTTCATCGGATTACGCATTGGCTCAGGAAACAATTAGCGGGCCTGGCGTCAGGCAATGGCGGCCCCACACCCTTTGTTAGCACCAGTCATGCCACCCAACAAAAGCACTTCGAGCAGAACACCGAAACCAGGAAATTATTTCTTTCCGATCAACCCCCTATAAAACCCATCACCCAAATTAATGAATTAGCCCGGCCTACGCCCTTCGCGCCACGAAAGACAAGAATCCGGGCAAAGTGCTTCCGCGGCAACAACCCCCTGAACCAGGCTGCTTGCTTTTCAGCAGCAATGCTACAAACCACCAAAAACCCGGGAGCGGGGCGTCTTCGGGCACAGAGCGGATGATTGCTTCAAAAACAGCATCTCTGCCAACCGGGATGTTGAAACGACAACACTCCACAGTTTCTTATTAGCTCCCCATGAATAAAGATAAGCAAATCTGACAAACATGAAATGCACCGCAAGCCATTGAATAAAAAGCCAAGAAGCCCCCCTAGCCAGATCCCCCAATAGAAACGAAGAACATAATTAAGAAATCCGATTGATGGCACGCCTATTGCCAATAGGTTCCGTCTATTTCGTTTCTTTTAATGGAGATTTTCCGATGAG
Source organism: Zoogloea sp. (assembly GCA_017309145.1). GTDB lineage: Bacteria > Pseudomonadota > Gammaproteobacteria > Burkholderiales > Rhodocyclaceae > Zoogloea. The sequence continues at coordinate 4,880 of JAFLDU010000030.1, read as the reverse complement.
CACCCATGTGCCCAGCCGTCGCCCGCATCCGGCAAGCGCTTCCGATTCATTTCCGTTCCGCCGCGCGCCCCTGGCGGGCATCGTCACGGCACTTGCCATGCTTGCGTCGGCGTCGGTCCAGGCCGCCGACAGTCGCTCGGTCGCCGAACTCGAAGCGGAGATTGCCCGCCTGCAGCAGGAAATCGCCGCCAAGGCCCGTACCGGCGCCGGCTCGCCGCAAGCCCCGGCCGCCGAGCCCGCCGTAACCGAAGGTGCCAAGGCGCTGGATACGGTGGTGGTTCGCAGCCGCCACCGCCTGGAGCGCCTCAAAGACGTCCCCATCTCGGTGGCAGTCGTCACCGGTGCGGAGCTGACCCGGGAAGCCACCGCCGATCTGGACGGGGTGACCAAGCGCATCTCCAACTTCGCTTGGAACCCGGGCAACGCGCGCACCAGCAGCCTTTCGATCCGCGGCCTGGGCAAGCAATCCCAGACCGATGCCATGGACCCCAGTGTAGGCCTCAACGTGGACGGCATCGCCTACGGCTACAACCCGCTGTCCAGCTTCGACCTGTTCGACGTGGACACCGTGGAAGTGCTACGTGGCCCCCAGGGCACCCTGTTCGGCCGCAACGCCAACCTTGGGGTACTCAAGATCACCAATAAGCGCCCGACCTTCAATCCGGAAGCGGAGTACTCGGTGGGCTTCGGCCAGGGGCAGCGCCTCACGGCGCAGGGCGCAGTGGGCGGCGCCATCGTCGATGACGTGCTGGCCTGGCGCGGTTCCTTCCGAGTGGACCGGGGTGCCGGCTACGTGAAGAACGTGGAGAAAGGCTACCTGGAGAGCACCTTCGGCAATAGTGACCGGGTGGCGGGCCGGGTGCAGTTTCTGCTCACCCCCAACGCTGATTTCAATGCCCGCCTGAGCCTGGAAATGACGCCGACCACCGGCGAAGCCTTCAACGGCAAGACCATCTACACCCCCACCCCGCTCACCTACGCCGACGGGAGCCCAAACAACCTCAACAGCGACGCCTCCACCCGTCTGGGCCGACGCTGGTTCGGCCAACTGCCCGGCTACACCTATGCGGGGAGCTACCTCTATGGCGGCGGATCGCGCAACACCGTCAACCTGGATCACCAGACCCCGACCTACACCGACACCAAGGGCGGCCTGCTGGAGATGAACTGGAACGTGACCGACCACACCCTGACCTCGCTGACCGCCTACAAGGACTTCCGCTTCCAGGTGCGCAACGACGAAGGCACGCCCTTCGACATCACCAAGCGCGGCGGCGGTCACGTGGACAAGTTCTCCCAGTTCAGCCAGGAACTGCGCATCGCCTCCAAAGTGGGTGGCCTGGTGGACTACCAGGGGGGCCTGCACTTCCAGTCGATCAGCAACCGCTACGACTCCAACGCCGGCTTCGGCAGCGATGCCGGCGCCTGGTTCGCCAGCGCCAGCCAGTACAACCTGCTCGACGCCAGCGGCACCGGGCGTTACCTGATGGAGAATGCCCTCAACGAGCTGGTGGTTTCGCCCCTGCAGAAGATCGAGAGCAAGAGTCTAGCGCTCTTCGGCCAGGCCAACTGGCATGTCACCGAGCCTCTCACCATCACCACCGGCGCACGCCTGACCCGGGAGGACCGGCGCAACACCACCAGCCGCCTTATCATCCAGGACGGCTACGGCGCCAGCCTCAACCCGGTGTCGATCAATGGGGTTCAACTAGGCGGCTTCAACTCCAATGCCACCACCGGTGCTCTGCTGGCCGGCAACTCGGCCGCCCAGCTGGCCCTGGCTGACCTCACCGCCAGCCGCTACTTCGGCGTCGCCTCCTACTCGGCCCTGTCGGCCGACCAGCAGCGCCTGATCGCCAACGCCAAGGCCCTGCGCCGGAGCAACATCGGCGTGCTGTGGAACGAGACCGAGGCCGAGTCGATCAAGAAAGTCCATCCGACCATGCTGCTGAGCCCCAGCTACAAGGTCAATGAAGATCTGACCACCTATTTCTCGGCCCAGTACGGCGAGAAAGCCGGCATCGCCCAGATCACCAACGGCGAGCAGAACAACGCCAGGCCCGAGCGCACCTCCTCGCTGGAAGTCGGCTTCAAGTCCACCTTGCTCAACAAGTCGCTGGTTCTGAACGCCAACCTCTACCACACCAAGATTCGCGACTATCAGCAGGCGGTGCAGGTCTTCGACAAGTACAACACCGAGCTGAACCCAGCCAATGGCGACCAATACACCAGCGCTACCGGCAATGTCCCCAAGGTCAAAGCCCAGGGCCTGGAACTGGACGCTAGCTACTCGGGCCTCCGCAATGTGCTGGTGCGCTTCTCCGGTGCCTACAACGACGCGCGCTATGAGGACTACCCCAACGCCGCCAAGCCCGTGGAACTCAACAACCTGACCGCCAAGTATCTGGACATGAGCGGCAAGACACTGCCGGGCGCCTCCAAGTTCAGCTTCAGCCTGGGAGCCGAATACCGCAAGCAGGTGCTCGGCGACAAGGAGTTCCACACCAGCTTCAACACCTACTACGCCAGCAAGTTCAACTCCGACAACAACCTGTCCAGCTACGGCTGGATCGACGGCACGGCCCGGACCGACATCGCGATCGGCCTGGGCAAGGCTGACAAGACCTTTGACGTGAACCTGATCGTCAAGAACGCCTTCAACGACACCACGCCGCTGGCCCGGACCTGGAACACCTACGTTCCTGCCGCACCACGCTGGGTAGGCGTCGTGTTCACCGGCAAGCTCTGATCCAACTACCAACACGCCCCTCGGCACTTTCCCCCGGGAGTCATCCCGGGGGACCTTTTACAGCGCCAAACCTTTCCCTGCCGGCTCAACCGACTGTCCGGCCGCAAGGTCTTCTCAGTGACACTTCTCCTCTGTCAGATCCACCGCCAGGTCGGCATTCGATCTGGCCCTCTTCATGTCCATCGGGTCCCTGTCCGGGCTGGCCATTATGTACGCTCAGCGACACCACCATCGCCGAGGCCCCGTGTAGTGCGCCAGCGCGACGTCCCCCGCTGGCTGGTCGTACCCCTGCCCCCGGAACGCCCACGCGGCCCCCCTTCGACTGAACCATTTCACCGCGGCACCAACCCATGGAACACCATAATGACCCGTACGTCTTGACCCCATCCCGCCGGCTCCACCGAGCCGGCTTCCGAGGACCTCATCCATGACCCCACGCCTTCGCCCCCTCGTCCTGACCGCCGGCCTGCTGCTCACCAGCCTGGTGCCCCTCGCGACGGCGGCGGCGGGCGCCACGGCCGAGACGCCTCATGTGAAGGCCGAGCTGTTGGCACCAGCCAGCGCGGTGCAGCCCGGTGAGACGATCCGCCTGGGCGTGCGCCAGCGCATCATCGATCACTGGCATACCTACTGGGTCAACCCGGGCGACTCCGGCCTGCCCACCCAGATCGCCTGGACCCTGCCCGATGGGGCCCGCGCCGATGCCATCGAATGGCCGGCCCCCAGCCGCTTCGCCACCGGCCCGGTCAGCAACTACGGCTACGCCGGCGAAGTGACCCTGCTCAGCCCCATCCACGTCCCGGCCGACCTCAAGCCGGGGGCCCGTTTTCCGGTCAAGGCCACCGTCGACTGGCTGGTCTGCAACGAGGTGTGCATCCCCGAGCAGGTCGAGCTCAGCCTCGAGCTGCCCGTCATCGCTGCCGGCACACCGCGCCAGCCGGGCAGCCCGCTGATCGGCCAGACCCTGGCCGCACTACCCACCGCCAGCCCCTGGCCGCTGCGCCTGGAGAAGGGCGCCGGCGGCCTGCGCCTGAGCGCGGACAGCCCGGCACTGGCCGCCCTGAAGCCGGTGGAAGCCTGGTTCTATGCCGCCGAGTGGGGCAAGACCCAGCACGCGACACCTCAGCCGATGCACCTCGACGGCGAGCACTTCAGCCTGCGGATCGCCGCCGGGGAGGCACCCCCGGCAATCGGCGAGAGCATTGCCGGCATCCTCAGCCTGAAGGACGCTGCCGGCCGCCGGCATGACTACCAGATTACGGCGGAAGTCACTGCGGCCCCACCTGGCACCCTCGATGCAGCACTCCCCACCCCGTCAGCTACACCGGGTGCCACGTCCATCGTCCCTGGCGCGGACGACAGCCTGCAGCTCGGCGCCGCCCTGCTCTTGGCGCTGCTCGGCGGCCTCATCCTCAACCTGATGCCCTGCGTCTTCCCGGTGCTGTCCATCAAGGCCTTGTCGCTGCTCCGTCATGCCCACCAGGCTGCGCGGGTGACCCGCCTGCAAGGCCTCGCCTACACCGGCGGCGTGCTGGCCAGCTTCGGCCTGCTGGCCGGCGTGCTGGTGGTCCTGAAGGCCGGTGGCGGCGAAGTGGGCTGGGGCTTCCAGTTCCAGTCGCCGGTCTTCGTGCTCGGCGTGGCCTACCTGATGTTCGCCGTGGGGCTCAGCCTGTCGGGCCTGATCACCTTCGGCGCCGGAGCGGCCGGTGCAGGCGCGGGCCTGGCCGACAAGCCCGGCTACACCGGCAGCTTCTTCACCGGCGTGCTGGCCACGGTGGTCGCCACCCCATGCACGGCGCCCTTCATGGGCGCCGCCCTCGGCTTCGCCCTGGCCCAGCCCGCCCCGGTGCTGCTGGCCGTGTTCCTGAGCCTCGGCCTGGGCCTCGCCCTGCCCTACCTGCTGCTGTCCTTCTGGCCTGCCCTGCAGCGCCTGCTGCCACGCCCCGGTGCCTGGATGGAGCGGCTCAAGGAAGGCCTCGCCTTCCCCATGTACGGAGCCGCTGTCTGGCTGGTGTGGGTGCTGGCCCAGCAGGCCGGCCCCAATGCCATCGCCATCGCCCTGGGCGGCATGCTGGCGATCGCCTTCGCAGCGTGGCTCACCCATCACAGCCATGGCGCCCGCCCCCTGGCC
>JAFLDU010000283.1 GCA_017309145.1 Zoogloea sp. | reverse complement strand
GGTCGAGGCCAGCCCGGCCGAGGCGCCGGCCGGCCGGCGCTGCCCGCTGCGCATCGTCATCGATCCGCCGGCCGACGCACGCATCCTGCAGGAGGAGATCTTTGGCCCGGCCGTGGTGATCCGCAGCTATGGCGACATCGGCGAGGCCATCGAGGACATCAACAGTCGCCCGCGCCCCCTGGCCCTCTACTACTTCGGCGAGGATGCCGCCGAGCAGCAGCGGGTGCTGGATCACACCCTGTCCGGCGGGGTCACCCTCAACGAGGCGATGTTCCACGCGGCGATGCACGATGCGCCCTTCGGTGGCGTCGGCGCCTCCGGCATGGGGCACTACCACGGGCGCGAAGGCTTCATCGAGTTCAGCCATGTGCGTACCGTGTTCAAGGCCCCCGCCTACGACCCGCGCCGCGAGTGGGGCATGCTCCCGCCTTACGGCGAGCACTTCCTGGCGGCCATGGAAGCGCAGGTCACGCCATGAGTGGAGTGCTGACGGAGGAGCTGCAGGCCCTCCGGGACACCGCTGCCGCCTACCTGGCCGGCCATGCCAATGCCCGTGACGGTCGCGACGGAGACAGGGCCCTGTGGCAGGGCATCGCCGGCCTGGGCTGGCCGGCGGTGATCGTGCCGGAAGACTGCGGCGGCCTGGGCCTGGGCCTGGCCGAGGCGGCGGTATTGCTGGAGGAGAGCGGCCGCCAGCTCACCCGCTCGCCGCTGTTCACCGGTGTGGCCCTGAGCCACCCGATGCTGTTTCGCTGTGCTGGCGAGCTGGCCTGCCAGCGCCTGTTGCCGGCCCTGGCGGAGGGGCGCCTGATCAGCACGGTGATCGCCGGTCCCGGCCTGTCGCCCTTCGTCACGCCGGCCGGGCTGGAGATCCGGGCCCGCCGGGCGGGTGAGGGCTGGCTGCTGGACGGCACGGCGGCCCAGGTGCTGGACGGCGATACGGCCGATGTGGCCTTCGTGGTGGCGCGCCTGGAGGAGGGGGGCATCGGCTTGTTCGAGCTGCCCGCCGACAGCCAGGGGGTCAGCCGCAGCCCGCTGCCGGCCTGGGACCTGAGCCGTCCTCAGGCCCGCTGGACCTTGTCGCAGGTGCGCCTGGCCGCCGGGGCTCGCCTCGATGCACTCGGCGCCCTCGACGGCGGGGCGGAGCTGTCCGCCGCCCTGGCCACCTCCGCCCTGCTGCTCGCGGCCGAGCAGGTGGGAGGGGCGGCCCGCTGCATCGAACTGACCGTGGCCTATACCCGGGAGCGCCAGCAGTTCGGCCGCCCGGTGGCCAGTTTCCAGGCCGTCAAGCACCGCTGCGCCGAGATGATGGTGAAGCTTGAAGGGGCCCGTTCGGCCCTCGCCGGTGCGCTGGCGGCCTGCCCGGGGCTGGACGGGGCGCCCGCCCTCGACGAGATCGCGGTGGCGCGGGTGCAGGCCGCCACGGCCTACCGCTTCTGCGCGGCCGAGGCGATCCAGCTGCATGGTGGTGTGGGCTTCACCTGGGAATACGACCCCCAGCTTCATTTCAAGCGCGCCCAGTGGGGGGGGCAGTGGTTTGGCACCCCCGACGCGTGGCGCGATGCCGTGGCCGATGCCGTGCTCGGCCGGAGGAATGCACATGAGTGAGATTGACGAAAAGGCCTTCCGCGCCGAAGTGGCGGACTGGATGGCGCACCACCTGGCCGGCCGCTTCGAGGTGCTGCGCCATCGTGGTGGCCCGGGGGACGAGACCGCTCACCCGGAACTGCGCCGCGAATGGGAGCAGGTGATGGCCTCGGGCGGCTGGATCGGCCTGGGCTGGCCCCGCGCCCATGGGGGGCGCGAACTGCCGGTGTCCCTGCAGGTGGCCTTCCACGAGGAGTATGCCCGCGCCGGCGGCCCGGGCCGGATGGGCCACATCGGCGAGACCCTGCTCGCCCCGACCCTGATCGAGCTGGGCACGCCGGCCCAGCAGCAGCGCTTTCTGCCGGGCATCCGCGAAGGCCGGACCTTCTGGTGCCAGGGCTATTCGGAGCCTGGCGCCGGCTCCGACCTGGCCGCCATCCGCAGCCGCTGCTGGCTCGAGAATGGTGAATGGCACCTGCAGGGCCAGAAGGTGTGGACCTCCCTGGCCCACGATTCCGAGTGGATCTTCGTGATCGCCCGCAGCACGCCGGGGAGCGTCGGCCGTGAGGGGTTGAGCTTCCTGCTGGTGCCGCTCGACCAGCCCGGCGTGGAGATTCGCCCGATCCGCCAGATGACCGGCGAGGCGGAGTTCAACGAGGTGTTCTTCGACGACGCGCGCACCGCCGCCGACTGCATCGTCGGTGCCCCCGGTGAAGGCTGGAAGGTGGCGATGGCCCTGCTCGGCTACGAACGGGGCCTGTCCACCCTGGGCCAGCAGATGCACTTCAGCCATGAGCTGCAGCTGCTGGTGGAGGCGGCCCGGGCCGGCGGCGCGGACCGCGACCCGGCCATCCGGCGGCGCATCGCCGACGCCTGGATCGGCCTGCGCACCCTGCGCGCCAACGCCTTGCGCATCTTCGCCCGCGGCGAGTCGAGTGTGGGGCCGGAGGCCCTGGTGTACAAGTACGCCTGGTCCAACTGGCACCGCAGCCTGGGCGAGCTGGCCATGGATGTGATGGGCATCGCCGGCGACCTGCAAGCCGCCGACGACCCGCTGCGCCGCCTGCAGCAGGTGTTCTTCTTCTCCCGCGCCGACACCATCTATGCCGGCACCAACGAGATCCAGCTCAACCTGATCGCAGAGCGTGGCTTGGGCATGCCGAGGGGCTGAGGCAGCGGGGCAGGGGGTGGGGCAGGGTGTGGAGGGCGTGGAAAAAGGCCGCCGCGCCCCGTCGATGTGGGTCGCCGCCGCGTTGATGTGGGTGGTCGGCCCGTCGATATGGGGCCCCGCCCCGTGAGTCCAGCGCCCGGCCCCGTGCATGGCCCTGCAAGGGACAGCGATGTGGCCGGCAGCCCCAAAAAAGTACCCGGCAGGTCCGAGTATATGGGTTGAAGCCACTTATTTGGGGCTGGCCGCCCCATGCATGGCCCTCGCAAGGGCATGAAAATGGCGGCCAGCCATCCCGCCGGGCCTCGCCGCCACTTTGCCGCCGTTTCAACCCGCAACGGCGGGGGGCTGAGCCCTTTTCGTGCGACCGCCGCGGATCGTGGACAAGGTGGAACGCAGCTTCTCCAGGCCTTCGTGCTTGCCGGTAAGCTTCATGAAGGCATAGCCCTCCAGCGAGGCGGTGAACACGTCGCTGCCGAGCGCCGTCTGGGTGTCCTCGAAGCGCCGCATGACTTCCTCGAGCCGACTGACCAGGGGCCGCAGAGTGTCGTAGGCAGCCATGTCCTGGCGGAACCCCGCCAGATCGAAGTTGGCCGGCAGGCTGGCCTGGTTCTGCTCCAGCACCACCAGCGCCTCGCGACAGAATGCCTCCGACTTGGTCCCCATCCGTGCCAGCCGCAGGCGCTCGTCCGTGCCCAGGCTGAGCAGGGACTGGCTGAAAGCCTCCAGCGTGCCTATCGCCAAGTCCAGGGCCTTGGCGGTGTCTTCACTGACTTCGAGGGATACGAGATTCTGCGACATGATGGACTCCTTCCAGGTGAATGCAGGGGATGCGGGTCTACGCAAAATGCATAGATCGGGCAGCCGGATACTACATTCAAATATTCGGAGGGGCGGGGGGATGCTCAGCGGGGAGACAGTCCTTAACGCTTGGCCGGTTGCGTTGGAGGCGTCATCATCCAGCCAGGCCACGCAGGCGTTCCATCCATCCCCGGAAGTGGGCACATTCCCGTTCCATGGTTCCCAATGAAATACGTGCCGCTGCGCGTGGGCCGTGCAGGGCCTTCCTGTATTTCGGGTGCAGCAGATTCTCCAGTCTCTTCGATGGCTTGGTCTCATAGCCATCGTTGATATGTTCGGGGCTGGCGAAGGCGTCTCGGATCTTCTGCAGCGAAGCCAGGGCCTGGCTCCAGGACGGCTCAGTGCCGGTCAGCGAAGATACGTCCGAAAAGAGCAAGCCTTCGTATTCGTACGGTTGAATATGCGGAATAAAGCGTTCGGGCGCGCAACCAACACGCGATATGACCTGCTCATGCAGTGCGGCCTCGAGGTAGGCAACCCGCTGCTGAACATCGGTCAATTTCTTGCTGCTCTCGAACGCGGGGAAGTCCGTATCCAGTCCGTACAAATCAATGAATGAAGTCAGTACGGCACCCGGGTTCTGGCGCAGCGTATTGCGCGCGTTGCGCAAGAATCGCTCGATGCTCAGTGCGCCACCCTTGCCCGACGACGACGTGTTGAGTAACTGGGGCTTGAGATAGATCTGGAGGCTGTGCAGGGCCGGCGCCACGACCTGCCTGATGAAACGTTCTTCTGTGGAGCCTTCGGCAAAGACGATCACCTCGCGCATATCACGGCCTCCCTCCCAGGATGTTGCGCTTCCACAGTTCGCCCAGCGCATAGTCCTGCAGCCAGTCGGACAACTCGGCGGCGGTCAGGCGCTTGAAGCTGGAGGCGCCTTGCTCCTGGTCCACCACAATCACGTCGTCCGGGTTCAGTTCGTTGATCAACTCCACTGATTGTGTTGAAACGATCAACTGCTTGTCCTCCGCCACCTGCTTGAATATGTCGGCAAGAATACTGATGGCGTAGGGATGCAGCCCCAATTCGGGTTCGTCCACCAAAATGGTGTCGGGCAGCAAGGCCGCGGGCTGCAGAAGCAAGGTTACAAGGCAGATGAAACGCAGGCTGCCATCCGACAGCAGATGCGCCTTGAAGGGGCTGTCGGAATGTCCGACCTGCAGCCATTCGAGCTGGACATATTCTTCATCGTTCCGATGCACGAAGTCATCGAAGAACGGCAATACCAGCCGAATGGTCTCGATGATCCGCCGATATTCCTGCGGATGCTTGCCATGAAGCATGGACAGATAAGGTGCCAGATTGGCGGCATCCGGCTTCAAGCGCAGATTGTCATTGACCGGGTGAATGCGCTTGACCGCGGCGGCGTCGCTGGTGTCGTGAAAATGATAGACACGCCAGCTGCCGACGGCCGGCCGCACGTGGTTTGAAAGCGGGTCCTGTGCATCCTTGAGGCGGGCTTCTGCATGTCCCTGCCCCAAAGAGAAATCGGGGTTCACCACCGGCATGTCGCGACTGCCGAGAAATCGGCATTCCTCGGATTCAAACAGCAGGCGGTTGTCTGTCGATGGCGCCAGGCTGAATCGATAGCCCTGCTGCACATGGGGCGAGCCCTCCACCGGAAACCAGAATGCCATTTCCATCTGGGGGGTGGTGCGCCGGCCAAAGTGAAGAAAGGAATCGATCCCGCCCTGTTTCTGCACATAAAGCTGCAATTGCTGTTCGTACATTGCGTGCAGGAACTTGAACAGCCCGATGAAATTGCTCTTGCCCGCACCGTTGGCGCCGATCAGCACATTCAAGGGTCGAAGTGCGAAGTTCTCCAGCCTGGCGATGGACTTGTAGCCCTTCACGGTCAGCTTTTCAATTTGAGTCATCTTCCGGGTTCTAGGCAAACGTATGCTGTCATTCAAACACCACCTGCCGTAGCCCATCAAGCCCGGAACCCGCGATGAAGGCCCAACCCGGCGGACAGCCCGACCCCGGGTGGTGTCGCAGTCGTCCGCTCAGCCCGCCGCCGTCCGCCCCGCCAGGCGGCCGAAGAAGGTGGAGTCGCCCAGCGACAGCCCGGAGCTGTAGCCCTCGCCCCAGCGGGGCAGGCCACAGGCGCAGCGGCCGGCGGCGAAGAGGCCGGCGATG
>JAFLDU010000282.1 GCA_017309145.1 Zoogloea sp. | reverse complement strand
CAGAAGCTGGTGGGCATCCGCTTCCCGGCGGACCACGTGGGCCCGGTGCCGCTGGAATGCAACCTGGTCATCGCCGGCGGCGACATCGCCGGGCGGGTCACCAGCATCGCCTACAGCCCGGCGGTCGGCTGCCACATCGGCCTCGCCTTCGTGAAGCCCGAACTGGCCGAGACCGGCACCCGGCTCGAGATCCGCCTCACCGGCGGCTCGATGGTCCAGGCCACCGTCGCCACCGCCCCGTTCTACGACCCCGAAAACCTCAAGCAGAAGGAGGCCGCGTGATGTTTGCGAACAACCTCGCCCCGAGCCCGGTGGCCGACCTCGTCGCCGCCACGCTGCTCCCGCCCGAGCAGCAGGCCGCCGCCGCGGCCACCCTGGGCATCGCCGACCGCTCCGAGCTGGCCCGCCACGGCTGCAAGGGCCCCGGCGCTGCCGAATGGCTGGTCGCCCTCGGCCTGCCGATCCCGCCGGCGCCCAACAGCTGGCTGCCCCTCGATGACGGCGGACGCATCGCCCGGCTCGGTTTCACCGAGTTCCTGATCGAAGGCCCGGCCGCGCTGATCGCCCCCCTCGCCGCCGCGCCGCGGGGCCCCGGCGTGTATCCGGTGCTGCGCCAGGACGCCGCCTTCGTGCTGTCCGGCAGCCGCCTCGACGAGCTGCTGCGCCAGAGCTGCAGCGTGAATTTCCGCGCCCTCGACCTGGCCGCCCGCCCGGTGGTGCTGACCTCGATGGTCGGCGTCGGGGTGACGGCGATCCCCGAGCTGCGCGCCGGCCGCCCTAGCCTGCGCATCTGGTGCGACGGCACTTACGGACATTACCTGTGGGAAACCCTCCTCGACATCGCCGGCGATCTTGGCGGCGGCGCGGTGGTTGCCCGCAGCATCGACTGAACCCCCAACCCACCTTCAGGAGAGCGGCAATGACGCCCACAGAAGCCAAGCAGTTTCTCGCGGACAACGACGTCAAGTATGTCCTTGCCCAGTTTGTCGACATCCACGGCACGGCCAAGACCAAGGCCGTTCCCGCCGCGCACTTCGAGAGCATCCTCACCACCGGGGCCGGCTTTGCGGGCTTCGCGGTGTGGGGCCTCGGCATCGAGCCCAACGGCCCGGACTACATGGCCATCGGCGACCTCTCGACCCTCACCCTGGTGCCCTGGCAGCCCGGCTACGCCCGCATCGCCTGCGACGGCCACGTGAAGGGCGAGCCCTGGCCGCTGGACACCCGCGTGGTGCTGAAGGAGCAGGTCAAGCGCCTCGATGCCAAGGGCTACACCTTCTTCACCGGGCTGGAGCCGGAGTTCTCCCTGCTCAAGAAGGATGCCAACGGCAACATCATCCCGACCGATCCGACCGACACGCTGCCCAAGCCCTGCTACGACTACAAGGGCCTGTCGCGCAACCGCGAGTTCCTCGAAACCCTCACCGACAGCCTCCGCGAGGTGGACGTCGACGTCTATCAGATCGACCACGAGGACGCCAACGGCCAGTTCGAGATCAACTACACCTACGCCGACTGCCTGACCTCCGCCGACCACTACCTGCTGTTCAAGATGGCCGCCTCGGAGATCGCCAACGACCTGGGCATGATCTGCTCCTTCATGCCCAAGCCCTTCGCCAACCGGCCAGGCAACGGCATGCACATCCACATGTCCCTCGGCGACGGCAAGACCAACCTGTTCGCCGACAAGAGCGACAAGCGCGGCCTCGGCCTGTCCAAGCTGGCCTACCAGTTCCTGGGCGGCATCCTGGCCCACGCGCCGGCCCTGGCGGCGATCTGCGCCCCCACGGTGAACAGCTACAAGCGCCTGGTGGTGGGCCGCTCCCTGACCGGCGCAACCTGGGCCCCGGCCTACATCAGCTACGGCGACAACAACCGCTCGTCGATGGTGCGCATCCCCCACGGCCGCCTCGAGCTGCGTCTGCCGGATGGTGCCTGCAACCCCTACCTGGCCACCGCCGCGGTGATCGCCGCCGGTCTCGACGGCATCGAGCGTGACCTGGATCCGGGCGAGCCGCAGAACCAGAACCTCTATGCCCTGAGCCCCGAGCAACTGAAGGCCGCCGGCATCGAGATCCTGCCCCAGAACCTCCACGAGGCGCTCCTCGCCCTCGAGAAGGACACCGTGCTGTGCAAGGCCCTGGGCCCGGTTGCCGGCGAGTTCCTGCGCCTCAAGCACATGGAGTGGGTCGAGTACATGCGCCACGTGTCCGACTGGGAGATCAAGAACTACCTGGAATTCTTCTGAGCCCCTGTAGGGGCCTTGTAGGGGCGGCTTCAGCCGCCCGCGGACTCCGTTTGGGCTACACAAGGCCCCGGCCCAGATCAAACGCTAACGAATCGAAGCATCAACGAAGGAGAAACAAGCATGTGTGGAATCGTCGGATTGCTGGTGAAAACACCGGCCCTGCGGGAGAAGCTCGGCGAACTGATGGTGCCGATGCTCATCGGCATGACCGAGCGCGGCCCCGACTCCGCCGGTCTGGCGGTGTTCGGCACCCCTCTGGCAGGCAATGAACGGAAGATCAGCGTGTACTCCGGTCTCACCGAAGACGGCGCCGACTTCAACTGGCTGGGCCTCGGCCACGCCCTCAAGGAGCACCTGGGGGTCCAGGTCGCCGTCGAGCCCAAGGGCAACCACGCCATCCTCAGCTTCGACGTGGCCCCGGCCATCATCAAGCGCTGGATCGCCGAGCACCACCCCAAGCTGCACATCCTGTCCACGGGGCGCAGCATCGACCTCTACAAGGACATCGGCACCCCGGCCGAGGTGGCCGCCCGCTACGGCTTTGCCGGCCTGACCGGCTCCCACCTGGTGGGCCATACCCGGATGGCCACCGAGTCCGCCGTGACCCCGGACCGGGCCCACCCCTTCACCGCCGGTGAAGACTTCTGCCTGGTGCACAACGGTTCCCTGTCGAACCCCAACGGCATCCGCCGCATGCTCGAGCCGCGGGGCATCCGCTTCGAGACCGACAACGACACCGAAGCCGCCTGCCGCTTCCTGGAATGGCGCCTGCGTGAAGGCGACGACCTGGAGACCGCGCTGCAGAAGGGATTCGAGGAGCTGGACGGCTTCTTCACCTTCCTGATGGGCACGCCGGACAAGCTGGCCCTGATCCGCGACCCCTTCGCCTGCAAGCCGGCGGTGGTGGCCGAAACCGACGACTACGTGGCCATCGCCTCCGAATTCCGGTCCCTGGCCCACCTGCCCGGCGTGAAGCACGCCAACGTTTTTGAACCCGCGCCCGAGGAGATGTACGTATGGAACGCCTGACCTTTGACCTCGCCACCACCCCCCTGCGCGAGCTCAACACCTTCCTGCACAAGGACATCAATGACGGCAAGGCCCGTCACGTCACCGTGCTCAACCCGGACGGCGCCCACAACATCGCCGTCGGCCTGGATGCCCCGGTCGAGGTGGAAATCGTCGGCCATGCCGGCTACTACGCCGGCGGCATGAACAAGGCAGCCAGCATCACCATCACCGGCAGCGCCGGCACCGGCGTGGCCGAGAACATGATGAGCGGCAAGGTGCATGTGAAGGGCTTCGCTTCCAACGGCGCCGGCGCCTCCTCCCACGGCGGCCTGCTGGTGATCGACGGAGATGCGGGCCTGCGCTGCGGCATCTCCCTGAAGGGCGGCGACATCGTCATCGGCGGCTCGGTGGGCAGCTTCTCCGCCTTCATGGCCCAGGCCGGGCGCATGGTCATCTGCGGCGACGCGGGCGACGCCCTCGGCGACTCCCTGTACGAGGCCGTGCTCTACGTGAAGGGCAGCGTCAAGTCCCTGGGGGCCGATGCCCAGTACGAGCCGATGAGCGAGGCCGACATCGCCGCCGTGGCGAGCCTGCTCGACCAGGCTGGCCTCGACCACGACCCCAAGGCCTTCAAGCGCATCGCCTCCAAGCGTTCCCTCTACCACTGGAACGCCGACGCCAACCAGGAATACTGAGCCCGCGGCTCGCGCCCACCCGGACTACCAAGGATACGATCATGGAAACCAAACCCGTGCAATTCAAGAACCTTTCTCGCGAGGAATCCTACGGCTTCGACCGCAAGACCCTCGACTACATCCGCAACGCTGCCGCCCACGGGTTGTATGAGATCCGTGGCATGGGCGCCAAGCGCAAGCTGCCCAACTTCGACGACCTGGTCTTCCTCGGCGCGTCCATGTCCCGCTACCCCCTGGAAGGCTATCGGGAGAAGTGCCTGACCAAGACCGTGCTGGGCACCCGCTTTGCCAAGAAGCCGATCGAGCTCGACATCCCGATCACCATCGCCGGCATGAGCTTCGGCGCCCTGTCGGCCAACGTGAAGGAGGCGCTGGGCCTGGCTGCCACCGAGATGGGCACCTCCACCACCACCGGTGACGGCGGCATGACCCCGGAAGAGCGCCGCTCCTCCCGGACCCTGATCTACCAGTGCCTGCCCTCCCGTTACGGCTTCAACCCGGACGACGTGCGCAAGGCCGACGCCATCGAGGTGGTGATCGGTCAGGGCGCCAAGCCGGGCGGTGGCGGCATGCTGCTGGGCCAGAAGGTGAACCCCCGCGTGGCCAAGATGCGCACCCTGCCGGAAGGCGTGGATCAGCGCTCGGCCTGCCGCCACCCGGACTGGACCGGTCCGGATGACCTGGCCATCAAGATCCAGGAACTGCGCGAGATCACCGACTGGGAGAAGCCCATCTACGTCAAGGTCGGCGCCACCCGCACCTTCAACGACGTCAAGCTGGCGGTCCATGCCGGCGCCGACGTGGTTGTGGTCGATGGCATGCAGGGCGGCACCGCGGCCACCCAGACCTGCTTCATCGAGCACATCGGCATCCCGACCCTGGCCGCCGTGCGCCAGGCCGTCAATGCCCTGGAAGACCTCGACATGAAGGGCAAGGTCCAGCTGATCGTCTCCGGCGGCATCCGCACCGGCGCCGACGTGGCCAAGGCCCTGGCCATGGGCGCCGACGCGGTGGCCATCGGCCAGGGCGTGCTGGTGGCCCTCGGCTGCAACGGCGAGACCTACTTCCAGAACGGTGCCCATCACGACGCCATCGCCGACTATAACGCCCTGGGTACCGCCCCCGGCTTCTGTCACCACTGCCACACCGGCAAGTGCCCGGTCGGTGTCACCACTCAGGACGCGATCCTCGAGCAGCGCCTGACCCCCGCCGTGGGCGCCAAGCACCTGAAGAACTACCTGAAGACCCTGAACATGGAGCTCACCACCATCGCCCGGGCCTGCGGCAAGCAGAATGTGCATCACCTGGAGCCGGAAGACCTGGTCGCCCTGACCATCGAAGCCGCCGCCATGGCCGGTGTACCGCTGGCCGGCACCAACTGGATCCCCGGTCGCGGCTTCTGAGCGCAGGGCAGGGAACATGTAGGGAACATGTAGGGAACATGTAGGGAACATGTAGGGGCGGCTTCAGCCGCCCTAAGGTGCCCGATCTCAGCCCGGGGGCGGCTGAAGCCGCCCCTACACAAACAAGTTTCTCCCTCTCGCCTCGCAAGGCGTTTTACGCGGGGCGGCCTCAGGGCCGCCCCGTTCTTTTGCAGGAAATCCAATTCATGACAGCCCGGATCATCGACGGCAAGGCCCTGTCGAAGCAGTTGCGCGAAGGCTTCAAGACGCGCGTGTCCCAACTGGTGAGCCAGGGCGTGCAGCCCGGCCTGGCGGTGATCCTGGTGGGGGACAACCCGGCGAGCCGGGTGTATGTGGGCAACAAGGTGAAGGCCTGCGAGGAATGCGGAGTGCGCTCGACGCACATCGGTC
>JAFLDU010000281.1 GCA_017309145.1 Zoogloea sp. | reverse complement strand
GGAGCGCATCAGCGCCTCGGCGGTGGGGGCGGGCTGGCCCTGGTCGACATGACGGCCGCAACAGGCGGCATACTCGAGGGGCTTGCCGCAGGGGCATGGATTGGCCATGGAAAAGCAGTGTCCGGGCAGGAGGGTGCATTCTGGAGTGACCCGGGCGGGCTCTGCAAGCAATCACGGTGCCAATCCTTGAGATTCCGCTGCTGGTGCCGTTAGAAGCAGCGTCAAGTATCGTGGGCAAATAATCAGCAAGCCGGTTGCGGGCCGGAGGGGCATGCTCCTCCCGGCCGGACGGTGCGAGGTGGGGACATGGGATTGAAGAGCTGGGAGGTGGGCATTCGGGGCAAGCTGATCGCGATCTTCGTGGTCATCAAGGTGCTCCCGTTGCTGCTGTTGGCGCTGCTGGCCTGGGGAATGGCCCAGCGGCTCGGAGACACGGTGAGCGCCAAGGCGAGCGCGATGGCCGAATCGATGATGGCGACCGTCAAGCAGGTGGGCGAGGGGGCGACCGGAGACGCGATCAAGGCCCTGGATGACCGGGCCCGGGTGGCCATCGAGCGCATGACCACGGACACCGCGCGGGCGGTGGCGAGCTTTCTGTATGACCGCGATTCGGATGTGCGGCAGGCGTCCCAGGTCGAGCCATCTGAACAGGCTTACCGGAACTTCCTGCTGCACCGGCTGAGGCCGGTCTATCGCCACGGGCAATGGCAATTGGCCGAGGACGGTACCCGCTGGGAGCCGGCGGCCTCCGACGAGTGGGACGAGGCGCTGGCGGCCGACCCCCGTCAGGCGCTGGCCGACAACGCCAAGGCCTTCAGCGCCCGTCCGCCCGAGTACATCGGCCACGCGGAATCGCGCCCGTTGTTCGTGGAGATGAGCTTCATCGACCTGCAGGGCAGGGAGCGGGTAAAGGTGGTGACGGGGGATCTGACCCCCGGCGACCTGCGTGATGTGAGCGATCCTCGCCAGACTTTCCTGAAGGCCGAACGCTACTGGCCCGAACTGAAGAAGCTGAAGCCGGGCGAGATCTACGTCTCGGACGTGATCGGCGCCTACGTGGGCAGCAAGGTGGTGGGCGCGTACCTCCCGGCCAGCGCCAAGAAGGCAGGCATCGACTTCAAGCCCGAGGAGTCGGCCTACGCCGGCACCGAGAACCCGGTGGGCAAGCGCTTCCGGGGCATCGTGCGATGGGCGACGCCGGTGCTGCGGGGCACCAGGATCATCGGTTACGTGACCCTCGCCCTCGACCACGACCACATCCGCGAATTCACCGACCACATCAGCCCGACCGATTCGCGCTACACCCCGATCAACGACGCCATCGTCGGCAACTACGCCTTCATGTGGGATCACCGCAGCCGGGCGATCTCGCACCCGCGGGATTACTTCATTCCGGGTTACGACCCGGCCACTGGCGAACCCGTGACACCCTGGCTGGACCAGTCGCTCTACGAAGCCTGGCAGGCCTCGGGCAAGTCCTCGCGGGATTTCCTCGAGGGCGTCAAGCCCTTCGATGACCAGTCACTCAAGAAGAAACCGGCGGTGGCGCTCATCAAGGCGGGCACGGTCGGGCTGGATTGCCGCTACCTGAACTTCTCGCCCCAGTGCGCCGGCTGGAACCAGCTCACCGAAAAGGGCGGGTCCGGCTCATTCACGATCTTCTTCTCGGGGCTCTGGAAACTGACCACCGCAGCGGCGATCCCGTATTACACCGGCCAGTACGCCCAATCCCCGCGTGGTTTCGGCATCATCACCGTGGGCGCCAACGTGGATGACTTCCACCGGGCCGCAACCGATTCGGCGAAGCGTATCGGGCAGACCATCGCCGAGATGGACACGTCACTCCTCGCCCAGCGTCAGGGGCTGCGGGACGACATCGCCCAGAACCTGGCCCAGACCGCAGGCGCGCTGACCGTGTCGACCTTGCTGATGGTGGCGCTGGTGATCGTCGTGGCGATCTGGATGGCGCAGTTCATCACCCGCCGGATCACCACCATGATCGGCGGCCTCGGGCGCTTCCAGGCGGGCGACCTGTCCTACCGGCTGAACGTGCAGACCAACGACGAGATGGGCCAGCTGGCCCAGTCATTCAACAGCATGGCCGACGAGGTGCAGGAGTCCTTCAAGCGTTCGGAACTGGCACGAAGCCACGCCGAGGAGGCCAACAGGCTCAAGTCGGATTTCCTTGCCAGCATGTCCCATGAGCTCCGTACGCCGCTCAACGGCATCCTGGGGTATTCCGAGCTGCTGCAGCTCGAACTGGCTGATCCGGTCCACCTCGAATACGCATCGACGATCCAGTCATCGGGCAAGCATCTGCTGGACATCGTCAACGATCTGCTTGACCTGGCCAAGATCGAGGCCGGGCGGCTCGAACTGAAGACGTCCCGGAATGGCATCGTTGGTCTTGCGAACGAACTCATCGGCGCGCACCGCTCCCACGCCCAGGCCAAGGGGCTTGCCGTCGATCTCGATCTGGCCGACAACCTGCCGGAATCGATGGAGATGGACATCCAGCGGGTGCGTCAGATTCTCAATAATCTCTTGAACAACGCGATCAAGTTCACAGAGAATGGTGGGATTGGCCTTCGCGTGACACTGGACGGCGAGCGCGTGGCCTTCGCCGTCTCCGACACCGGGCCGGGCATTCCGCCCGAAGCACAGGATGTCATTTTCGAGAGATTCCGCCAGTTGGACCGATTCCTGACCCGAGATCACGGTGGCACCGGCCTTGGTCTTGCCCTGGCCCGGGAGCTCGCGCATCTGCTGGGCGGAGACCTCGTCGTCCGGTCGACCGTCGGCGAAGGCTCGACATTCACCCTGTTCCTCCCGATCACCTTCCCGCAGTCCCGATAGGCACTTCCCATGAGCGATTCGTCTTCTTCCCAGAAAAGGGTTCTCGTTGTAGACGACAACGTGATCAACCGACGCCTCGCGATTGCCTTTGTGAGCCGCCTGGGCTATTCCACCGATCAGGCGGAGGACGGCCCGGGGGCGCTTGCCAAGCTCGATGCCGAGCCCTTCAACATCGTGCTCCTGGATATCAGCATGCCCGGGATGTCAGGCGAGGAAGTGCTCGCACACATTCGTGCCGACGGTCGATTCGGCGGTCTGCGCGTGATCGCCTATACTGCCCATGCACTCCCGGAAGAGAAGCAGCGGCTCATCGAAGCCGGTTTTGACGACCTGTTGATCAAGCCGATCACCCTGGGTGCCGTCGAGAGCGTGCTCCAGGCCTGACACACGCATCGGCGTGGTTCGGGGGCCGTTGAACTTGCTGGAAAAATTGGATTGTGCGTCCGCACAATCGGCACGGATTTAAAATATAATATATATAAGACTTGGCGTTGCCAGATAAAAACCAAAGGCCGGTCTGTGGAGGAGACGCGTTCCGGGGGTTCCCCGGCCCATCGCGCAAGACAGCATCACCGTAATGTAACCATCGTCTAGGAAGGATCTACCCATGCTTGAAGCCTACCGCCAGCACGTTGCCGAGCGTGCCGCCCTCGGCATTCCGCCGCTGCCCCTGTCGAAGCAGCAAACCCAGGCTCTGGTCGAACTGCTGCAGAATCCGCCGGCCGGCGAAGAAGCTTTCCTGGTAGATCTGCTGACTTACCGCGTTCCCGCCGGCGTCGATGACGCCGCCAAGGTCAAGGCCGAATTCCTGGCCAAGGTCGCCAAGGGCGAAGTGGCCTGTGGTCTGGTTTCCAAGGTCAAGGCCACCGAACTGCTGGGCACCATGCTCGGCGGCTACAACGTCAAGCCGCTGATCGACCTGCTGGGCGACGCCGAATGCGGCGCCAGCGCTGCCGAAGGCCTCAAGAAGACCCTGCTGGTCTTCGACTACTTCCATGACGTCGCCGAGCTGGCCAAGGCCGGCAACGCCAACGCCAAGGCCGTGATCCAGTCCTGGGCCGATGCCGAGTGGTTCACCTCCCGTCCGGAAGTCCCCGCTTCCCAGAAGCTCACCGTCTTCAAGGTCACCGGCGAAACCAACACCGACGACCTGTCGCCCGCGCCGGACGCCTGGTCCCGCCCGGACATCCCGCTGCACGCGCTGGCCATGCTGAAGAACCCGCGTCCGGGTATCGAAGCCGACGAGCCGGGCTCCCGCGGCCCGATCAAGCAGCTCGAAGCCCTGGCTGCCAAGGGCAACCTGATCGCCTACGTCGGTGACGTGGTCGGTACCGGTTCCTCCCGCAAGTCCGCCACCAACTCCGTGCTGTGGTTCACCGGCGAAGACATCCCCTTCGTCCCGAACAAGCGCTTTGGCGGCGTGTGCCTGGGCTCCAAGATCGCCCCGATCTTCTTCAACACCATGGAAGACGCTGGCGCGCTGCCGATCGAGATCGACGCCGGCCAGATGGACATGGGCGACGAGATCGAACTGAAGGTTGACGGCGCCACCGGCAAGGTCACCGCCACCAAGAACGGCGCCGTGATCGCCGAATCCCAGCTCAAGACCCTCGTCATCCTCGACGAAGTCCGCGCTGGCGGCCGTATCCCGCTGATCATCGGTCGTGGCCTGACCACCAAGGCCCGTGAATTCCTCGGCCTGCCGGTCTCCACCCTGTTCCGCCTGCCGCAGAACCCGGCCGACACCGGCACCGGCTACTCCCTGGCCCAGAAGATGGTTGGCCGCGCCTGTGGCCTGCCGGAAGGCAAGGGCATCCTGCCGGGCACCTACTGCGAGCCCAAGATGACCACCGTCGGCTCCCAGGACACCACTGGCCCGATGACCCGCGACGAGCTGAAGGATCTGGCCTGCCTCGGCTTCTCCGCCGACCTGGTGATGCAGTCCTTCTGCCACACCGCCGCCTACCCGAAGCTGGTGGACGTCAAGATGCACCGCGAGCTGCCGTCCTTCATCTCCACCCGTGGCGGCGTTGCGCTGCGTCCGGGCGACGGCGTGATCCACTCCTGGCTGAACCGCCTGCTGCTGCCGGATACCGTCGGCACCGGTGGTGACTCCCACACCCGTTTCCCGATCGGCATCTCCTTCCCGGCCGGTTCCGGTCTGGTCGCCTTTGCTGCCGCCACCGGCGTCATGCCGCTCGACATGCCGGAATCCGTGCTGGTCCGCTTCAAGGGCCAGATGCAGCCGGGCATCACCCTGCGTGACCTGGTCAACGCGATCCCGCTGTACGCCATCAAGGCCGGCCTCCTGACCGTCGAGAAGAAGGGCAAGAAGAACGTCTTCTCCGGCCGCATCCTCGAAATCGAAGGTCTGCCGGATCTGAAGGTCGAACAGGCCTTCGAGCTGTCTGACGCCGCTGCCGAGCGCTCTGCCGCTGCCTGCGCGATCGCCCTGAACAAGGATCCGATCGTCGAGTACATGCGTTCGAACATCACCCTGATGAAGTGGATGATCGCCGAAGGCTACGAAGATGCCCGCACCCTCAAGCGCCGCATCAACGCCATGGAAGACTGGATCGCCAACGGCGTCCTGCTGAAGGGCGATGCCAACGCCCAGTACGCCGCCGTGATCGAGATCGATCTGGCCGACGTCAAGGAGCCGATCGTGGCCTGCCCGAACGACCCGGATGACGTGAAGGTGCTGTCCGAAGTCGCCGGCGACAAGATCGACGAAGTGTTCATCGGCTCGTGCATGACCAACATCGGTCACTTCCGTGCTGCCGGCAAGGTGCTGGACGGCAAGTCCGACATCCCGACCCGTCTGTGGATCGCCCCGCCGACCAAGATGGACGCCCTGATCCTGACCGAAGAAGGCTACTACAGCGTCCTCGGCAAGGCTGGCGCCCGTATGGAAATGCCG
>JAFLDU010000280.1 GCA_017309145.1 Zoogloea sp. | reverse complement strand
AGCTCGGCGCGGCGGGTGCGGATCTCGGCGGCCATGGCCAGGAGGGCCGTGTCCTTGGCGTCGGTGGAGGCGGCCGCCACTGCGCGGGAGGCGGCGCGGGCCTGGCGGCCGACGGTCTGCATGTAGGTCTTGATGTCCATCGTGTCTCTTCTCAATTCGGGGGCGGCGGTCAGCGCCGTGCCGGGATGCCGCGGGCCGGCGCGCAAACGCGCAGGCAGAGCTGCAGGAATTCGTCCCAGACGTCGCCGCCGGCCAGACCCTTGATCATCCGGTCAATCCGCGCGGCGTGCAAGATCGCGGTGCGCAGCTGGGCGCCGCCGAGGCGGGGCAGGGCGCGCTGAAGGGCTTGCTTGCGGCGCTCGTCGAAGACCCGTTCGGCCTTCAGGAGGCCTTGCAGCGGTTGCCCTTCGTCGAGGCCCTGGCGCAGGTTGGCCAGGCTGCGGACTTCGTTGGCCAGGGCCCACAGCACGAGGGGCGGTGCTTCGCCTTCGCCCTTGAGGCCTTCGAGCAGGCGGGCGCAGCGGGCTGCGTCGCCCTCCAGCAGGGCGGTGCGCAGCTTGTCCACGTCGTAACGCGCCACGTTGAGCACCGCGTCGCGCACGGCGTCCAAGCTCAGCTCGCCGGGCGGGTGCAGCAGGCCCAGCTTGAGGATCTCCTGGTGGGCTGCCAGCAGGTTGCCCTCCACGTGGTCGGCGATGAAGCCCAGGGCCTCCGCGCCGGCCTTCTGCTGCTGGTTGGCGAGGCGTCGGGCGATCCACTCGGGCAGGCGGTCCCGCTCCGGGGCGTTGAGTTCGACAGCCACGCCAGCTTCGACCAGGGCGGCGAACCAGGCGGCCTTGCGGGTGGCCCAGTCGAGCTCGGGAAGGGTGATCAGGGTGACGACGCCGTCATCCAGGTGGCGGGCATAGCGTTGCAGGGCTTCGCCGCCATCCCGGCCGGGCTTGCCGTTGGGGATGCGCAGATCGACGAGCTTGCTGGCGCCGAACAGTGACATGTTGCCGGCGGCCGACTGGAGGCTGTCCCAACGGAAGCCCTGTCCGGCGACCAGCACCTCGCGCTCGGCATAGCCCTGGCGGCGGGCGGCCGCGCGGATGGCGTCGCCCGCTTCGAGGACCAGCAGTGGCTCGTTGCCGTGCAGGATGTAGAGGGGGGCGAGGGCCTTGTCGAGCTGGGCGGCGAGCTGCTCGGGGCGGAGGATCACGGCTTCGGTGCGGCGTCCGGCATCTTGGCCGCAGCCAGCCGGCGCATCAGCTGCTGCACGAGATCGCCCTGCATGTCGCGGTAGAGCAGGATCTCCTCCTGCTCCTTGGCGAGCACCTGGGAGTCGTCGAAGGCCAGGTCACGACGCAGCAGGATCTCGTTGGGGGCCAGGACCTCCTGGCCGTTCTTGTCCACCAGGCGGAAGGCGTAGCGCAGGCGCAGCTGGTATTCACGGACCCGGCCCTGGGTGTTGAGGGCCAGGATGACTTTTTCCTTGGCATCCGCCAGGACTTCCAGCCGGACCTGCGCCTCGTCCTTGTTGCTGACCACCTGGGTGCTGGTGCTGGCGCGGATCTGGCGCCGGATGGCTGCTGCCAGATCGGAGTACTCCGACATGCCCAGGTAGAGGGTGTCAAAGGGCAGCGGCCGTTGGCCGCGCAACTGGAAGCCGCAACCAGCTGCCAATAGAGGCAGGGCGGCGAGGGTGGTCAGGGCGCGACGGCGGCCGGCCCGGGGCGCTTGAGTCATTGAGGCTGACCCTCCTTGAGGCGCTGGCGTTCCTTCTCGTAGGCCTCATAGCTGGGGGGGACCGGGTCGCGGCTGATGTCGCGGCCCGGTTCGTATTGGCGGCGGAGGTTCTCCTGGCGGAGCCCTTCATAGAATCCGCGGTCGCCCGGTGTGTTGGCGCAGGCGGCCAGCAGGACGACGCAGGGGACAAGAACGAGGTGGCGCATGGAAAACCTCCGGGGGTCAGCCGACGATATTGACGAGACGGCCGGGAACGACCACCACCTTCTTGGCGGGCCGGCCTTCGAGGAACTTGATGGTCGCCTCGTGGGCCAGGGCAGCGGCCTCGATGGCGTCCTTGGCCGCTTCGGCGGGGACCCGCAGGGCGCCGCGGAGCTTGCCGTTGACTTGCAGCATCAGCTCGATCTCGTCCTGGGCCAGGGCGGCGTCGAGGGGCTCGGGCCAGGCGGCCTTGAGGATGTCCTCGCCGTAGCCCAGCCCGGACCACAGGGCATGGCTGATGTGCGGGGTGAGGGGCGACAGCACGCGCAGCAGGATGCCGAAGCACTCCTCGATCACCTCGGCCGCCAGGGCGCCCTGGCGGGGCGCCTTTTCGAGGGCGTTGAGCATCTTCATGGTGGCCGAGGCCACGGTGTTGAACTGCTGCTTGCCCAGGTCGTAGTTGGCTTGCTTGAGGAGCAGGTGGATCTCGCGGCGGAACGCGGCCAGGTCTTCCGGCAGCTTGGCTGTGGCGAGCTGGCGCTCGGCACCGATCTGGCCGCGGATCTCGCTGCCGAACAGGTGGCCGAAGCTCCATACCCGGCGCAGGAAGCGGTAGGCCCCCTCGACGCCGGCGTCGGACCACTCGAGGGTCTGCTCCGGCGGGGCGGCGAACATCATGAAGAAGCGGGCGGTGTCGGCGCCGTACTGCTCGATCAGGGACTGCGGGTCCACGCCGTTGTTCTTGGACTTGGACATGGTGGTGAGCTCGTGCTCGAGCACGGTGCCGTCCTTCTTGAGGGTGGCGCCGGTGATCTGGCCCTTGGCGTCCTTCTGGACGTCGAGCTCGCTTTCCCAGTAGTAGTTCTTGCCGCCGCCCTCGGGTTTGTGGAAGAAGGCGTTGTTCAGCACCATGCCTTGGGTGAGCAGGTGGGCGAAGGGCTCGCGGTAGGTGACGAGGCCCAGGTCGCGCATCACCTTGGTCCAGAAGCGGGAGTACAGCAGGTGCAGGATGGCGTGCTCGATGCCGCCGATGTACTGGTCCACGGTCATCCAGTAGCCGGTCTCGTCATCCACCATCTTGTCCTTGCCGAAGGTGGTGGCGTAGCGCGCGTAGTACCAGGACGAATCCACGAAGGTGTCCATGGTGTCGGTCTCGCGGCGGGCCGGCTTGCCGCAGCAGGGGCAGGCCACGTTGAGGAAGTCCTCGCGCTTGTGCAGCGGGTTGCCGGAGCCGTCCGGCACGCAGTCCTCGGGCAGCACCACCGGCAGCTGGTCGTCGGGCACCGGCACCGAGCCGCAGCTGTCGCAGTGGATGATGGGGATCGGGCAGCCCCAGTAGCGCTGGCGGGAGATGCCCCAGTCGCGCAGGCGCCATTGCACCTTCTTCTCGCCGATGCCCTGGGCGGCCAGGTCGGCGGCGATGGCGTCTACAGCCTGCTGGTAGTTCAGGCCGTCGTACTTGCCGGAATTGACGCAGACGCCGTCCTTGCTGCCGTACCACTCTTCCCAGGCTTCAGTGGAGTAGGGCTTGTCGCCGACCGCCACGACCTGCTCGATTGGCAGGGCGTATTTGCGGGCGAAGGCGAAGTCCCGCTCGTCGTGGGCGGGCACGCCCATCACGGCGCCGTCGCCGTAGCTCATCAGCACGTAGTTGCCGACCCACACCTCGACCTGCTTGCCCGTGAGGGGGTGGGTGACGAACAGGCCGGTGGGCAGGCCTTCCTTCTCCATGGTGGCCATGTCGGCCTCCATGACGGAGCCGTGCCGGCACTTCTCGATGAAGGCGGCGAGCTCGGGATTACCCTTGGCGGCATGCAGGGCCAGGGGGTGTTCGGCCGCCACGGCGCAGAAGGTCACGCCCATGATGGTGTCGGCGCGGGTGGTGAACACCCACAGCTTGCCGTCACCGATCAGGCCGGCGTCGTCGGCGATGTCGTGCTTGAAGGCGAAGCGCACGCCGGTGCTCTTGCCGATCCAGTTGGCCTGCATCAGCCGCACCCGCTCTGGCCAGCCGCCGAGGGTGTCCAGGTCGCCCAGCAGTTCGTCCGCGTAGTCGGTGATCTTCAGGTAGTAGCCCGGGATCTCGCGTTTCTCGACCAGAGCACCGGTGCGCCAGCCGCGGCCGTCGATGACCTGCTCGTTGGCCAGCACGGTCTGGTCGACCGGATCCCAGTTGACCACCTGGGTCTTGCGCTCGGCGATGCCCTTCTCGAGCATGCGCAGGAAGATCCACTGGTTCCACTTGTAATACTCGGGGGTGCAGGTGGCCAGCTCGCGGCTCCAGTCGATGGCAAAGCCCAGCGACTTGAGCTGCTGCTTCATGTAGGCGATGTTGTCGTAGGTCCACTTGGCCGGCGGAACCTGATTCTTGATCGCGGCGTTCTCGGCAGGCAGGCCGAAGGCGTCCCAGCCCATGGGTTGCAGGACGTTGTAGCCCTTCATCTTGTGGAAGCGGGACAGCACGTCGCCGATGGTGTAATTGCGCACATGCCCCATGTGCAGCTTGCCCGACGGGTAGGGGAACATGGACAGGCAGTAGTACTTGGGCTTCGACGCGTCGGCGGTGACGCGGAAGGCTTCAGTGCTGTCCCAGTGCTGCTGGGCGGCGCGCTCGATGTCGGCGGGGAGGTATTTGTCCTGCATGGGCGGGAATCTGGTGGGTGGAACGAAACCACGCATTATAAACTGCCCATTGAAAAGCCTGCTGTAGCGCGCTCAAGACATTGATGTGACGAGATATTTCCCCTTTGTTGCATGCGTTCCGGCATGCTAGGGATGAATCCCTCTGCTACAATCCGCCTCCCGCGTTGCAACAAAATCACATGTCCGAGCCCCTTGTTCGTCTCGAGAACGTGCGTTTCGCCTATGGCGAACGGGCGATCCTGCGCGACATTTCCCTGTCGATCCCCCGTGGCAAGGTGGTGGCCATCATGGGCGGGAGTGGCTGTGGCAAGACGACCTTGCTACGCCTGATCGGTGGGCAGGAAAAGGCCCGCTCGGGGCGGGTGATCGTGGATGGTCAGGATGTCGCCGGGCTCGGGCGCGACGCCTTGTACGCCCTGCGCCGGCGGATGGGCATGCTGTTCCAGTTCGGGGCCCTGTTCACCGACATGTCGGTCTTCGACAACGTGGCCTTTCCGCTGCGCGAGCACACCGAGCTGCCGCCAGAGCTGATCAACGATCTGGTGCTGATGAAGCTCCATGCCGTGGGCCTGCGCGGCGCGGCCAGGTTGATGCCGGCCGAGTTGTCCGGCGGTATGGCGCGACGTGTGGCCCTGGCCCGCACGATAGCGCTGGATCCCATGCTGCTGATGTACGACGAGCCCTTCACCGGCCTCGATCCGATCTCCCTCGGGGTGATCGGGCAGTTGATCCGGCGCCTCAACAATGCGCTGGGGGCCAGTTCGGTCATCGTCACCCACGACATCCAGGAGTCACTGCAGATCGTCGATTACATCTACTTCATCTCGGAAGGGCGGGTTGTGGCCGAGGGAACGCCGGACGACATCCGCAATACCTCCGATCCCTTCGTGCATCAGTTCGTGCACGCCGAGGCCGATGGCCCGGTGCCCTTTCAGTATCCGGCAGGCGATTACGCCACGGCATTGACCGGGGGGGCGGCCTGATGGGCGGCGTGCTGCGCAAGCTGGGTGCGCTGGCGATCAACGGAGTCTGGCGCCTGGGCTTCATCACCCGCTTTTTCTGGATGATCCTGCTCTATTCTGGGCAGTCCTTCACCCGCCTGCATCTGACCCTCCGCGAACTGTATTTCAGTGGTGTGATGTCACTGCTGATCATCCTGGTGTCGGGGCTGTTCGTGGGCCTGGTGCTCGGCCTGCAGGGCTACGAG
>JAFLDU010000279.1 GCA_017309145.1 Zoogloea sp. | reverse complement strand
GGAACCATGGCAACAAGCATTGGCAGAAGAGCTCTGATCTCGTCAAGAGTGCGAGAGCCAACCGACCCTGACCCGCAGTTACGGCTGGCTGCGGGCGTCCATCCTGGCGGCGCTGGGCAACGGTTTGTTGCTCCTGCTGGCGATGGGGGCGCTGGCCGTCGAGGCGGTGCAACGCCTGCAGGCGCCCGAGCCGGTGGCGGGCTGGACGGTGATCGTCGTGGCAGCGATCGGGGTGGTGATCAACGGCGTCACCGCCGCCCTGTTCATGGCCGGCAGCAAGGAGGATCTCAACGTGCGCGGGGCCTTCCTGCACATGGCGAGTGATGCCCTGGTGTCACTGGGGGTGGTCGCTGCCGGTCTGGCCTACCTGCAGTTCGGTTGGGTGTGGCTCGACCCGGTGGTGAGCCTGGTGATCGCCGTGGTGATCGTGCTGGGGACCTGGGGCTTGTTCCGCCAGTCCCTGCATCTGGCCTTCGACGGGGTGCCGGAAGGGGTGGACCTCTCTGCGGTGGACGCCTGCCTGCGCAGCCTGCCCGGGGTGAAGGACGTGCATGACCTCCACGTGTGGGCCTTGGGCACTTCCCATGTCGCCCTCACGGCCCACCTGGTGATGCCCGGTGGACACCCGGGGGATGCCTTCTTCACCGACCTCGCCAGGCTGCTGGAGCAGCGTTTCCGGATCCACCACCCGACCATCCAGATCGAGATCAACGGCATCGATGATGGATGCCGATCGGCCCTGCGGCCCACCGGCCGGGGCTGACTCCCTGCCGGGTCAGGCGGCGGGGCGGGGCAGGCGGGCCAGGAAACGGTCCAGGGTGGCGCCGAAGGCCTGGCGGTCAGCCTGGCTGAAGGCCGCCGGACCGCCCGTCTGGATCCCTGCTCCGCGCAATTCCTCAAGAAAATTCCGCATCGACAGCCGTTCGGCGATGTTCGCGTCGGTGTAGAGCTCGCCGCGCGGGTTGAGCGCGTGGGCCTTGCGGCCCAGCACCGCCGAGGCCAGCGGGATGTCGGCGGTGATCACCAGATCCCCCTCTTCCACCTGTTCGACGATGTGGGCGTCGGCCACGTCGAAGCCGGCTGGCACCTGCACGGCCCGGATGAAGGGTGAAGGGGGCGTGCGCAGCAGGCGGTTGGCAACCAGGATGGTCTCGATCTGCAGGCGCTCGGCGGCACGGAACAGGATGTCCTTGATGACGCCCGGGCAGGCGTCGGCGTCGATCCAGATGCGCATGGACGGCTTTCGATGGAAAGCCCGGAGTGTAACCCCGCCGCGCTCCCTCCCGCCTGTCCAGGGGTGAGGGGCGTGGCAGGATCGTCATGTTGCAATGCAGCAAAACTATGCTAGATTAGCTCCATAACAAAGACACTGCCTTGAATGAGTGTGGGAGAGGGACGGGGCCGGCATGCTTGGCTCCGGTGTCCATGCGCCTGCCCGTGCTGGCGTACAACAAGAGAGCCCTCGCCATGGCCAGTTCCCTGGAACAAACCCCTGTCGCCAGCCCGGTTGCCGGAGCGCCTGCGCGCAATGCCGCCGCGAGCCGTACCCGCGTCCGGCCTGCAATGCAGCGCTGGCCCGCCCGGCTGGACCTGCTGCAGAGCCTGTCGGGCCTGCTGCTGGCCCTGTTCCTGATCGCCCACATGTTCTTCGTGTCGTCGATCCTGGTCAGCCAACAGGCCTTCTACACGATCGCCCGCTTCTTCGAGGGGGCCGCCTTCCTCGCTGAGCCGCGCCCCTGGATCGTCTCCTGCGTGGTCGGTGTGGTGATGGCCTTGTTCATCCTTCACGCCTGGCTGGCCCTGCGCAAGTTTCCGGCCAGCTTCCGTCAGTACCGCATCTTTGCCGAGCATCGGGAGCAACTGGGCCACAGCGATACCGGCCTGTGGTGGATCCAGCTGTGGACCGGCTTTGCCCTGTTCTTCCTGGCTTCGGTGCACCTCATCGGGATGCTGACCCAGCCGGCGCTGATCGGTCCCTACGAATCCGCCGACCGGATCTGGACCGGCAACATGTGGCCCATCTATCTGCTGCTGCTGTTCGCGGTCGAGATCCACGGGAGCATCGGGCTTTACCGCCTGGCCCTCAAGTGGGGTTGGCTGCAGGGCGCGGATCCGCTGGCCGTGCGCCGTCGCCTGCGCATCGCGCGGACCTGCTTCAGCTTGTTCTTCCTCGCTCTGGGCCTGGTGACCCTGCTGGCCTATGTGCAGCTCGGCATTGCCCATGCGGACCGGGCCGGCGAGCGCTATGTGCCCCACAAGGCCGCCGCGAGGCAGGCGGCGCAGGGGCGGGCGCTGGAGTTCGCCCTGTCACGACGGCCGGGAGAGTGAGCGTGCGTATCGTCTATACCGATGTGCTGGTGATCGGCGGTGGGCTGGCCGGCCTGCGGGCGGCGGTGGGCGCCCGGCGGCGTGGCCACGATGTGATCATCCTGAGCCTGGTGCCACCCAAGCGCTCCCATTCGGCGGCGGCTCAGGGGGGCATGCAAGCCAGCCTGGGCAATACGGCCAAGGGGGAGGGCGACAATGAGGACATTCATTTCGAGGACACCGTGCGGGGCTCCGACTGGGGCTGCGACCAGCTGGTGGCACGCCTGTTCGCCCACACCGCCCCCCAGGCCGTACGCGAGCTGGCCGCCTGGGGGGTGCCGTGGAACCGGGTGGCGGCCGGCACCCGGGAGGTGGTCATGGATGGCCGGCGGGTCAGCCTCACGGAGCGTCCGGAGGCCCACGGGCTGATCGCCGCGCGGGATTTCGGCGGCACCAAGAAGTGGCGGACCTGCTACGTCTCGGATGGCACCGGCCACGCCATGCTCTACGCGGTGAGCGATCGGACGGTGGCCGAGGGCATTCCCGTGCACGAGCGGATGGAAGCCATCGCCCTGATCCACGACGGCACGCGCTGCCATGGCGCGGTGGTACGCAATCTGGTCAGCGGCGAGCTGTCTGCCTATGTGGCGCGGGCCACCTGCATTGCCACCGGAGGCTTCGGCCGGATCTACCGGGTCAGCTCGAATGCGGTGATCAACGAGGGCATGGGGGCGGCCATCGCCCTTGAGACCGGTGCCGCCATGCTGGGCAACATGGAAGCGGTGCAGTTCCATCCGACCACCCTCTTTCCGGCAGGCATCCTGGTCACCGAGGGCTGCCGCGGTGACGGCGGCCTGCTGCGGGATGCCGCCGGCCACCGCTTCATGCCCGACTACGAGCCCGAGAAGAAGGAGCTGGCCTCCCGCGACGTGGTGTCCCGCCGCATGGAGGAGCACATCCGGGCCGGCAAGGGGGTGAAGACCCGCTTCGGCGAGCACCTGTGGCTCGACATCACGCTGCTCGGCGCGGCCCACATCGACGGCCGCCTGCGTGAGGTGAAGGAGATCTGCCAGCACTTCCTGGGCATCGACCCCAGCCGTGATCTGATTCCTGTCCGCCCGGCCCAGCACTACTCGATGGGCGGCATCCGCACCGATGCCCAGGGCCACGCCCGCGGCCTGCGGGGGTTGTTCGCCTGTGGCGAGGCGGCCTGCTGGGACCTGCATGGCTTCAACCGCCTGGGCGGCAACTCGGTGGCCGAGACGGTGGTGGCCGGCATGATCGTTGGTGAGAGCATGGCCGACTTCGTCGAGTCGGCGAGCGGCGACCTGCAGGTGTCCACGGGGTTGATCCGTGACTGCGTCGAGGCCGAGCAGGCCCGCCTGGACGCCCTGCTGCAGGGCAAGGGCAGCGAGAACGCGGGCGAGTTGATGCGCCGCATGCAGGACATCATGACCGACAAGGTGGGGATCTTCCGTAACGGCGAGCTGTTGAGCGCCGCGGTGGAGGAGCTGCAGGCCCTGCTGGTGCGCAGCCGGCAGATCGGCATCACCACCCGGCGGCCCGGTGCCAACCCCGAGCTGGTGACCGCCTACCGGGTGCAGAAGATGCTCAAGCTGGCCCTCTGCGTGGCTTGGGGGGCGCTGCAGCGCACCGAGAGCCGGGGCGCCCATTACCGGGAGGATTTTCCCCGGCGTGACGACGCCCAGTGGCTGAAGCGCACCCTGGCCACCTGGGATGACGCCTTCCAGACCTTGCCGACGCTGCGCTATGAGACGCTCGACGTGAGCATCATGGAGCTGCCGCCCGGCTGGCGCGGCTATGGGGCGCGGGATGCCATCGAACACCCCCTCACGGCGGGGCGGGTCAGCGAGATCGCGGCGATCCGCCAGGCCTTCGGTCACGCCGACCGCTTCACCGTCCAGCAGGCCCTGATGTCCTACGAACATCTGGTTCCGGAGCGGTTCCGGGGCCGCAATGCCCGACTTGGGGAGATGTCATGAGCGACCCGCGTATTCTTACCCTGCGGGTGCTGCGCAGCAGCCCGGGCGAGGGAGTGACGCCCCACTGGGAGGAATTTCGTGTCGAGGAGGCGGAGGGGATGACCCTCTTCATCGCCCTCAACGAGGTCCGCGAGACCCTGGCCCCGTCGCTGCAGTTCGACTTCGTGTGTCGTGCCGGCATCTGCGGCAGCTGCGGCATGCTCATCAATGGCCGCCCGGGATTGGCCTGCCGCACCCTGACCCGTGACCTGGGGCCGCTGATCACCCTGGCCCCCCTGCCGGTCTTCGAGCTGATCGGCGATCTTTCGGTGAACACCGGCAAGTGGATGCGCGGCACCGCCGAGCGCCTGCAGACCTGGATCCATGCCCATGCCGAGCCCGACCTCACGGCGCTCGAGGCGCCGATGGAGCCGGCGCTCGCCGAGGCCGTCTACGAGCTGGACCGCTGCATCGAGTGCGGTTGCTGCGTGGCCGGCTGTGGCACCCTGCGCATGCGTGAGGACTTCGTCGGCGCGGTGGGGCTGAACAAGATCGCCCGCTTCCGGCTCGACCCGCGGGATGGCCGGACCGACGAGGATTTCTACGCGTTGATTGGCGATGACGCCGGCGTGTTCGGCTGCATGAGCCTGATGGCCTGCCACGACGTGTGTCCGAAGGGACTGCCGTTGCAGACCCAGATCGCCTTCCTGCGCCGCAAGATGGCCCGCACCGGCCTCTAGTCCGGGCAGTGCCTGCCCATGAAAAACGGGAGCCCATGGGCTCCCGTTTCGCTTACCAGACTGGCGTGGATCAGTTGATCTTGGCGGCCTTGGCGAGGCTCTGGATGTGCTCGTCGATCTTCTGGGCCTGCAGGCGCTGCATGATCTGCGGCTTGGTCTCCTCGAACGGAGGTGCCTTCAGGTCGCGCACTTCGTCCAGCTGGATGACGTGGTAGCCGAACTGGGTCTGCACCGGGGTCTGGGTGTAGCTGCCCGGGGTCAGGCTGGCGAGGGCCTTGCCGAAGCTCTCGACGAAGGCGCCGGGCACGTTCCAGCCCAGCTCGCCGCCCTTGTCCTTGGAGCCCGGGTCGAGGGAGAGGCTGGCCAGCTTCTCGATCTTCTCGCCCATCTTCAGGCGTTCGATGATGTCCTGGGCTTCCTTCTCTTCCTTCACCAGGATGTGGCGGGACTTGTACTCCTTGCCGCCGGCCTGGGCTACCAAGCGGTCGTACTCGGCACGCGCTGCCTCGTCGGTGATGGGGTTGGCTTGCATGAACTCTGACACATAGGCGCTGGCCAGGATCTGCTGGCGCGCCATGTCGAGTTGAAGGGCGACGTCGGACTTCTTGTCCAGGCTTTTCTTCTTGGCGGCCTGGTTGAGCAGCTCGGCCTGGATCAGGCGGCCACGCAGCTCGTTGGTGAGCTGAGGGCTGTCGGTGGCGCCCTGGGCCTTGGCACGGGCGAGCAGCAGATCATAGGCACCCTGGGGGATGGCCACGCCGTTGATCGTGGCGATGA
>JAFLDU010000278.1 GCA_017309145.1 Zoogloea sp. | reverse complement strand
GGCTACTCCGCCGCCTTCCGCGCTGCGGATCTGGGCCTCAAGACCGCCATCATCGAGCGCTACGCCACCCTCGGCGGCGTCTGCCTCAACGTCGGCTGCATCCCGTCCAAGGCCCTGCTACACGTGGCCGCCGTGATCGACGAAGCCGAACACGCCTCCGTGGCCGGCGTCAGCTTCGCCAAGCCCAGCGTCGACGTGAACGCCCTGCGCGCCCACAAAGACAAGGTCGTCGGCAAGCTCACCGGCGGCCTCGCCGGCATGGCCAAGGGCCGCAAGGTCGACATCATCCGCGGCTACGGCAGCTTCCTCGACCCGAACCACCTCGAAGTCGAAGAAACCACCGGCAGCGCCCAGGACAAGACCGGCGGCAAGAAGGTCGTCAAGTTCAAGAACTGCATCATCGCCGCCGGCTCCGCCGCGGTGCATCTGCCCTTCATCCCGCGTGACCCGCGCATCGTGGACTCCACCGGCGCCCTCGAACTGCGCTTCGTGCCGGCCAAGATGCTGGTCATCGGCGGCGGCATCATCGGCCTCGAAATGGCCACCGTCTATTCCACCCTCGGCGCCCGCGTCGACGTGGTGGAAATGATGGACGGCCTGATGCAAGGCCCCGACCGCGACGCCGTCAAGGTCTGGGAAAAGCAGAACGCCAGCCGCTTCGACAAGATCATGCTGAAGACCAAGACGGTTGGCGTGGATGCCCGTGAAGACGGCCTCTACGTCACCTTCGAAGGCGAAGGTGCCCCCACCGAGCCGGTCAAGTACGACATGATCCTGCAGTCGGCGGGCCGCGCGCCCAACGGCAAGAAGATCGGCGCCGAGAAGGCCGGCGTCATCGTTGGCGAGCGCGGCTTCATCCCGGTGGATGCGCAGATGCGCACCAACGTGCCGCACATCTTCGCCATTGGTGACATCGTCGGCCAGCCCATGCTCGCCCACAAGGCCGTGCATGAAGCCCACGTGGCCGCCGAAGTCGCCGCCGGTCACAAGGCCGCCTTCGACGCCACCGTGATCCCCGGCGTCGCCTACACCCATCCCGAAGTGGCCTGGGTCGGCTACACCGAAGCCCAGGCCAAGGCCGAAGGCAAGAAGGTGGAAACCGCCAAGTTCCCGTGGGCTGCCAGCGGCCGCGCCATCGCCAACGGCGCCGACTACGGCTTCACCAAGCTGATCTTCGACGCGGAGACCCACCGGGTCATCGGCGGCACCATCGTCGGCCCCTCCGCCGGCGACATGATCGGCGAAGTGTGCCTGGCTATCGAGATGGGCGCCGACGCCGTGGATATCGGCAAGACCATCCACCCCCACCCCACCCTCGGCGAAACGGTCGGCATGGCAGCAGAAGTCGCCCACGGCTCCTGCACCGACGTGCCCCCCGCCCGCAAGAAGTAAACACGTACCGAACCCTGTTGCAGCGTTGTTTCGGCGGCCAATCGGCCGCCGTTTTTTTTGCCCCGGCAACCTGTAGGGGCGGCTTCAGCCGCCCCCACCCAAACACCCCACCCTACCTCAAGGGCAGATACACATCCGTCACCAACTCCCCCTCCGGCGTATCCGGCAGCAGGTTGAGATAGTGGAAGAACAGCGGAAAGTCCCGCAACTCCTCACCACTCTGCGGCAACCAATCCCGGTAAAGCGGATAGATGCTCTCCCCGATGCGCTGATGCGAACCCAGGTGACGCACCCGCGCACAACGCCCGCCCGCCAGCATCTTCGTCACCACCCCCTGCGGATTGGCCGGCACCTCGGCCGCCACCTCACCGCAGATATCGAAGCGAAACAAAGCCGGCTCGGTGGTATCGGGGTTGTCGTAAGCAATGCCGAAAGTCCGCGCGCTGTCCTTGGGCGACAGTCCGGTGGCCTTGCGCCACTCGATGAAGCGCATCACCGAGCCATTCACCCCCTCCATCGGACCACGGTGTTCCATCACCGCCACCTGGGTGGCCTCAAAATCAACAATCTCGACCTGCACGTTCAATTTCCTTTCCGGTAAGCGGAAGCGGTAACGCGTATGCCAATCCTCCCAGTCCGGTTGCCGCCGAAAGTCCGACGGCGAACAGCCAAAGGTGTTGCGAAAGGCCCGCGAAAACGATTCCGGATTCTCAAAACCGGCCTCCAGCGCAATATCGATCACCTTGCGGTCCGGGCGGAAAACGAGCTGCTGGCTCGCCCGCCGCAGACGCAGCAAGAGGATGTACCGTGCCACGCTGATGCCGATGTAGTCGGCAAACTGCCGATGAAAATGGAACCGGGAGAAATGCGCCACCTGGCTCAAACGCTCAAGGCTGAGCCCCTCATCCAGATGCGCCTCGATGTAGTCCAGCACCTTGTCGAAGCGCGCCGCATAAGCCTGTTCCCGGGTGTCGTCCATCATGTCTCCTGTGTTCCGGGAGCGAATCATGGACGACACGGCAGGCCGGGTCTTGACCGGGATTGCTCAACTGGCTTCACCCTTGGTGGGCGAAACCTAGCTAGTCAAAAAACTGCATGTTCCAGGACTACTCCCCGAAGTACGAATCCTCCACAAGCGCCGCGATATCAGCACACATGTCGCCCAGGGGAGCCCGACGAATTATGTTCAACGCATTTTGGCTCAGAGCCCATTCGATCTTTCGAGTGCTCAAGATACGGACAAACAAGTCCAGATCCTCACAGATCGCTGCAACCTTACTGGAGTCTGGAGGGTTTCGATGGGTTACCTCGTAGAACGCACGCCCAACACCCCACGGTGGATTTGGGGCCCTCATTCCAGTCGCGCTATTGCTCAACGGAAACACATTGCTTCCGAATTGCCGGTGGAGCACATTGAGCATGCAAACAAGTTCGTCCGCAGTGATGAGCAAACGGGGCCCCTTTGGCGAACACCATTCTATCCGGCACTTCTCTCGACTAAAGCGCCAGAAGAAGGCGATTTTACGCGTTGGTGTATAGCTCTTCATCCAACTTCCCGAGCAAGCAACCACCTCCCCATCTTCATCGCTGGAATGTTCATCCATGTCTGAACCGCAAATTTCCTGACATTCCGTATGTTCAGACGGGGGGGACGGCGAGTCATCTTGCGGTACAGGCAAGGGCACCTGTGAGGCTGACGAGAGCTTTGGAATCTCGTAGCCCAACATGAACCATGCCGCCTCCAACTGTCGAGGAGTCAGGCCTGTCCGAAGGCTAACCTCACCCAGGATCATGCTGGCATATATGGCCGCCCAAGCGTGCATCAGACCAGACCTGAGTCTGGGCATTGGTGACCCGGGATTACGATTCTGCCCTCCCTTGGCAGAGGCCCATGGAAAACGCAATACGTCTGGAATACCTGACGGCGCCTGCCCCCTGGATTCGTTCCATCTCTGAACGGCAAGGCCGAGCGTGGCCGCCACCCTCGAGTCGTAGATGACCAAGCCGTTCACCAACAAGG
The DNA here is from genome assembly GCA_017309145.1 of Zoogloea sp. Classification (GTDB taxonomy): domain Bacteria; phylum Pseudomonadota; class Gammaproteobacteria; order Burkholderiales; family Rhodocyclaceae; genus Zoogloea. The sequence continues at coordinate 2,466 of JAFLDU010000278.1, read as the reverse complement.
AATAAACCTTCGAAAAACCCGCATTGAAGCGCAGTTCACCATCGGGGAGCAGGGCTGGCCCTCCACCGAGGACATGACCAAGCTCATTCGCCCAAGAGGTTATATTCTTATGTAACCCAACCTCATTACTATTCACCCACGAAACATTTCCGTTCGTGACCTTGCCCCATTCAAATACAGCGATGCACGCGCCCACCATCATGGCATCTGTACTCGCGCCCTGCAACCGATGCTGTAACACACTCAAGGCAATGGAGTTATCCAAAAAACTGCTTCCGGCAGGGCAACCTGGCGTACCGGCTATTTGGGAAAATGACCAATGGTATTTCAAGTACGCATCATTGACGTCCTTGAATACCAAACTCACATTTTTCGCAGTTGTGTACTGATGCGAAAAATTTCCGTTGTAGGTCGCATCAACAAGCCAATCGATAAAGCTGCGCGCATTGGAATCATCGAGGTAAGTTTTTCGATCCAGCTCTAATTTATGCATCTTTCCTAATTACTCTCTTTATACAAACAACAAGGATCAAAGAGGACCTTCAAAAAATGTCGATCCAACGCCCTCACCAGCCTGCATCTAAACCGCATCAAGCATCCACTGCCTAAGCTGACGAATCAGGTCGCGCTTGGGTATCCCTTCCTGCAGCGCAGCGCGAGCCCTTGCTACCCACTCAGGGTTAACGACCACCTCCCAACCGAGACAGGAGGCATGGATGACGCCATGGTTCAGGGTATTGCTGCTCTTCCCTTCCGAAACCATGACTAAGTCGTGACTCCCACTCTCCCTGGCGAACTCCGAGTCAGAGGAAAGGCGGCACAGAACATAAAGCAGATCATCATGCAGAATCGCGAACCGGATCACTGCCAGTTCGAGAACACCGGCATTCGCCCTGAGCAGACACGCTCTTTCAGTCAGTTCACGCAGATCATTACGGCGTGGAAACGTCAAGCGACCCTCCCCAGAAAGGCATGACTCACGCTCCACTGCAAAGCGGTGAGCCTTGGTGGCCTGCGCCAGGAAACGCTCATGATTGATGAGCGGAAGTTCCAGGATTGCGCTCCCGACAACACACGCTTGCCCGTCAAAGCGCTTTCCGCGAATCATGACCTTGAAAAGCGTCCTCAAAGCCGGCGCTACCGACGCAGCACCTTTGGCAGGATCAAGAAAGTAAACACCAGCGATCAGCCGCGCATCATGTGCTGGCTCTGCGGACGCCCCGGATGAAACGGCTAAGGGAGCAGACGCTGCCGAGAACGTAAGCTCCAGTCCCTCCAGCTTGTCTCCAGGCCCAAGATTGCGAAGACGCCACCCAGGCGCCGCTTGCGGCACGCCATGCAATTGGGCTATCACGCCTTGGCTCGACTCGATCTCCAAGGACACGTCCTTCAAGTTGAGCAATGTGGCTGTGTGCACCTCCGACACAATTACTTTTGAGAGCGCCTCCCGCGCAGGTTCAAACCTGCGGGTCATTCCGCGGCCATGCATCGAAATGACCTCGAAAGCATGCGACGTGGCCTCAAGACTGGACATCGAGAGCGGCTGGACGATCCGGGTGCAGTACCCCTCCTCCGCTGCTGACGCGTACTCCAAGGCCAGCTCCGCCAGACGGTAGCTACCCACTGTCGCCCCACCAGGGCTCAGAATCAGGACAATCCGCTTGTCCAGATCAGCGCAACGCTTCAACTCCCTGATAGCCGCCAGCCACCCGAAATGCGGATCCGCCACATCACTGCAAGGAGGCAACGCCTCGATTGCTGCAAGGACCCTGTCACGCTCCGGTTCGCCGATGGGCAACAGCACATGAGCACAGCTGGAGAAGGTAACGAGTGCCAGCCGATCTCCAGGCCTGAGTATCGCGAGACACTCGAGCAATCCAGCCTTCAGCTCCTCGCTGGATAAATCTGCAGCCGCAGTCGACCTGTCGATAGCCAGAACGATCGCGCAAGGAGCACGCGGCTCCCTGGAGTCAGCAAGAAGCGGGGGAATCTGCACGGTCAAACGCGCTCGTTGAGGATGCTCCAAGCAGTAGCCCCCCGCATCAGGCGTAATGTAAACGAGAGCCATGAAGCAAGCTGTACTTGGTTAGAATGATCGAGGTCACGCAAAAGTTTGGCATGCGGGTGCAAAAAAGGCTCGTCACTGTGAGTAACGACAATTAAACCACGCCTATACGACACACAAAGTCGTTAAATTAAGGCTTGCAAGATACAGCCGATCCCACTTTCAAAAAGCATAAAAAACAGACCGAACAAGTGGCCCGCACCTTCTCGCCGAGAGCGGGCATTGTGCGGGGAATCCGTGAGTACCTCCCCCTTACCCGAAAAACAAGCAATTCGGTAATCCCCCCATTTTCATGGGCAGTCAGAAGTAGAGCTATGCGGCCATGGCGAGCCGCTGTTTTGGGGTGATACCGCCCAATGCCATGTTGGGGCGCTCGTGATTGTAGAGCCAGAGCCAGCGGG
>JAFLDU010000277.1 GCA_017309145.1 Zoogloea sp. | reverse complement strand
GACCGGGGTTTCGCAGCGTTGCCGAAAGGACACGAAGAAGCAGCGCAAGGAGACAGCATCCCATATGCTCTTCGAGGAACTCCCTGAAGAACAGCGGTTTCGCCAATTGAGCACCCACAGCCAGCAATTGCTCGACACCATCAAGATGATTGCCTATCGCTCAGAAACCGCGATGGCCAATACCCTCTGCGAGAAGAACCTCGTGCGCCACGATAAGGCAAGAAGCCTGCTGCAAGCGCTTTTTATGACCGAAGCCGATTTGTTGCCCGACGAACAGGCAGGCACCCTGACCGTACGCCTGCACCATATGGCTAACAGCACTTCCGATCAGGCCATACGCAAGCTGTGCGACGAGTAACTACTCAGGGCGACCACGCCGAAGCTCAAGCGAGGCGAGGCTGAGGGGGCTGGCCCTGGAAAGTGAGGATCAGGGCGTGGAAGAGATTGGCGCCCTGCTTGTGCATGGTTGCGAGATACGAGTGAATGATGCAGTAGGCATCGGCCCCCTTCTTGGTCCGGAAGCCGCCGGAGACTTTCTGTTTGACCTTGGACATGCGCACGGCTTGCTCGGCCAGGTTGTTGGTGAACGGAACGCCGGGATCCGTGGCAAAGCGCCAGACATCGTCGGTGTAGGTGCGCAAGCGCAGGAGGAGGTTCGTCGCCTTGCTTTGCCGGGGACGCCCGCGTTTGCCCGAGGGTGGAGCCCGGGGATTGAGGGCTTCCCCTTCACTGAGAATGTCGGCGTAGCGGGACAGGAAGAACGCCCGGCGGGATTCCGGCAGCGGCGCGCCGGTCTGACCGACCTCATGACAGGCCGTCGATCATGCGGCCGGCCCAGGCTTGCCCGAGATCCTCAAAGAGGTAGGTCAGCTCGCGCAAGTGATGGGCATTGCACAGGCCGTGCTTGCAGAGGAGGTCACGATAAGGCTTCCAGCCATCGTGAATGAGGGTGCCCAGGAAGCCGGGCAGAATTCCCAGGGCATCGAACGCCTGCTTGCCGCGTTTCGCATGGCAGGCGACCCAGGTCAGCAGCGTGGTCGCCAGGACGTGCATCCAGTGCAGCGAGCCGGCGACACGCAGCCCGGTCTCATCGGCGTGCGCGACATCGGCGACTTGAAGGGCCTGGCCGATGGTGCTCACCGTCGGCGTCAGCCGGACCCCGGCCTCCTGTGAGGCGGCGAGTACCGTGGCTTCGGCCATCGGCAGTCCGAAGAAATCGTCCATCAGCTCCGACGTGCGTTGCACCGGCATCATGTGGTGTTGCGTCAGATGCACCGCTGCCGCCAACGCCGCCGGCCCGTACTGGAGCGGCGAAGAAACGCCTTCCGGGAACTCGCCACGGCACACCTCGCCGCAGGCGCAGGTCGCCGCCCAAACTTGATGCTCGGTGACCTCAAAGCGCAACGGCGGCAGATCGAACACCTGCCGGCTCTCGGCCATCGTCGCTTCCCCCAGGGGGCCTTGGCACGCGTGGCAGTGGGCCGCGGGCAAATGCACGACGACTCGATCCGGCTTTTCTACCTTCTGGAGCGTGTGTCCAGTATGCCCCGGCTGTCCGCCATTCGGGTGCTGCCCCGGTTTGCGCAGCGAACGGGGCTTGGCCGGCAGCTTGGCCAGCCCATCCGAGGACGGTGGTTTGCTCGAATTGTGGCTATTCTTGGCCCCTCGACCTTCCAGTTCCTGCACCTTCGCCTGCAGCTTCTCCACTTCTCCCCTCAACTGCCGCACCAGCGCACGTAAGGGCCAAAGCTCGCGGATCAGATCATCCTTCTCGGCAACACTCAGTCGTTCAAGGTCGGGAATCTCGTCCATGCCCACTCACCTGTACGAAGCCTATCCATTGCGAGGTCAATGCTGGGTTCTCTTGAAAGCTTGGACGTTCGCTCTGAGCAAAAATTCCAGTACCTGAGCGTCGCCACGCTTCAGCCTGTCCGCTTGGCGGAGGACTCCTGAGTAGTTACTAAGATCGGCTTCCCACTTAAGCCGGGACAATCTCTAACTTCAATGGGTTATGCACAACCCGGTGGCGGGACTTCCTCGGTAAGGGAAGTTCCCCCATCTGGTTGAGCAGCCAATCGAAAAGATCAGGGAAAGAGGTGCTAAACAGACGTTCGGCTGCGATAGTGCCGTCACTACGTCTCACCCCATAGTTGTGGATAACCGTTAGCGCAGCCAGGCGGCATTTCGTCAGACCTCGCCCGTTATGATACAACTGGGACAAGCGGCCATTGCGCCCTTCGACGGCGGAGGAGCTGCGATGGAACTGTCGCACCATCCATTCCCCCCATTCTAGCCAGCGCTGCAACTCACTCTCGGAGAATCCCGAATGGAACGGGTCTGCTTTCCAGGCCTCTAATGCTCGCTGCCAAGCCTCCTGATACCGTTTCCGGTGAACCCTGTTTTGCGTTTTCCGCATTTGGTAGTGCCAATAGAGTACGGGCAACAGCTTGCTCGTCAGCCATTGCCGAGTCGCTTCATCCAGAGACCAGCCCAGCAGGATTTCTTCTACCCAAAGCCACCAAAAGCTGACGTGACTCGATAAGGCGCCGATCTGGGCACGGAACTTCTTCAGGGCGGAACGGGTATCCTGGATCCCTTGTTGCGCCGCCAGAGTTTCCAGGGCCTGTGCTCGCGTTTCCAGTCCTGCCACTACGCTCTCCGCCGTCGTGCGAGTATTCTCCTCCAGGGAGAAGGGATGGATTTCCTCGGCGATTCCCAGCAACTGCTTCTGGTACTCTTGCTGCGCCTGTTCCACTTGCGCGCGGGCTTCCCAGGCACAGGCCTGTTGTGCCGCCAAAGCCGCCTTTTCCTCGGTACTGGCTCCGCGCGACGGCTGATCAAGGGCCTTCTGGGCCAGTTCGCAGCACTGATCCGCCTTGGCTTTTCGACGTCCCAAGGCCGGTGACAACCAGCGACTGAGGCCATATTGCTCGTGGAACGTATCCGCGCCCGAGGTACACTCAAAGCCTGTGACCGCTAATTTGATCAGGGCCTTCGCCCGGTCACTGATGGCGTGGTTGACTTCGATACCCAGTGCTTCCAGGCGCGGGGTCACCTGGGCAAACCAGGTATCGAAACCCCGGTCCTTCTGAATCGACTCCAGCAATAGGTAGCCCGAGGACAAATCCATCAGCACCAAGATCAGAATCTCCCCAAAGAACGTCTCATCCGCGGCCACCACCGCTTGGCGTGTCCGCGTCGGTACCGAGGCTTCACACTGTTGCTGAAACAGGGGCAACAGCGCTTCCATCCGGCTGAGTTGGGTCTGCAAGGCGCTGGGAGACACCCCCACATGGGTATGAAGGCGGATCAATTGGAAGAAATCCGACAAGGCACCCGCCCCCACATGATGTTGCAGCCCGAACGTGTACAGCACAGCAAATACCAGCAATCTCAGCCATGCCTCCCCCTCTTCGGTTTCCCAAAACCCCGATTCAGGATGTCGGTTCCTACGGGCTTGCGCTTGCAGGTGGCGATGAACACTGCTTTTCGGGCGATGAATTAATTCCCCCACTGCACGCAGGCTTCGTTTTCCCTGGTCTGTAAGTGCGGCAAAAATGACGCGGCTGGTTGTCCGTATGGCTTGAGTCGTAGAGTTTTTTTGTCATAAAACTGATGATACAGGAGATGCGGCAACCAGTTCCCATCTCCTCAGCTCCCTTCATCCTCAGACTCTATCGGTAGCATGACTGTCCCGCTTTAAGTGGGAAGCCGAAAAAGGCAAGCGCCAGAACCGTTTGCTACCAGAGCACATCAAGAAGATCGTCGATACCTACAGGCACCGCACCGAGGAAAATCGCTATTCCCTGCGGGTGCCAATGGAGCGAATCGAGAAAGAAGGTTTCAACCTCAACATCTCGCGCTACATCAGCACGGCACAAGCCGAGGAAAAAATAGACTTGAAGGTGGTTCACCAGCAATTGGTGGGCATCGAGCAGGAAATCACGCAGGCAAGAGACAAGCACAACGGGTTTCTTGAGGAATTGGGGTTGTCGCTGCTGCCGTGAATCTGTAAGTTACTATGAAAGTCGCGAGCGACTCTCGAATCTCCCCTCCCCCCTCGCGGGGGAGGGGTTGGGGGAGAGCAACTGTGTTCCCAGTCAAGCTTTTTTAGGCGCATTTTGCATGCTCTGGATTCCACGGAATACCCGATTTGACTATGGCGTTCATGATCGTCAGCATCTTGTGCATGCAAGCGACCAGCGCGACTTTTTTGAGTTTTCCGTTAGCAAGCAAACGTTCATAAAAGGTCTTGATGACGGGGTTGTAACGTATGGCACTTAAGGCCGCCATGTATAAAGCGGTACGGACCGTCGCTCGACCACCCCAGGTGATGCGCTTACCCTTGTGGCGACCACTGTCCGCGTTTAATGGAGCGACTCCGACCAACTTGCCAATCTGCGCATGGGTGAGTTGGCCCAACTCAGGCAATGCCCCCATCAGACTCGCTTGCGTACACGGTCCGACCCCTTTGAAGCCTTTGAACAAAGCGAGCTTCTCGGCAAAATGCTCTTTCAGCATGCCAGCCATGCTTTTATCAACCGCCACGATCTGTCGATCCAGTATTTTGAGGACTGCCTTGATGCTCTTGTGTTGCGAACCATGGCTCAGGGCCAATCGGTTTCCTTCCGCCACGCGCATGCCAATGAGCTGGTTGTGGCGTACAAGCAAGGCTTCCAACGCCTCCTGGTTGGCATCGGGCAGTTTCATCAACAGCCGTTCCCGCTGCGCCGATTGGTGCAGTGTCCGCGCAAAGTGCGACAGGACTCGCGCATCAATGGCGTCCGTCTTGGAAAGGTATCCCATGGATTTGGCAAAGTCTCGCGCCTGCCTCGGATTGACCACCATCACCGGCAGCCCGGCCGCACAGAGTGCCGCCGCCACCTGGCGCTCGAAGCCTCCCGTGGCCTCCAATACGATCGCCCCAATCTCCTCAGAACGTGGAACGAGCTCTTTGACCAACGCCGCTATATCAGCGTCAGCATTGGCAATGCATTGGGTTTTTGATTGGTCGTCTAAAGCGATCTCCAGCGTGTCTTTGGAAACGTCAATACCCACAAACGTTGATTCAGAAGCGTTCATCTATAGCCATCCTTGCAAATACGTGGTCACGGCTTTCCGGCACGTGCCAACCAGCAACTGTTCGGTATTCAGACAAACGGCTGACAATGCACGCCAAGTGCTCTCCCACGGGCTTGATGTCCCAGAGGGGCGTCGGGCTGTGCGTCGCCTTCCGAACTCGTTTCCACCACACCTCCGTGGCACTCTACGACCTAAACCTTGGGGCTCTGCCCCAAACCCCGCACTCGCCGTGAGGCAGCGGCCGGGGATGATCAACCCCTCCCCAGCCCCTGCCTCAAGTGTACTTGGCTTACAGGATGTCAAGAGGCTTTCGCGGCATAAACGCAAGAGAAAAATACCTCTCTCGCATTTATTCCACGGTCCTCTTGACACCCTTCCAGCCATGACTTCATCTCCTCTCTTGAACGAACGAAAAACCACAAAACGAAGCATACAAGGGGGCCATCGTTGCACACGAATTCATCCAATCCTGGTGAAAAGATCCGTCAGTCGGCTCTGCTGGCATCTGCGAGCATGGATGCCCCCTCTCCCCCAACCCCTCCCCCACAAGGGGGGAGGGGTGTATATCGGTCCCTCCCAACACTTTCATTCACACCCCAAGAGAATGATCGCGGTCGGCGATCCCTGCGGGGCGCGGCGCGGGCTTTCATCGCGGATGATCTTGTTCATGCCCAGAATCTGCGGCGCGACTTTGTCGCCGCGCAAACCGGGAGCCGCCACGGCAAACCCCGCGCATTGCCGCCGGCACCCGCTCCGCTGGCGCCGGCACTCAATTCGGCGGCTCCGCCGCCGAATTCCCTCTGCTCGGCTACGCCGGCTCCGCCGGCGACTTTCTTCCCGCCTGCCAAGCCGGCTCCGCCGG
>JAFLDU010000276.1 GCA_017309145.1 Zoogloea sp. | reverse complement strand
ACCCTCGAAAAGAAGGTGGAAGCCCCGAAGGTCGAAGCGGCCAAGGCTGACACGGCGAAGGCCGTCGATGGCGCCAAGACCAAGGCCACCCATGCTCACAAGCATGCCGGCGAAGCCGCCAAGCAGGCTGCCGAGTCCAAACCCACCGAGACTGTGCCGACCAAGTAAGCGCCGCAGCGCTTCCGGCCACCGCCCTCCAGGCCTGGCCGGCTGACCGCCGCCTCACCGCGGCGGAGACCCTCTCTCAGGAGCGACACCATGAACAAACTCTGGATCCTGGCCCTTGCGGCCACCGCCAGCGCCAACGCCTTTGCGGACCGGGGCTGGCATGACGACTGCGACGATGGCGGCCGGCACCACCACTGGCGCGACCGTCCGGCCGTGGTCTATCAGCAACCGCAAGTGATCTACCAGGCTCCGCCGGTGGTCTATCCGGCCCCGCAGGTGGTGTACCAGGACAGGATCGTCTATCGCGACCGCCCCGTTTACTACGCCCAGCCCGAGCCAGTGTACTACGACGCCCCGCCGCCCCGCCCCCGTTACCGTGACAACCGGGTGGTCGGCCAGGCCGTCGGAGCCATTGCCGGGGGCGTGATCGGCAGCCAGGTCGGCCGCGGCAGCGGACGCATCGCCGCCACGGCGGTGGGTGCCGTGGTCGGCAGCATGGTTGGTGCCCGGGTCGCCGACTACCCCTACTGACGCGGGCCGGTGAAGCGCGCCATCAAGGCGCGGAGAGATCTGCCGCGGCGAGCCCCGCCTTGAAGCTGGCGGCCATCATCTCGGCCTTGGCCACCGCGGTCGCCGCCGCATCCGGCGGCAGACAGCTTGCAGCCGTTTCGCGGAAGAGGACCAGCCAGCGATCGAAATGCCCGGGCTGCAGGGGCAAGCGCATGTGGGCCGTGTAGGGCGACCCAAAGTAGCGCTGGCTACCCAGCAGGATGCGTGACCAGAAATCGGTCACAACCTGGATGTGATGCTCCCAGTCCTCCACCATGGTGGCGAAGATCGGGCCCAGCACCGGGTCCTGCCGGGCGCGTCCATAGAAACCGCGCACCAGCGCCTCGAGATGCGCCTCTTCCAGCGGAACTGACTCCGGCATGCGCCTGCTTCCCGAATCCGTCCGGTCAGGCCAGGGCGGCCAGCGCTGCGGCGTAGTCAGGCTCGTTCTTGATCTCCGGCACCAGCTCGCTGTGCAGCACCGCGTCGTTCTCGTCCAGCACCACCACCGCACGGGCGGTCAGGCCGGCCAGGGGGCCGCTGGCCAGGGCCACGCCGTAGTCCTTGCTGAAGGCCGCACCGCGCAGGGTGGACAGGGTCACCACATTGGACAGGCCTTCAGCGCCGCAGAAGCGGCTCTGGGCAAAGGGCAGATCGGCGGAGATGCACAACACCACCGTGTTGGCGAGTTCGCTGGCGGACTGGTTGAACTTGCGCACCGAGGTGGCGCAGGTCGGCGTGTCGATGCTCGGGAAGATGTTCAGGATCTTGCGCTTGCCGGCGAAGCTGGCGAGGGGGGTGTCGGACAGGTCCTTGGCGACGAGGGTGAAGGCCGGCGCCTGCTGGCCCTTGCGGGGCAGATCGCCCTCCACCTGAACGGGGTTGCCACCCAGGGTAACGGTCGAAGACATGGATAAACTCCTTGGGGATCATGATGCTGTTATTGTGGCCGCACCGGTCATGGCGACCGCGCGGGCACCCATGGTAGGCCCTCCCGGCGAGCGCCGCCAGCCCTTCCCGGCCGAACGGAAGGCCTACAAGGTCTTGAGGTACTCGAGCAGGCGCTCCTTGTCGGCCGGTGACAGGCCCGTACCGAAATCGTGCCCGCCGTTGCCATTGCCCCGCGCCGCGGTGTCGAGACGGGTGCCCACCCGGCGGGCGTCTTCGCCATCACTGACGAAGCCCACCTTCACCGGGTCATACACATCGTAGCCCCGCCAGAACGCCCGGGGCCGGCGCTCCGGTGGTTCGAGCAGGTCACGCAAAGTCGGTACCGCGCCGTTGTGCAGGTAAGGGGCCCTGAGCCAGATCCCGTCCAGGAAGGGGATCTTGTAACCGGGCAAGGGAGCCTCCACCAAGCCCTCACGCTGGATGCCCATGCGGCCGACGATGCGGTTGGCGGCCTTGGCGGCTTCGGGATTCCAGGTCTCGAGGCGCCCCGGATCGGTCCCCACCTCGGTCAGGGGAATGCGGGTTCCCACCCGGTTGCCGGCATGGCAGACGGCACATTCGGCGGCGAAGATCGCCTGGCCGGCCGCAGCCTTGTCCGCCTCCACCGGGAAGGGGTAGCGGGGCGGTGGCAGCTTCGACAGGAAGTCCTGCAGCCAGGTCATCTGCCGCCGGAAATCCTCCGCATCAGCCGGCGCGGCCGCCATCACCCCGAGGGCGGAATCGATCATCACCGAATGCACATCGTGGGTGTCCCCGGCATAGTTGGGCAACTGTCCCGTCTCGGCCCGGTACTTGGCCAGGTTCCAGATGGCGGGAATGTCGGCGGGCCCATAGGTCTCGTCCATCGGCGCGCGGATCAGCAGGTATTTGGTGAGGTTCATGCCATCGTCCCGCCCACGCCCCCAGTCCGGAAAATCGGGGCGGTAGATCCAGGCGAACTGGGCCTCGCGCTCGAGCAGGCGCGCGCGGGTCATGGGGATGATCACGAAGCGATAGAGCAGGCGGTCGATCAGGTCCAGGTCGGTGACCCGGTTGATCTCGGCCATCAGGATGTCCGCATTGAAGCGCGGATCGCGGGCACAGTCGATCAGCAAGCGGAAGAAGTTCTGCAGGTTGAGGGTATGCCCCGGTCCGCCGGACACGAACACGGGGTTCGAATCGGGGCTCACCCTGTAGCTGCTGGTGTGGCAGACCGCGCAGTTGTTGCCCACCCGCGGAAAGCCGATGGTCTTCTTGGTGAAGCCGATGGGCAGTTCCTGCCCCTGCTCCCAGGCCACACCGAGGGCGGCATAGCCGCCCGCCACCACCTGGCCGTCCTGGCGGAACTTCTCGGGAAAGACACGGGGCAGCACGTAGAAGATCCAGTATGGAATGCCCGCCTCGTGCTCCGCCCCGATCGAACCATAGCGATAGCGGCTGTCCGCCGTCTCGAAGACCCAGGCCGGCTGGGGCGCCTCCCGAAAGCCGCGGCTCCAGCCCAAGTAGGCGCCCGCCACCAGCACCACCAGCAGCAGCCCGCCGGCGATGCGCGACCAGATCCTGCGATCACAGGGATTGAAGCGGTTCATGGTGTCCTCCCGCTCAGAATGTCTTCAGGTATTCGACCAGGGCCGCCTTGTCGGCGGCGGGCAACTCGGTCCCGTAGGCTTTGCCCTCGTGCCCCCCGTTGCCATTGCCGGGCTGACGGGTGTCGAACTCGAACAGGGGGCGCCCCGCCACCTCGGCCTTGTCGGTCACGAAGCCCACGCGCTGCGGGTCGTACAGGTCATTGCCCCGCCAGAACACCGCCGGGCGGCGCGAGGCCGGCTCCAGCAGATCGCGCAGGCTCGGCACCGAGCCGTTGTGCAGGTAGGGCGCCCGCAGCCAGATGCCATCCAGGGGCATGTTGGCGTAGCCGTGGGTCTTGCGGAAACGGGTGAAGCGCCACGGGTAGCCCGCGTACAAGGTGGCCTGGTTCACCGCCAGCGTGTAGGTGTAGGAATCCAGGCGGCGGCGATCGGTGCCGATCTCGGCCAGGGGCGTGACCCGCCCCACCCGGTCACCGCTGAAATCCCGACCATCGGCGCCATGGCAGTTGGCGCAGTATTCCCGGTAGAGCGGAGCCCCCCTTTCGGCCAGCCCCTGATCAATGGGAAACAGGGTATCGAAGCGCGGCGGCTCGGCATCCATGATCCACGCCTCCACGCGGCGGATGCGCCGCAGGTCGATGGTTGGCGGGGTGGTGCCGGTGCCGAAGGCGGCGCTCTTGTTCCTCTCGGTCATGTCCGGGTTGTTGCCGTCCCAGTGCAGCTCCATGGCCCGCGGCTCCCGGCGCGGGCGCTGCAGCCAGATCGACGGGAAGTCCGCCGGTGCGTCGAACTCCTTCGGATCCAGCCGGTGCATCGGGAAGTTGAAGATCACCTTGGCCGAGTTGAAGGTATCGACCCGCCCCGGCCCCCATGCCTTCTGCTCGAAAACCCACTCGAAACGCCCCTTCAGGGCCAGCACCCGGTCACGCATGATGCCGATGGCCAGGGGATACACCAGGTAGCGGTCGAGCAGATCCAGGTCGGCCCCCTGGCGCTGGATCTCGGGGATCAGGTACTCCTGAGAGAACTTGGGATCGGCCGCGCAACGGAAGAAGAACTCCTCGAAGGCCTTCATGTTGAACAAGGCCGCCGGCATCCCCGGCACCAGCAGCGGCGGCGTGCCGGGGGCGGCCCTGACAGTGCTCGTATGGCACACCGCGCAATTGACGAAGACCCGGTCCACGCCCTGGTAACGGCGCTTCGAGGTCCCGACGGGTAGATCCTTGAGGCTGCCGTCCGGGTTCTTCTCGTAGATCATCCCGATGGACTGGTAACCCGGCCCTGGCAGATAGTGGCTGCACACCTCGGGCAGCGCGCGCCAGATCCAGTACGGAAAGCCCATCTCATGCTCGCCGCCGGTGGAGCCATACTTGAAGTGCTCCACCGGATCGGCGTAGTCCACCGGTGTATCGGCCCCGAAACGGCCGAGCAACCATATGCCGAGGCTGGCCGGCAGCACCACGGTCAGTGCGAAGAGGATCAGGAAGCGGAGCTTCCACGGGTGAGCAGTCACGGCGTGCAAGGTCATGGTCGCATCCCTTCATGGACGAGCAGGAGCCAGGCAGGGGGGAAGTGCTTCATAGCCCCCGGCCAGCAAGGTCGGCAGATCGGGCTCGCGCCCGTTCTCGGCCGGGAGCAGACGGCGGATGGTCGCCTCCAGCGCACCGCGCTCGGGGCTGCGGGCCCATGCCTCGGCATGGGTGCCAAAGGCCGGCAGCAAGGTTTCCGGTGGCATCGGCGTCTTGACGCGCTGGTCACGAGGCATGCGGGCCATGGCCAGACGCACATAGATGCGCGGCGCGCACTGGCGCAGACGCCCCTCCAGGGTCTCCACCGGCCCGTGCAGGAAATTGGGGGGGAAGGTCTCGGCCGTCCAATGGCAGGCCGCGCACCAGGCATGGAAAGCGGCCAGAGCCGGCGCCACGCCACCGGCCTCGGCAACGGGCGGGGCGACCGGCAGTTCCAGCTGCGGCTGCGGGAGCACCGGCCCGGGCATCGACGACCGCCCTGCCCCCAGCTCGGCCAGCACGGCATCCAGCAAGGCCTCGCCGGGCACCGGGCGGCCGTCCAGTAGCGCCTGCCACGGCTCCCCCCTGGCCAGCGTGCGCAAGGCGGCGGCCAGGGCCCCGCTGTCGTCGCGCAGCACCAGCCGGAGCGTTCCACGCCCCTTCTCCAGGCCTGTCATGTCCAGCCGCTCCAGCCAGTCGCCTCCCGCCAAGCGCAAGGCGGGGGCCGGACGGGCCGCGAAGGCGGGATGCGGCAACGCAGCCCCCAGCCGCAGGCCCTCGATCTGCCCGGTCGCCATGTCGATGCGCAAGCGCTGTCCTCCATCACCTCGGCATTCCGCCCCGGTCGTGGCTGTCGGCTCGCAGCGCAGTGCCACCACCACCCTCGGCAGGGCTGCCGCACGGCGTGCCAGCGCCGCCAGCAGATTCGGCCAACGGCCATCCACGACAAAGCTGGCGATGGCCTCCACTGCCTCGTCCACCGCCTGCGGCGAATCTGCCCGCCAGATCTGCTCGGCCGCACGCGGCAGCAGCGGATCGAAGACCGCCGGCACATGGGAGCGGGCCACCTGCCCGGCCGGATCGGCAGGCCAGGCGGCCCCTTCCGGCAACGGGTTGCGATTGGGCAGGTCGGCG
>JAFLDU010000275.1 GCA_017309145.1 Zoogloea sp. | reverse complement strand
GCCTGCTCGATGGCCGCAAGGCCACCACCCACTGGGGCCGCGGCCCCCGCTTCAGCCGCTGCTTTCCTGCGGTGCAGCTGGATGCCGACAAGATCTTCGTGCGAGACGGACCGCTGTGGACCTCCGCGGGCATCACCGCCGGCATCGACCTGGCCCTGGCCCTGATCGCCGACGACCTCGGCGAAACCGTGGCGCGTCAGGTGGCCCGCCAGCTGGTGGTGTATTACCGACGCCCTGGCGGACAGTCGCAATTTTCGGAGATGGCGGACATGCAGCCCCCCGGCAGCCCCTTCGCCAGCCTGCTCGACCATGTGCGGAGGCATCTGGACGAGCGCCTGGACGTGGACCAGTTGGCCGCCCTGGCCTGCATGAGCCCCCGCAACTTCTCCCGCCGCTTCGTGCAGGAGGTGGGAGTCACGCCGGCCCGGGCGGTGGAGCGGCTGAGGGTGGAGGCTGCAGTGGCAGCCTTGGAGAGCGGTCAGGACGCCGTGCAGGTGGTGGCCCGCCGCTGCGGCTTCGGTGACGGAGAGCGGATGCGCCGGGCCTTCCTGAGGGTGCTCGGGGTGCCCCCCTCGGCCCGCCGCCGCGCCGGCGGCTAGATGCCGGCGAGCGCCGTGCGCAGATCGGCGAGCACCGAGTTGTAGCGCTGCGGGTCGGTGTCCTTGCCGGCACCGAACACCGCGGAACCGGCCACGAAGGTGTCGGCACCGGCCCGGGCGACCGCGGCGATGTTGTCCACCTTCACCCCGCCATCGACCTCCAGCAGGATCTGCCGCCCGGTGCGGGCCGTGTAGGCGTCGATCTTGGCGCGCGCTTCGCGCAGCTTGTCGAGGGCGCCGGGAATGAAGGACTGGCCGCCGAAGCCCGGGTTGACGCTCATCACCAGAACCATGTCCAGCTTGTCCATCACGTGGTCCATCCAGTTCAACGGGGTGGCCGGGTTGAACACCAGGCCCGCCTGGCAGCCGCTGTCACGGATCAGGCCCAGGGTCCGGTCGATGTGCTCGGAGGCCTCCGGGTGGAAGGTGATGATGTTGGCACCGGCCTTGGCGAAGTCGGGGACGATGCGATCCACCGGCTTGACCATCAGGTGCACGTCGATCGGCGCGGTGGTGCAAGGGCGGATGGCCTCACAGACCAGTGGGCCGATGGTCAGGTTGGGCACGTAATGGTTGTCCATCACGTCGAAATGGATCCAGTCGGCGCCGGAGGCGATCACGTTGGCGACCTCTTCGCCGAGCTTGGCGAAATTGGCGGAGAGGATGCTGGGAGCAATGCGGAAGGTCATGGGATTGCCTGACGGGGTGGGAGCGGGAAGCTGCGCAGTGTACCTGCCCACCTGCCGCACGCCAACGCGGCGGCAGGCTCGGCGGCACGGGATCCACCGGTTGCGGCGGGCCGGCAATTCCGTTTCAATGACGGCTCTTCGAACCCCAAAAGCCCAGAGACAATGACCACCCGCGCTCACCCCAAGGCCATCGAGGTCACGGCGGTTGCCCACTTCATCGAAGAACAATCCAGCGTGGAGGCCGACCGCTATGTGTTCGCCTACCACATCACCATCCGCAACATCGGCTCGGCCAGCGCCCAGCTACTGGGTCGTCACTGGATCATCACCGACGCCGGTGGCGCGGTGCAGGAGGTGGAAGGCAGCGGGGTGGTCGGCAAGCAACCCCTGCTGAAACCCGGTGAAGCCTTCGAGTACACCAGTGGCTGCACCATCGCCACCCCGGTCGGCACCATGAAGGGCCGCTACCAGATGGTGGGCGAGGATGGCGCGCACTTCGATGCGGACATCCCCGAATTCACCCTGGCCATGCCACGCACCCTGCACTGAAGCGCGACCTTCACGCGCACCCCGGCGGGGCATGCCATCGAGGTCGGGAGTGCGTGAATGCCAGCGTCGTGAGTGACCTGCAGCACACCTGACGCACAGGCCGCCGACCTGATTTGTCGCAGCGCACAATCACGGGGCGTGCGAGCTCGGCCACGCCCCCTCCCGGTGCCTGGGGGCCCCTGCCGGCCCGTCAGGCAAGGCCTGCGGGCAGGCACGGCGCTTGCTGAATGGGCACGACTCCATTGCAGCACCGCCCAGGTCCTCCCCTATCGTGCACGCCCAAGCCGGACGCCTTCGACGAAGCAGTCTCCTCACCGCCAGATCCATCGACCGCACCCGCATCCTCGATACCCTGGTCAACAATCTGGAGGGCATGGTTTACCGCTGCCTGGACGACTCGCACTGGACCATGGTCTTCGTCAGCCAGGGCAGCACCGGACTATGTGGCTACACGCCCGCCGAGATCGTGGACAACGCGTCGATCTCGTGGGAGAGCATCACCCACCCGGAAGACCGGATCAGGATCCGCGAGCAGATCCGGGGGGCCGCGCGGGACGGCCAGCGCTTCGCCGTGCAGTACCGCATCCAGACCGCCCGGGGCGAGATCCGCTGGGTGCTTGAACGGGGCATCACGGTCCCCGACGAGGAAGGCCGGGTGGTCATCGAGGGCTTCATCGAGGACGTGACGCCCCGTCAGGCCACCCTGGACGCCCTGGCCCATTCCGAGCTGCGCTACCGCCACATCTTCGAGTACGCCTCGGAAGGCATCTTCCAGACCACCCGCGAGGGCCGCTACCTGGCTGCCAATCCGGCCCTGGCGCGCCTCTACGGCTATGCCACCCCGGAGGAGCTGATGGCCGACCTGTCGGACATCGAGAGCCGGCTCTACGTGGATCCCGAGCGGCGGTGCAGCTTCCGCCGCCTGATGGCGATGCACGGCGAGGTGATCAACTTCGAGTCCGAAGTGCGCCGCCGCGACGGCTCATGCATCTGGATCTCGGAGAACGCCCATACGGTGCTCGGTCCCCAGGGCGAGTTCATCTGCTATGAGGGCACGGTCCAGGACATCACCGAACGCAAGCGTCACGACGAGCACCTGCGCCTGCTGGCCACCGTGTTCTCGAACAGCAATGAGGCGATCATCGTCACCGACGCCGAGAACCGCATCGTCGCGACCAACCCGTCCTTCACCAAGCTCACCGGCTATACGCAAGAGGAAGTCCTGGGTCGGAACCCGCGCATGCTGTCGGCCGGCATCACGGCCCCCGAGGTGTATCGGGACATGTGGGCCCGCCTGGAACGCAGCGGCGCCTGGCAGGGGGAGCTGTGGGACCGCCGGAAGGACGGTCAGGCCTACCCCAAGTGGCTGTCCATCGCCCTGGTGCGGGATGCCGCCGGGCAGGTTCAGAACTACATCGGCAACTTCATCGACATCTCGGAGCTGAAGGCCTCCGAGGAACGCATCCGCCATCTGGCCCACCACGACACCCTGACCAACCTGCCCAACCGCTTCAGCCTCAACGAGAAGCTCGAGCAGGCCATCGGACAATGCCGGCGCACCGGGCAGCCCCTGGCCCTGATGCTGATCGACCTGGACCGCTTCAAGGCGATCAACGACACCCTCGGCCATCACGTGGGTGACGAGTTGCTGATCCAGGTGGCCCGGCGCCTGAGTGCCACGGTGCGCAACAGCGACATCGTGGCGCGCCTGGGGGGCGACGAGTTCGTGGTCGTCCTGCCCGACGGGGCCGACGCCACCGACGCCGCCCATGTGGCCGACAAGATCGTCCGGGCCGTGTCGGCCCCCTATCAGATCAACGGCCAGGAGCAGCGCACCTCGCCGAGCATCGGCATCTGCCTCTATCCGGACGACGCCACCGAGATCGGTGACCTCCTGAAGAACGCCGACGTGGCCATGTACCACGCCAAGGCCATGGGCCGCGGTAACTTCCAATTCTTCACGGAAGGCATGAACGCCGCCACGACCCACCGTCTGTCCCTCGAATCCGAACTGCGCAGCGGCCTGGAGCGCGGCCAGTTCGTGCTTCACTACCAGCCCCAGCTCGACCTGCGCAGCGGCCGCCTGGTGGGCGTCGAAGCCCTGATCCGCTGGCAGCACCCCAGCCGGGGCCTGATCCCTCCGGTCGAATTCATCCCGGTGGCCGAGGAGACCGGCATCATCGACGCGATCGGCGACTGGGTCCTGCAGGAGGCCTGCCGCCAGCTCGAAGCCTGGCGCGAGGCCGGCCTCCCGCCGCTGCGGATGTCCATCAACCTGAGCACCGGGCAGTTTCTCGACAAGACCCTGCCGGCCCGCATCGCCGAGCTGCTCGAATCGCACGGCCTGCATGCCGGCCTGCTCGACCTGGAGGTGACCGAATCGGCGTCGATGGCCGCCCCCGACGACACCATCGAGGTGATGCGGGCCCTCACCGACAGCGGCCTGTCCCTGTCCATCGACGACTTCGGCACCGGCTACTCGTCCCTGGCCTATCTCAAGCTCTTCCCGATCCGCACGCTCAAGATCGACCGCTCCTTCGTCAAGGACATCGAAACCGACCCCAGTGACGCCGACATCTGCGACGTCACCGTGCTGCTCGCCCATAAGCTGGGGCTCGAGGTGGTGGCGGAGGGGGTGGAGACCGAAGCCCAGCTGAAGTTCCTGCGCAGCATCGGCTGCGAGAAGATCCAGGGTTACTTCATCAGCCCCCCTGTCCCGGCCGTCCAGATCGAACGCCTGCTCCATCGCCATACACCGATCCAGGCCGGCGGCAGTGTCACCCTCTGGCAGGCGGCCTGACTCCGGCCGACATTCAGCCCGCCGTGTGCCTCAGCAGGCGCAGGCACTCAAGGGTGGAGGCCAGATCCACGGCAAGGGCCTCATCATCGTTGCGGATGTAGGCGTCGGCGCCCGCCGCCAGCAGTGCCGCGACGATCTCCGCACGACCGCTGGAAGCCGCATACATCAGGCAGGTCGCCCCCACGTCGTTGCGGTTGTCCAGGTCGATCCCGGCCTCCACCAGGGCCTGGATGGCGGCCGGGACCCGCGAGACGCAGGCCAGCCACAGGGCATTGTTGCCATCGCCGTTGCGCAGACCGATGTCGACGCCGGCAGCCAGCAAGGCCTGGAGCCAATCGCTACGGCCGAGCAGGGCGGCACGCATCAAGGGGGTCAGACCGTGCTCGCGGGCCGCATCCAGGTTGTCCGGATCAAAACCGAAGCCGGCCACGAAGTCCCGCAGGTCGGGACTGGCATCGGCCGGCAGCACCGGCACGAGACGCTCCACCGCCGCCGCCGCGAGCGCGGCAGCCAAGGGCGCGAACCCGCCATCCACGCTGTACACCTCGGTGTAGCGGAAGTCGGCGAACATCGCCGCATACACTTGGCTGGCATTGCCGTGATAGCAGTAGATGAGGACCGGTGTGGCCCGTGGCAGGCGGCTGAAGACCCCGCCCAACCCCGCTTCGGTGAGGTGCTCAGCGCCGTCCACATGGGCCCGTGCAAAACTGGCCGGGTCGCGTACGTCGAACACGACAGGCACCTGCAGCCGACCGTCGCTCCCGCGCCGGATCAGGTCGGCGGCGCGGCCGGCATCGATGCGCAGGTATCCCCGACCGGCGCGGGGGAGGTTTCCGTTGTGGGTCATGCAGTCTGCTCCTCGGCCCGGGCGAGATAGGCCGGTGTTGTTTCAATCCGCGGGTCTTCCACCGGCAGACCGATGGTGAAGTGATACACGGCCTGGAAACGGTCCGTGTCGACGCCAGCGGCTTCCTGCACCGGATCGTCGAAGAAGCAGCCGACGCCCGTGCCGCGCAGCCCCTGCGCCTCGGCCTCGAGGTAGAGCACCTGCCCCAGCTGCCCGGCCTCGCGCAGCACATCCCGGTAGGCAGCAGGTTCGGTCTCGACCAGGTCGGCCAGGGGGGCGAGCATGCCGAAGGCCACACAGGCATGGGCAGCGATCTCCTGATGGCAGTGCAGGCTGCGGGCCACCCGTCGCAGGGCCGCCGGCGCCACCGCCCGGAGCTGGAGCAGGCCGCCGGGCAGGACCGGCACGGCGCCGGCCGGCAC
>JAFLDU010000274.1 GCA_017309145.1 Zoogloea sp. | reverse complement strand
GAATCGCCGCGAAGGTTTTGAATGGCATGAAGGTTATCCGATGCCGGTCTCCTTATCAGTCAGCAATCATACGGACAGAGCCAACGTCCGCTATGCGGCGCTTTCGTGAGAGACAGCTCCTGGCCGAAACCAGTCATTAGCTGACCATATCATCCTCGATCACCGAACCTCTTTTCCCCACTCTCATCCAACCTTACTTTATGTGGGCCATATACGTCCTTAATGACCAATATCATCGGACGGAATCAGAAAATCTAAAGCCAAAGAAGCCACCCGCACAACGTGAACTACATCACTGGACATTCACCTTTCACATCATTATCCAGAACATCGATTACCAATAGCCTTGCGTCAGACAGGCCTGCTCCAGCAAGAGAAACACAACAACTCCGCTTCCCACTCCAAAGAAAAGAAGCGGCCCGCAGGCCGCTCCATTCCCTCTCCTCACCGCAGGCCCCAACCGGGGCCCACGCTCCTCAACCTCTCTCCAACCTTACGCCCCCTCCCCCTTCTTCCCCTTCCCCACCTTCGCCCTCTCGCTCTTCTTCTTCAGCCCCAACGCCGCCACCTGATCCGAGTTCGGTCCGTACAGCGCCCGGGTTTCGTTCTTGACGCCGAGGATCACGTCGTGGAGGTCGCGGCGGGCTTTGGCGAGGGCGTCGCTGGCGGCGTCGGCGGCGGCTTGGGTGGTGATGGCGTGGAGTTCGGCTTCGCGCAGATTCTTGTAGGCCAGGTCGGCGGCGTCGCGGCTGTGGGCGGGGTTGTTGGAGCGGTAATCGGTGAGTGCGGTGAAGGCGAGGTAGGACTCGATGTCCTTGAGCGCTTGTTTGGGGGATACCTGGGTGCTTTCGCTGACGTTGTTCATGCTGTCTCCTGATGTCTTGTGGGCGTGCTCGGGGCACGCTTTGATACTAGGATTCCATTTGCATTTGAACAATACATTGGCATTTTCGAAACACAATTTTCCAGATGGTGATTGCGCTCCCCAAAGCCCGTGAAAGCTTGCAGGGGCGCAGATGCGGGCTGCGGAGTGGCCTGCCTTGGGCACGGCGGAATGGGGGCCGGGATGGGGCCTTTCTATTTCACGCTCGTGCCTTCCACAGCCCCATGTTTCTGGTGGAGATGCAGGGGCGACAGGCGGGTGGTGCCCGGGGTCTGCGTGGCGGTCGTCTGGGCGCTGGCCAGACTGAGATCGGGCCTCATGGCAAAGTGCCATGCGGCGGCGAGCACTGCCGGTACGTTGAAGCGGAAGGCGCTGGTGTCGGCGTTGGCGAGCACGTCACAGGCTTTGTGGTAGCAGGCGTCGTAGGCCGTGCCGCTGGTTCCGCCCCATAGCGCGGCTTCCTGCGCGGACTTGATGCCGTCGTGGCCGCTGAAGAGCCCGCCCACGGGGATGCCGGCCGAGGCGAACGACAGCTGGTCTGTGGACAGCCGCAGATCCACGCCGCGGGGCTGAACGCCCCGCCTGCGGTAGTCGTCTGCGAGTACGCTCTCGATTTCGCCGGAGCCCTGCGGCCCGGCAAAGCCGCTGCCCGATCCATCGCCGTCATAAACAAAGAAGCCGGCGTTGGGCGAGCCGATCATGTCGAAGTTCAGGTACAGCGCCAGGGCCTCTTTCTGCGCGGGCGAAAGCGCCCCCACATGGAACTTAGAGCCCAGGTTGCCCAGCTCTTCAGCCCCCCACAGGGCGATACGGACGGTGTTACGGGGTTTGGATCGGGCCAGTTGCGCAGCGGACTCGAGCAATGCGGCCACGCCGCTTCCGTTGTCGTTGATGCCCGGGCCGGCATTCACCGAGTCGAGGTGGGCACCCATCATCACGACACGCCCCGGGCTGGTGCCGGCAAGCTCGGCGATCACATTGCTCGTGCGGATGCTGCCGCGCACGGCCTGCACCGTCAGGCGCAGCTGGAGGCCGGCTGTCCGGGCCAGGCGCTCGCCGTCCTGCTGCGAGATCGATACGACCGGGATGTTGGGGGTGAACGCTTCCTGCAGGTCGATCCGCAGTTCGCCCTCGGCATTGTTGTAGAACACGACCCCGCTGGCACCGGCAAGATAGGCGTTCTGTGCCTTGACCGAAAAGGTGCAGTCGCCACGTTTGAGCAGGGCGATGTGGCCCACCGGAAAGCCCGCAAAGGCGGTGGCGGCGCAGCCCGTTGCCGAGGACGGCTGGGTGACGGCGGCCGTCACGTTTCCGTTGCCGGAGTACTGCGCAATCACGTTGCCGAGGCCATGTGTCAGGACGGCGGATTTGAGATACGCAAGGGCGGGTTTGAGTTCCGGCGCCTTGGATTTGAATTCTGGAGGCCCGGATCTCAAATCCGAGGGGCAGGATGTCAAATCTCAGGGTCCGGATGTCAATTCCGGGGTGGTGGATTTGAGTTCCGGGGGCGCGTGATTGAGTTCCGGCGTGCCGGATTTGAAATCCGGGCGGTCGGATCTCAATTCACGGGCGGCGGATCTCAATTCACAGGCTGCGGATTTGAATCACGGGGGGCGTGATTTGAGTTCTGGGCGGCTGAAGCCGCCCCTGCATCGCCCCAAGGTGGCCGTGGGGAGCGTGGTGTGGGGTTCAGCTGCGGCGGGAGTCGACGGCGTCTGCGATGGTGGGGGTTTGGGTCCGCCCTTCCGGCGTGGGCCGGTACATCAGCAGCAGCAGTTTGTACGACACCGAGCAGGCGGCCACCACGATGCCGACGGTGATGAGGATGGCGTCCAGCATGAGAGCATCTCCTGGCTTGCCGGCGTGAGGCGCTGCCGGCGGATGGCGAACAAGGAGATGATAGAGATTCTGCGCCGGGTGTGGCATGACGAATACAGATGGACGCATTCTCAAAAGGAGATTGACGGGTGCGCCATCCGCCCCCCCAGCCCCCGCAAAAACAAAGCCCCCGGCAGGCGGGGGCTTTGTCTTGGGTGATGCTTCAGCGAGGGCTGAATATCAGCGGGCCGGCACCATGATGTCGGCTTCGCCTTCGACCACCACCTTGCCGCGCACGGTACACACGGTGTCGAACTTGACCTTGCGCTTTTCGGGGTTGAGTTCCTTGATGGTGCAGCGGGCCACCACGGTGTCGCCGATCTTGACCGGGGCCTTGAACTTGAGGGACTGGGACAGGTAGATGCTGCCCGGGCCGGGGAGCTTGGTGCCGAGCACGGTGGAGATGAAACCTGCGGACAGCATGCCGTGGGCGATGCGGCCACCGAACATGCTGGCGGCGGCCAGCTCTTCGTTCACATGCACGGGGTTGAAGTCACCCGACACGCCGGCAAAGGCAAAGATGTCGGCTTCGGTCACGGTGCGGGCATAGACGGCAGACTGGCCGACGGTCAGCTCCTCGAACTTGTAGCCGTAGAATTCTTCGAACTTGTTTTGTTCTTCGCTCATAACTGTTCCCTTCTTCGTGCGCAGCTAGGATTGTTGGTCTGATCTTCTGGGTTCCCATCCCACGCCCACGGGTGCTCCTGGATGTGGCGTGCCCCATGAGCATACCCGAAAAGTGATGACGGAATGGCTGCGGGCGCACGTCGGGCGGCGCCTTTGAAGGCCGCGTCAGACCTCGGCCAGCAGGCCCTGCTTTTCGATGAAGGCGATGATTTCGGCGAGGCCCTGGCCGGTCTTGAGGTTGCTGAAGATGAAGGGGCGTTCGCCGCGCATCTTTTTCGCGTCCCGGTCCATCACCTCCAGCGAGGCACCGACCAGCGGGGCGAGGTCGATCTTGTTGATGACCAGCAGGTCGCTCTTGGTGATGCCGGGCCCACCCTTGCGCGGGATCTTGTCGCCGGCGGACACGTCGATGACGTAGAGGGTGAGGTCGGACAGCTCCGGCGAGAAGGTGGCGGCCAGGTTGTCGCCGCCGGATTCGACGAAGATCAGCTCCACATCGGGAAACTTGCGGATCAGGCGGTCCACCGCCTCCAGGTTGATGGACGCGTCTTCGCGGATGGCGGTGTGGGGGCAGCCGCCGGTCTCCACGCCGATGATGCGCTCGGGCACCAGGGCTTCGTTGCGCACCAGGAACTGGGCGTCTTCGGCGGTGTAGATGTCGTTGGTCACCACGCACAGGTCGTACTTGTCGCGCAGGGCCTGGCACAGGGCCAGGGTCAGGGCGGTCTTGCCGGAGCCGACGGGGCCGCCGATGCCGACACGGAGGGGTTGGCCTTTCATGGGGGAGTCCTTTGTCTTTCTGGGTTGCGTGCAGGGTTCAGGCGGCGCACAGACGACGCCACTGGGCGGCCAGGGCCGGGTCGTCGAGCAGAGCTTCGAGTTGGGCGGGCAAGGGCCAGTCCGGGTTGGGAAAGTCGAGGGCGCAGGCTTCGGTCATGCAGCGGTGCGGGCGCACCAGCTCGTGGCCGGTGGCGGCGCGGTGGGCGGCGGCAATGCCTTCGGCCATCAGCGCGTCGATGAAGTCCGGGTCGCGGTTGAGCTTGGAGGCGTAGTTGAGCCGGTAGCGGGCCAGCGGCCCCTCGGCGCGTTCGCCCAGGCGGATGAAGCACACCGTCACCGGTTTGTAGGCGGCCAGCCGTGGGGTGAGCGCCGGCAGCTCGGCGAGTTCGAAGGCGATCCGGTTCACCACGTCGATGGCGCGCAGCTCCTGGGCCAGCGACTGGTTGCCGGAGAGTTCGTTGCGCCGGTCGTCCTGGTCGTCGGGGGTCAGCGGGCCGTGGGGGCTGCCTTCATAGGTGTTCGGGTTGATCTGGATGACCCACAGCAGGTCGGGCTTGCAGTCGCGCTCGCGGTCGATGAAGAAGTCGTTGATGGGGGGATTCTGGGAATACAGGCCATCCCAGAAGATCCGCCCCTCGCGCTCGCCGGAGCCGTCGCCCTTGTCCACGCTGAGCGGCTGGGCCACGAACAGCTCGGGGATGCAGGCGCTGGCCAGCAGCTCATCCAGGCGCAGGCCGGCCGCAGCGTCTTCAGGAAAGGTGCGGAAGGCTGTTTCCGGTTCGCCGCCGGGGTTGACCACATCCACTGCGCCCACGAAGAGGTCCAGCCCCGGGCGGCCCTTGAAGCGCTCGGCATCGGCCGGCAGCCCCACCACCGCCCGCATGTCGTCACGCATGCGGTCCTGCACCAGGGACGAGGTGAAGGGCGACGGCGGCAGGCTCACCGCCGGCAGCCAGTTCTGCCAGATGCTGGCCCACTGGGTGGCGGCGTTGGTGAAGTAATCGCCCCACCACAGGGGCAGCTTGCCGCGTGGGTCGAGGCTGGCCTTGTTGCGGTTCCAGTAATGCAGCACGCGCCGGGCGCCTTCGGCCCAGCTGCCGTCGGGCACCTCGCTCCAGGCCATGGCGGCAGTGATGGCACCGCCTGAGGTGCCGGAGAGGCCGACCAGGCTGAACCACTTTTCGTCTTCACCGCGGCGGCGGAAGTGCTCGAAGGACAGGAACAGATAGGCCAGCACCCCGGCCGTGAAGGCGGTATGCGCGCCGCCGCCCTGGCAGGCGATGCCGAGGCGGGGAGCGTGGGAAGGCGACTTGAGGGTCGAAGGCACGGGTGCCTGACGGGGCGTCTTGGTAGGCATATCGGGATCAGGACCGGAACAGGCGCGAATACTGGGTTTCGTGGCGGGCGCTGGCAATCGCCAGGCCGGGCTGGAAATTGGACCAGTTCTGCGGCGCCATGACAATCGCCTTATCCACCTGCGCCGGCACCCGCTCCGACAATTCGGCCAGCAGCCGCTGCCCCGCCGCCTGGCCAAGCGGCACGGCCTTCACCGCGGCCATCACCATGTTCTCCAGCCAGGCCCAGGTGTAGCCGGCCAGCGCATCGGCCGGGGGCACGCCCCAGGCGGTGGCGGCAGCCGCCCACACGGTGGTGAACACCGGCTCGTCCACCGCCCGCACCCGCGCCAGCCAGCCCGGCAGGCGGGCAAAGGCCGGCAGATCCACCAACAGGCGGACCATCGAATAGCCCATCTGCACCGTCTCGGCGCGCAGCTCGGAAGTCTCGCGGCTGGCCAGGGCGCGGGCGTTGAGATCGGCCACGAC